>CALAML010000238.1 GCA_937925845.1 uncultured Acidimicrobiales bacterium | reverse complement strand
TGAGACACGCGCTGGCCCCCAAAGGCAGAACTTCAAGCTGCGGGTTCCTCCGAACGACGGTTGTGATGCGGCAATGAAACCGAACCCGCGTGCTGAAGCGCGTCGCATGATCAGGCACCAGCGCTAGCGAGTTGACCGAGTACTGCGAGGGACGAGCAGCGGACTCCGCCAGGAGTTCGGACGAGACAAGATCCGCAGCGCGGGTCGAGGAGGAACCCCAAAGGCCCCCCCAGGGGCCGACGGGTTCCGACGGATCCCGCCTTGCGGCAATGAACCTGCCCTAACCCAATGGGCGGCCGAAGGGCATTTCTTTTGCCCAGGTTTTTAGGTAGGCCTCGGCTCGCTCGCAGGCTCCGAGTAGGGGGCCGTCTTTGTGGTTGGAGATCTCGTCCCAGACGGCGGCGATGGTTGCGTCGTTTTGGCCCACCAGCGTCTCGATGTTGGGGGTCTCCTGATACCAGGCGAGAAGGCGACCGGCGGTGCAAAGGAAGTCGGGTGCCACTGTGATTTCTGCGTTCTTGGCCATCACAAAGGCTTTGGTGGTGATGGGTACTGCGCCGCTGGCCACGATGGCTCGGGCCTTCACATAGGGCATGCCCTGGTGGTTGAGCGCACCCACCTTGGAGCCGATGCACAACACGTCGGCCTCGACTCCGAAGATCTTGTTGCGGGCCGTGGGTTCGCCGCTGGCGAGGGCGGCGATGCTCTCGTGGCCGGTGGCGAGCCAGGCTTCAACCACGGCATCGGGATCGATCCCGTCCGGTGTGGCGACCGTACCGACCTCGGAGCTGAGAGCCACAACCTTGGCGCCGCGGGCACACATTTCGTGCATCGCCAACAGGCTGGTTTCGTCGAACACTTCGGCGGCGACGGTGGCCCCGTCGAGGCTCTGGCCGAGGGTGAGCTCGGCCACCTGGGCCACGCTGCGCGCCGCCATGAGGTCATCGGCGCGGTGAGGTCCCAGCAGTTGGTGATGCAGGCCGGGGCGGGTGTCGACCGCGGCGAGTGGTGCCAGCTCATCGTTGGTGAGGCCCTTGGCTGGGTCGATGCTCCAGTCTCCGGCGCTGACCTTGGGTGTTGCTTCGCTGATAAAGGCGGTGATGGCGCTCTCGCGTTCGTCGCCGGCCGCGTTGATGCCACCGGAGAGGCCACCACGTTGCATCTCAAGGCTGGCAAACCCGTAGGTAACCGACCGCGCCATGGTTTTTGCGCCGTCTTGAAGAATTTTCCGTGCATTCCGAACCACGCCCGCTGAAGGTGTTTCAGGTCCTAGGTCGAGGGCAAGAAACGCAGGGGCTTCATCGAACTTGGTGATCTGCACTCCGGCATTCTGACACGCTGGCCTGTCCTGCGCTCCTGTCGCTCTTTAGAAAAGCTCGTATGTGGTTCAGAAATTGTCTGACGAAATTGTGACAACCGACTGATATTAGGGTTAACTGGCCTTGCAGAATTGCTCAAGAACCATCGGTGCACGGCCCCGCGATTGCTTTGCAAGCGCTTGCGGAACTGCGATGGCGATGGGGCAAGGTAGCCAACACCACACACAAAACGGCTGATATCGCAGAAACACAAAATCACATGCTAGGTACGCAAGTTCCTTGTGTACCTCGTACATGACTCGTGCGCTTGCATGGGAAGAGAGGCAACTGTGGCCAGACGACCAAATCCGAAACGCAAACAGGAACTCTTGGACGGCATCGTCCACTATCTCGCAGACAACGGGCTTGGCGAGCTCTCACTGCGTCCCCTCGCCAACGCTCTGGGCACCAGCACCTACACCCTTACCTACCAGTTCGGATCCAAAGAAGATCTGATCATCGACACCCTTACCCATGTGGAAGAGCGCCACCGTGAGGCCCTCGCCACCTCGTTCCTTGAGGGCGAGCGCAACCCAGGTGCGGCGTTCCGTCGCTACTGGACCTGGCTGTCCGATTCTGAACACGGCCGGCTCACTCGCATCGTGTTGGAGGCGACCACCATGGGCATGGCTGGGGCCATCGGCTACCGGGAGTTTCGCCGCGAGTTGGTAAACGCATGGCGCGATGCCTGGCGAACCAATCTTGATGGGCAGCTCGCCAACCGCGACCGCCTTGAGCAGACGGTAACGCTCACCACCGCCACTCTCACGGGCCTCACCTTCGACCTGCTATCGACCAGCGACACCGAACGGGTTACCGGAGCGGCCATGGCCTTTGCCGACGATCTTGAGCGGTTGGTGCTCGCCAACAACTAGCCGCCGGCGCGACTGGCCAGTTGCTTTCGATCGGCTCTTTTTGGTTCGGCCCGGCTTCGGCCGGGTCGAGTCGCGTCTCGCAGGCGCTTTCGTTGCGCCGCAGCGCGCGAACAGCGTTTGTGAAGGGTCAACGCACCTCAACTTGGTCTCGGCGGGGGTATTCTTTGCCTAGGGGCTCCACCCGTTGGCAGGTACTTCCCCACCGCCCGGCTGAGAGTGTTCGCGATGATCGCTTCAGAAGAAACCAAACAGGGTTCGTCGTCGATCAATACCCCTTTGTCCTTTGCCGACGCGGCCACGGCCCTTCGCACCCTGCGTTACGGCGGCGTCGACGAAGCGACCACCGAGTTCAACCTGCCGCCGCCGGTGCGGGCCACGGTCAGCCCGATCATCTCCGCGCTGCGCTGGGGTGCGGTCCTGTACGGGATGGTCTTTGCCACGACCGAAGCCGTTACCAGAGGTCGCCTTTCGGTAGTGGCCACGTTGGCAGTGGCGCTATTCCTGTCGTGCTGGCGTTCGTTTCGGCCGCTGAAGCTGGCTTCGAAAGAGTCGGTCCAGCGCACATTTGCTCTTACCGATGCGGCCATCCTGGGCATCGCCTGCGGATTTCGTGGTGGCCTGGAGAGCCCCTTTATCTTTACGGTGATGGCCGCCGCTGTTGTGGCCGCGTTCGGGTGGGGTCTCGGTCTTGGCGTAACCGCTATCGCGGTGGGCTTGGCGTGTGCCGCTATCAGCGGGGTCATCTTCGGGGTTGGCGCTGGCTTCGGTGCTGCGGGGGTGGCGCTGATTATTGCCATGGCTGTTGCGGTGGGTCTGGCCGCCTTTGCTCGCGGCCGGCTGCTCGATGCCGAGCGGCGCCGGGTGTCGCTGGCCGGACGGATCGACACCCTTTCGGAGACCAACGACCTGTTGCACATCCTGAACCAGGTGGCCCGGACGCTCCCGACCTCGCTAGATATGCGAGAGGCGCTCACCGCGGCCAAGGACCAGATCAACTACGCCTTCGAGGCCAGCACCGTGTGCCTGATCGTGAAGGACGATCTCAACGGTGAGTGGATTCCTCAGATCACTGAGGGGTGCTCGCTGCGGCCATCCTCAACCGTGTTGGAGCTGCCGCCGGCGGTCCGCACCGCGTTGAACTCGTCGGTGCCGCTTCTGGTCGACGATCTTGGCGATCGCGAGGGCCATGCGGTCAACAGCGAGTCGGGTTCCGGGCTCTACACCGCGCTAAAGGCCCGGGGTAAGACGGTTGGAATCCTGGCGATCGAGCATCCGGGCGAGCGTCGCTACACCGAGCGGGATCGCCGCATTCTCGAAGGGCTCAGCGATGTCCTGGCCCTCACGGTCGACAACGCTCGCTGGTTCAGGCGCTTGCGCTCGCTCGGAGCTGAAGAGGAGCGCTCCCGAATCGCCCGTGATCTTCACGATCGGCTCGGTCAGTGGCTCACCTACATCTCCTTTGAGCTTGAACGCATCATCGATGATGGCGAGACCGAAGAGGACGCAGCTCAGCCGGAGCTCAACTCGCTGTACGGCGATGTTCAGACGGCGATGGATGAGTTGCGGGAAACGCTGCGCCAGCTTCGTTCAGAGGTGACCGAGACGCTGCCGCTAGCGGTTGTGGCCGAGGAGTTGGTGGCTCGCTTCGCTGAGCGCACCGAGACCGACGCCACCTTCACCGTGACCCACCCGGGTCGTAATCTGAAGGTGCCGATCGAAAACGAACTGCTGCGCATCCTGCAGGAGTCGCTGACCAACATCGACAAGCACGCCAAGGCCGACCAGGTCGATGTGGTGTGGACCGTCGAGGGCGACCACGGCGAACTCCAGATCACCGACAACGGTCGGGGTTTCGATCCTGAGCACGGCATTCGGGAAAACGCCTATGGCCTGGTGGGTATGCGGGAGCGGGCCGATGTGATCGGGGCCAAGCTCACCATTACATCCGCACCCGGTGCGGGCACATCGATACATCTACGCACCAGCGCTCCGATCGGAGAGCTGGTGTGATGACCCGTCTTGACCCGCCCACGGGCCCCAGGCTCCGTGTGGGCTCTAAGGACTTCGTTGGCCATCGGGTCAGTTTTGAAAGAAATTCGCCGACAGGGAAAGGGTACGCGTTTGTTGTGCCCCGTCCTTGGGGCGGCATCGCCTACGTCGAAGGAGACAAACCATGACCAGGATCCTGCTTGTTGACGATCATCAGATCCTCCGCGAGGGCATCCGTAAGTCCTTCGAGGACAACGGTGAGGAGATCGTCGGCGAGGCCGAAAATGGCGAGCGCGCCGTAGAAATGGCCAAGGAACTCCAGCCCGATGTGGTGCTGATGGACCTGTCGATGCCCGTGTTGGACGGGGTCGCCGCCACCCGGCGGATCTCGGCTGAAGTGCCCGAGACCCGCGTGGTTGTGCTGACGATGCACGACGATGTCACCAAGACCCGCGAGGCCATTGATGCCGGCGCGGTTGGCTATCTGTCGAAGGGTTCGAAGTTCTCTGAGGTTCTTTCCACGGTTCGGGCCGTAGCCGAGGGCGAGACCGGCCTGAGCCCGGAACTGGCCGATTCGATGCTCAAGGCTGCTCGTGAGCAGCCGGTGAAGGACGAGCCTCTGCTGTCTGATCGCCAAACGGAGATCCTCCAGAGCATCGCTGATGGCTTCTCGACCAAGCAGGTGGCCCGGGAGTTGGGCATCACCCAGAAGACGGTGCACAACCATCTCAACGCCATCTACCGTCGACTCGACACCCAGAGCCTGACCCACGCCGTGATCAGCGCAGTGAAGCTCGGCATTATCGAGCTGGCCTGACCTCGACCATGGACCGGGTGATGGTCCGTCGGTCGAGCTTGGTGTGAGTGGGTGGTCCAGCTCATCCTGGCCCGGTTGTCGGGTGACGCAAGTCTGCGAATCGGTGCTGCGGTCGTCATGTCCTCAGCCCTCACTGTCGCGGTCGCGGGGCCGATGGCGGTGCAGGCGATGCGCGCCCAAACCAGCCTCGAAGCGCTAGCGGAGGTCGCCGAAGGCGAGCCCGAGCCCAACATCAAGGCCCAGCCCGCCGAGGGCGCTCGCGCCGGTGGTGGCGAACCGGCGGAGGAACCGCCGACTGCGGCACCGGACGATCCGCCGGTATCGGCCGCCGCCGTTCCCGCTGAGCAAGACGAGGCCCCACCGGTCCTGCCCCGGGTAAGTTCGTCGCCGCTGCCGGATCGGGTTCCTGAGCCAGCACCCACGGAGTTGGTGGCAGCCCCCGCTGAACAGAGTGTGGTGGTGCTTCCGACTGTCCCGGCCACCGCGGCCGAGCCGGCACCGCCCACTGCCAGCCAGCCGCTTAGCCCGACAACGGTTGCGGTCACCGTTCCCGTGGCCGCGCCCTCGAGTTCGGCTCCTGTTTCGCCGGTAAGCGGACCATCTACTGCGGCGCCGACGGTAACGACGACGGCCCCGGCACCTGCTCCGGAAACAACGGTGCTGACGGTCCCGCCGGTCGACGACCCGCGGGTCGTGACGCCTCGACCGCCCACCAGCGGCTCGCCCACCGAGCTTCCGCCAGCCACCACCAGTGTTCCCGTCAACCCCGACCCAGAACCGGAGCCGGAGCCTGGCCGTGATGGTGGCGGGGACGGCCGCGACGATGATGATGAGGGGCGCGACGACACCGAACGCGAGGCCGACCCTCGCGACGGCGACCCGACCGACGAGCCCGATGACGGCGCCGACGAGCGGGACCCGGTTGAACCGCCCTCGGACGGGCCCACCACCACGAACCCTGATGACGAGGGCGATAGCGACGACGACGGGAACCAAGACCGGCCTGATGAGGATGGTCGCGATGACCCTGGCGATCCTGATGACGGCGATGACAACGACCGCGACAACCGCGACGATGACCCCAACCGGCGAGATGAATCAGACCAGCCGGATCCAACCGTTCCCAACCCCCCGGAGGGTTCCGACGATCAGGTCTCGGACCCGGACGACTCGACCGATCCCGGTCCAGGCGAACCCGATAGTGATCCCGCGGGTCCAGACACCCCTGATCCAGGCGATCCCGACGATGACGGAGATGACGACGATTCGGATGATGCCGATCCCGACCGTTCCGACGATGACCGGTCGGTGAGTGAGGATCCGGTCGACGAGGACAAGCTTGGTCCGCCGACGCTCGAGGAAGTCGTGTTTATCGCCGAGGGCGAGTCGGCCGACGCTGCCCGGCCCCTTGACGGGGCTGAGGTCAGTGGGCTCGTGACGGTCTTTGCTGTGGCGTCGGACGGCACCGAGGTCGAGTTCCTTTTGGACGGTCAGCCGATCGGCGTCGGAACACTGCTGGAGTTCTCCGCCGGTCTACTTGCGCCAGGTCGCCATCAAGTGACCGTCCGCTCCCGCGAGGTGCGAGGGCTTCAGCGTGAGCGCGACGCCACCTTCACCGTGGTGGAGTCGCCCCGGTCGGAGCCGGACCCGACCCCCAACAACCCCAACAACGGATCCGAACGCGAGCAACCCGACACCAGCGACGGGCGCAACGCCAACGAGGACCGCGGCAACCGCGGCAATGACGGCGCTGGACGCGATGCGGATCGGTCGTCGGGATCCGGCGAGTAGCGTCGGCTGAACGAGGGTCTTAGTGGCTTCTGGTGGTGACGAAGCGTGCCAGTTCGGCGAGCGGATCCAGGTCGGCATCGCATCGCTGATCGATTCGAGCCAGAGCCGTTTCGGCTGCACTAACCAGCTGATCGATCTGGGTCTCGATGGCGGTGATGGCACCGGTTTCACCAAGGATCTCAAGCATCGCCGCTACGTCGGTTTCAGCGAGCGAGTCGCGGTCGCCGGCGGTGTCGAGGATGGCCCGCTGATCCGCGTCGGCTAGTCGGTAGGCCTCGGCCAGCAGCGGGGTGGGTTTGCCTTCCCGCAGGTCATCGCCGACCGGTTTGCCGGTAATCGCTGGATCGCCCACGGCTCCGAGCAGGTCATCGCGCAGTTGAAACGCCTGGCCGAGCGGTGCGCCAAAGGCCCGAAGGTCTTCTTCCCATTCCGCCAGGGTGCCGGCCAGGCCCGCTCCCATCAGCAGCGGGCGTTCGATGGTGTAGGTCGCCGATTTGAGGTGGAGGATCCGTGCTGCGGTGTCGGGGTCGCGGGTGCGTCGGGCCGCCCCGTTGAGGTCGAGGAACTGGCCCAGGTTCACCTCGGTACGCAGCGCATTCCACTGCTCCCACACTGCGGCGTTGCCTCCGGCGGCCGCTACCAGCAGGTCATCGGCAAAAACGTGGGCCAGGTTGCCGATCAGTACCGCCGCCCCTTCGCCGTAGTGGTCGGCGTCGCCGAACCAGTTGGAACGGCGGTGGAGTTCCGCTTGCTGGATGTGGGTCGAGGGTTGGCCGCGGCGTCGATCGGAGCGATCCATTACGTCGTCGTGGATCAGGGCGAAGGCTTGCAGTAGCTCGAGCGCCGCTCCGGCATCGATCACCTGTGGTTGGGGTGCGCCGCCGCCGACCACCGCACCCCAGTGACAGAAGGCTGCTCGTAGCCGCTTCGCCGGGGCCAATACGAGGGATCGCAGCGAGTCGAGGGCTTCAGCCAGGGTGTTATCAACCTCAGCCCAGGTGGTTTCGACGGTTTCGAGGTAGTCCGCGAGGCGGGCCTCAACCGGTTGGGCCAGCCGCTGGAGGTCGACCGGGACGTTACTCACCCGGTTCGCCGCTACTTTCGGTCGCCGCCGGGCTGGCACTTTCGAGGGTGCCAACGGCATCTTCCACTTCGAGTCGGGCCCGTTCGATGCGGCCGCGGCAGTGTCCGATCAGCTGGGTGGCGCGCTGCACTCGGTCGGCGAGGATGTCGACATCGACGTCGGTGCCTTCGAGTTGGCTCAGGATGTCTTCGAGCTCGGCCATGGCGTCGGCATAGGCCAGGTCGAGGTCAGGTGAGTCGGCGGTCGTGTCCTGGCTATCGGTCATGGATCTGTTCTGTCGTCAATGTCGGCGGCATCTGCGTTGGCATCTGCGTCAGGGTTGGCGTCGGTGGTGCTGTGGAGCGTGCCGTCAGCGACCTGGGTGACGAGCCGCGTGCCGGGGGGCGCTTCTTCGATCGTACGCACAATTGTCCCGTCTGCGGTCCTGGTGATGCTCCAACCCTGGGCCAGCAGGCGTTGCGGGTTGAGCAGCCGGAGCCGCTCCTCGGCATGGTTGAGGCTGAGCTGTGGCCGGTCGAGGGCTCTGGCGGCGCTGGGCCCGAGTCTGGCTACCACGGCGTCCACACGGCGCTGGGGCGCTGAGGTGGCCGCTGCGGCGACCCGGCCGAGGCTTCGTTCGGCTTCGGTCAGCCTGGCCTCACTGGCTTGGCGGGCGTCGGTGGCTTGGTGGGAGATGGCGAGTTGCAGCGCGGTGGTCCGCTCCGAGGCCACCTTGATCGAGCTCAGAGCGGAGTGAGCCACTGCGTTGGCGGTAGTGGTGAGACGGTCAGATTTATCGCGGAGGTGCCCCTCGGCGTGGGAGAGAAGCCGGGTGTAGGTGTCTTCGGCCTGGCGGTGGGAGGCGGCGACGGTGTCGATCAGCGCTCCGGCACATGCTGTGGGCGTTTTGAGGGCCTGATGGGCGACCAGGTCGGCGACGCTGTCGTCCACCTCGTGACCGACCCCGGTGAGCACCGGCACCGGGCTGGCGGCGATGGCTTCGGCCACCGGGGCCTGGTCGAAGGCGGCCAGGTCGGTCCGGGCGCCGCCACCCCGGACGACAGCGATCACCTCGACGTTCATCTTGGCCAGCACCCGGATGGCGGAGGCCAGGTGGTGTTCCGCACCTGCTCCCTGCACCTGGCTGGCCGCCATCACCACATCCCAGGCGAAGCCACTTTGGCGGAGCTCGTCGAGAAAGTCGCCTTGGGCTGCGCTGCCGGGGCTGGTAACCAGGCCGATCCTGTGCGGCGCCGGGGGCATAGCCAGCTGCTTGTTTTGGTTGATCAGGCCAGCTGCGGTCAGTTCGCTGATCAGGCGGTTGCGGGCGATGGCCATCGAGCCAACCGTGTAGGTGGGGTCGATGTCGGTCATCTGAATCTGAACGGTGCTGGTGGGGCCGTACAGCTCCACCCGGCCACGGATTCGGATGCTGAGCCCGTCGTCCATCCGCATGGCGCCTCCGGCCTCGGTCAGGCGTCGGTTCACCAGCGCCCGGCGGTCCCGGAACAACACCACCGGGATCTTGCGGATGCTGCCGCCGGGAGTGGTTTCGGTGAGGTCGAAGTACACCATGCCGTTGTTGGGTCGGCGCAGCGACATCAGCTCCCCCCGGATCCAAACCTGGTTTCGGAACCCGGCGCGCACCGCCATACCCACCTGATCAGCAAGCTCCATGACGGTGAGGGTGTCGTCGTCGGTGCCGGTCGGGTCGAGGTCAAACAACTTTGGTGGGCCAGCCTGAGTTGGCGGGCCTCCCGCTTCATGGTTTGACGGTGGCGGAGCCATCCTTCGACGGTATCCAGCTCACCCGCGCATCACTCTGTGTGGGTAGCGGCACCCCACGTGTAGCGGAATATGGGAGGTTCCCCGATGCCGTGGCCACGCCTTGTAGTGTCCGAGTCGTACTGGCGCCCGGGCGTATCGGGGCGGACACGTCAGTCGAGTCTGATCGCCGACCCCTGGTTTGGGCGGTCGGATAGCCCCGTATCCCCGCACTGCCGGAGCAAATTACAGCGGTATGACGGACAACCCGACCAACCTCGAGTCGACCGACATCGACTCGATCGAAACGAATGATGGCCCCGAAATCGATGTCGCTGACACCGATCGCCCTCGCTCGTCCAAGGACACCCCGGATGCCGCCCGCCGCGCCCCCAAGCGTGACTCCGGAGAGGCTCGGCCCCGTCGGCCGCTCGCTCCAGGTCAATCGGAGCCTGACGTCACCGTGGTCGCCGATACGACCGGCACCGATGCAGCCGGCGCCACTCCTACCGATACCGAGACAACCGCCGCCGCTGCGGAGGAACTTGGTAGCGCCGGTACGGCCGGCGCTGATTCGGATGGCATGCCTTCGGCGGAGCTGGCTGACGATTTAGCCGTTGCCGATGAGCCGACCGGAGACGGACCAGCCGACCTGGGCCACTCAAGCGACGAGGGCTACGACAACGAGCCGCCAACTTCGGTCGCCACGACTCCTGCCGCCGCGGGGGTCGAGCGCGCTGAGGTGGTCGACATCCGCTCGGGTCAGACCGCGCCAAATCCTGGTCCGTCGGCCTCGCCGCCTTCGGAGGTATCGACCTCTCGTAGTCACGAGGCCCAGCGGGCGGTCCTTGAGGCGGTAGTGGTGCAGGCCGATGCGCCGCTGATGATCAGCCAGCCTCGCCGCTCCGACGAAGGCGGTACGGGCGAGACCCAGATCCTCTTCGCGAACGACGCGTTGCTTCGCCTGACCGGCTTCGCCCGCCGCGAGCTGCTTGGTTCACAGCCCAACGAGATCTTCGACGCCAACGATGGCGGGTCGGTCTTCGCCTCGATCGAGCGTTCACTCGACGCCGAGTTCCCGGTGCGCCAGGAGCTGTTGCTGCGCCGCAAGGACGGCGACAGCTGCTGGGTTGATTCGCACCATTTCGCCGTCCGGGGCCCGGGCGACGATCAGCTCTACTACGTGGCCCTGTTCCGGGACCTCACCCCGGCGTTGGAGCAGGAGCACTGGTTCCGGAGCTTGATCGAGAGCGTCTCCGAGCTAGTGATCGTCCTCGATCGCCGCTTGATCATCCGTTACATCAGTCCGGCCGCTGAGGATCTCCTGGGCTATCTGCCCGAGGGCCTGCTGGGCCGCGACGTGCGCGAGCTGCTTCGGGTTCCTGATCGTGAGCGGGCCAACGCCACCGCGCTGAAGCAGGTTGCCCAGGAGGGCGAGAGTTTCGAGCTCAGCATCCCTCACGCCGCCGGTGGTTCTCGGGTGTTTGAGGTGTCGGTTTCGGATCGAACCGCGGATCCGGCGATCGCCGGTCTGATTGTGACCGCCCGCAACATCACGCCGCAGCGAACCGCTGAGGACCAGCTGGATCGCACTACCCGCCGCACCGAGACGCTGATGGCCGCCAGCGGCGACGCAGTGTTTGTCCTCGATGATGAGGGCATCATCGTTGAGGTCGGGCCCACGGTCGAGCGGGTGCTGGGGCACGCCGCTGATTCGTTGATCGGCAGCTTGGCCATCGATCTGCTTGAGCCCTATGACCGGATGCGGGTCCGGCCAACAATGGACGGGTTGTTGAGCCCGGGTGCCGAAGCCGAGCCGTTGGAGGTCACGCTGCTGCATGGTCGCGGCGGTGCGGTGCCGTTCCGTATCTCTGCCGATGTGCATCTCGAAAACCCGGAGATCAACGGCATCGTGGTGACCCTGCGCGATGTGTCGACTGAGCGGCGATACTCCGACACCTTGCGCGAGCAGGCGGAGGTCCTCGAGTTGATCGCTCGGGGTGAGCCGTTGGAGACCACCCTGGATCGGGTGCGGCGTTCAATCGAGGATCAGTTGCCTGGCTGTCGGGTAGCCATCGGGGTGCTCGACGAGACCGACCATATGCGCCACCATGCCGCCGCCGGGCTGGCTGATGACCTGGTGGAGGCCCTCGATCGGATCGAGCCGACGTCGCCGTTGGCGGTTGCCCTTCGGGTGGCCGAGCCGGGTGATCTGGTGGCCGATGACGTGCGCACCGACGAACGCTGGGCCGACTTGGCGGAGGTGACCGCCGCCGGAGAATGGATCACGGCCTGGTCGATGCCGATCACCGCCCGTTCCACCGACGCGCTTCTTGGGTCCATCACCGCCTTTGGTCGAGACGATGTCGACCCGACCGAGGCTGATCGCGATGTGCTTGAGCGGGCCATGCATCTTTCCGCGGTTGCCATCGAGCGCCACGATCTTGGGGTGGCGCTGGCCCACCATGTGCTGCACGACACCGTGACCGGTTTGCCGAACCGAACGCTGCTGATCGATCGAATCTCGCAGTCGCTGGCTCGGTCCCGCCGCCGCCGAACCCAGGTAGCCGTGGTGCTGGTGGATCTCGATCGGTTCAAGCTGATCAACGACAGTCTCGGCCACGCCGCTGGCGATCACCTCCTGCAGCTGGTGGCACGACGCTTTGAGGCGCTGATCCGCTCCGGTGACACGGTTGGGCGCATCGGCGGCGACGAGTTCGTTTTGGTGATCGACGAAGTCGACGGTGAGGACGGCGCCATCGATATCGCCGAGCGGGTTGCCGAGGAGCTGAAGCGGCCATTCCAGGTGGCGGGCACCGAGGTGTCAATCACCGCCAGTATGGGCATCGCCATCGGCACCGAGGACATGGATGGCGAGATGCTGATGCGTGACGCCGACAACGCCATGTATCGGGCCAAGGACTCCGGCCGGGCCGGTCACGCGGTCTTCAAGGAGAACTTCCGCCAGGCGGTGGTGGAGCGTCTTGAGATTGAGCAGGCTCTGCGGGAGGCGATCGAAGCCAAGCAGTTCCGGCTCCAGTATCAGCCGCTGATCGATCTTCGCGATGGCGCTTTGGTCGGTGTCGAGGCGCTGGTGCGCTGGGATCGGCCCGAGTTTGGGATGGTCCCTCCGGGCGACTTCATCCCGGTGGCCGAGGAGACCGGCCTGATCGTTCCCCTCGGTTCGTGGGTGTTGGAGGAGGCCTGCCGCCAAGCGGTGGCCTGGCCGCGGTTGCCGAGCGGCTTCCCGGTGAAGATGACGGTGAACATGAGCGCCCGCCAGTTGGCTGCTCCGGGGTTGATCGAGGTCATTACCGACATCATCGATCGCACGTACATGGATCCGATGTCGCTCACCTTCGAGGTAACCGAGAGTGTGCTGGTCGAAGATGTGGATCGCGCCGTTGCCACTCTGGCTCGGTTGAAGGAGCTTGGTGTTACTGTCGCCATCGACGATTTCGGCACCGGCTACGCCTCGCTGGACTACGTGCGGCGCTTCCACGACGCCGACTATCTCAAGATCGACCGTTCGTTTGTGGCCGGTCTGACCGACTTCGACTCCCAGGATTCCGCCATTGTCTCGGCCGCGATCGTCTTGGCCAAGGCCATCGGCTTCGAAGTGGTGGCTGAGGGTGTGGAGACCCGTGAGCAGCTAGAGGTGCTGCGTCAGCTCGAGTGCGAGCTTGGGCAGGGTTGGTATTTCGAAAAGGCGATCGACCCGGACGAGATGGAAGCCCTGATCGTCGAGGACCGCAACTGGATTGAGTAGCCAAACCGTCTAACCGGGTCCATCGGAGGTCTAACTCAAAAGGACCGGATTGAGCCAAGACGCTGGCTGGGGTCAGGTGCGCACGAGGGTGGTGTAAAGCTCGGCGTAGAGGCCGCCGGTGTCCATCAGGGAGTCATGGGTGCCGCGTTGCACGATGGTGCCGTCGTCGATCACCAGGATCTGTTCCGCACCGACGATGGTGGAGAGGCGATGGGCGATAACCAGGGTGGTGCGGTTGGTGAGCGCCGATTCGAGGGCTCGCTGCACCAGCACTTCGTTTTCGGAGTCGAGGTGGCTCGTGGCCTCGTCGAGCACCACGATGACCGGGTCTTTCAGGAGCATGCGGGCGATGGCCAGTCGTTGCTTCTCGCCACCGGAAAGCCGGTAGCCCCGCTCGCCCACAATGGTGTCGTAGCCGTCCGGAAGGTTGGCGACAACATCGTGAATATGGGCGGCGCGACAGGCTGCCTCGATGTCGGCAGCGGTCGCCTCGGGCCGGGCGTAGGCCAGGTTGGCTCGTACGGTGTCATGGAACAGGTGGGGGTCTTGGCTCACTACGCCAACGGCCTGGCGGAGGCTGTCGAGGGTCAGCTCGGCAACGTTGACACCGTCGATGGTTACCGCTCCCTGGGTGGCATCGAAGAGGCGGGGCACCAGTGATGCAATCGTGGACTTGCCTGCTCCCGATGGGCCCACCAGAGCCGTGGTGGTACCGGGTTCGACGACCAGGCTGATGTTGTGGAGGACGGTGCGCTCAGCCGCGATGGCGTCGCTGGCATCTGCTGGGCCGGCCCCGTTGCCAGTGCTGCCATGGCCGTGGGCTCCCTTTCCATGGCCATCGCCATGGCCATGTCCGGCCGGGGCCGACGGGCGGTCATCAAGAGAGGCGATGCTGGCGGACTCGGGTGTCGGATAGGCGAAGGTCACGTCATCGAAGGCGATACGGCCGGTGGGTGCCTCGAGGTGCGTGGCGCCGGCTCCGTCGACGATGGGGTTGGGCGCATCAAGCACTTCGAAGACCCGTTCGAACGATACGAGGGCGGTCATCACGTCGACGCGGGCGTTGGTCAGTGCGGTCAGCGGGTTGTAGATCCGCACCACGAAATAGCCCATCGCCACCAGCCGGCCGAGCTGGAGGTCACCGTTGATGACCAGTCGGGCACCGATCCAGTACACCGCCGCGGTCCCGATGGCTCCGACGAGCGTGAGGGCCACAAAGAAGGTTCGGCTGTAGACCGCACTTCGGATTCCAATGTCTCGGACCCGGCCAGCTTGCTCAGAAAACTCGTTGGCCTCAGTGTCGTGGCGTCCATAGAGCTTCACCAGGAGGGCGCCGGCCACATTGAACCGCTCCGTCATCGTGGCGTTCATGGAGGCGTTGAGGTCCATACCCTCTCGGGTGATCGACTGCAGCGTTCGGCCCACCCGTTTGGCCGGGTAGATGAAGAGTGGGAGTAGGGCCAACGACAAGATGGCGAGGCGCCACTCGATCAGCACCATGGCGGTGACGGTGGTGACCACGATGATCAGGTTCGAGACCACCGAGCCCAGAGTGCCGGTCATGGCCCGCTGGGCGCCGATCACATCGTTGTTCAGTCGGCTGATGAGTTTGCCGGTTTGGGTGCTGGTGAAAAACGCCTGTGGCATGCGTTGGACGTGGTCAAAGAGCGCAGCGCGCAGGTCGAAGATGAGACCTTCGCCGATCTTGGATGACCATCTTCGTTCCAAGAGCGAAAGTCCGGCGTCGGCAACAGCAGCCAAAATCATCAGCGCCCCAAGGACATTGACGAGCCCGAGGTCTTCATCGGGGATGGCGTCTTCAATAATGCGGGCGATCAGCAGCGGAGGTGCGAGGTTGACCAGTGCGGCGCCGATGATGGTGAGGAGAAAGCCGATCAGCATCCCGCGGTACGGGCGGGCCAGTTCGACAACGCGACGCACAATGCTGCGGTCCAGCGAGGCGTTGGCCACGTCGGCCGAGTTGGCCCCGATCAGGTTGTGCGGCGACATTCTCACCGTTTAAGCCTAGGGAGACTGGACGGTGGTCGGGTAGTCCGGCGACGTCAGGGGACTGAAAGGACCCAACCCGCAGGTTTGGCGTCATGCGGCGTCGCCTGGCAAGGACTCGGATTCCCCGACCTACCTCGTCCGGGTAGGGAGCCGGAGCGAATGCAGCCAGCGCCGCCGGGGCCCGAACAGCAGAGCATCAGTATTTTGGCGACATACCGCCGCGATCGTATCTAGCAGGGTGCTGAAGAACGCCGGCGCCGGCATGTGTTTTTCAGCACCCTGCTAGCCCCGCGTATCTACTCGCACGATCGGTGCTGAGAGCCGATGGAGGTAGTTGGTTAGGGGTGCCCTGCTGGCCTGGCTTCGATCGTCTCGAGGGTGTCCGTGGTTCCGTTGGACATGGCCCGGCGGTCCTCGCGGGAGTCGTTGAGGTCGACATTCGGCGTTTCACCGGCACCGATACCTGGGGTCACTCCGCTATCGACGAGCGCCAAGCGAAAGACGTTGGCGACACCGTCGCGAAACTCCATGGTTGCGGGCGGGTGAAGTGCCGCAATTCGGGCGATGGCGCCGAGGGCCATGTTGATTGCCACGTCCGGCTCGACCTGTTGGGCCCGGCTTCCGGCCTGGTGGCCCCACCGCGCAATAGCCGGGCGCATCTGGGTGATGTAGGCCACCAGCGGGGGTGGAGTCTGCATTGGTCGCGAGGTGGACTCTTGGAGGAAGAGCACCGTGAGGTTCGGGTGGGCCTGGCACCAGTCCAACAGCTTGCCGACCGCGGTGAGGTAGCGGGCGAGCGGGTCGGCTTCGTCGGCCTCGCTCATTGCGTCCATGGCCGAATCGATGATGTTGTCACAGAGCATCTGGCACAGAGTGGCCTTGTCTCCGATGCGGCGGTAGATCGCCGGCGGGGCACAAAAAAGTGACGAGGCTAGGCGTCGGACGGTGAGTGCGTCGGGGCCACCTTCTTCGACGAGCGACCGCGCCGTCGCCACAATCTCATCTGGAGTTAGCGTGAACTCGCCCATACCTTGCCCTTGGTGAGGTTCGTTGACTATTTCTGGTTGCAGAGTACTGGACGCACTGAAAGCGTTTCCACTGCGACAGGTGGTGGTGTAGTAAACAGTAGTGGCATCATCTCGATCCGCCTATAAGCCGTTATCTCCCCCTAACGGCGAGGTAGATATCCTCTAGATATTTCAATACAATTCAGACACCACGACTTTTGTGGCGAATTGTCTGGGTCGGGTGTATTGAGGACAACTTTAGGCCTGAAAAATCAGCGAACCCGCCTCACGAAACAGTGTCTTAGCTTTGATACTTGGCGTCTCTGAATAGGGTTCAGGGCGAGACCCTGGGTATCCAGAACGTTGTTCCGTATTCGGCTAATTGAACACTGTGTTGGCGTTTCGGGTGGAAATCAGTCCGAAGGCGAGTAGGCCGAGAACGTCGCGAGACCGACGGTAGGCATGACTGCCTCGGTCAGAACCTGACTCAGACACCAACGGGGGTCTTGCCCTGGTTGCAAAACGGGTCGACTCCCACCCTCGAAAGTGGTGACCAGGTGATCTGCGGCACTCAATATCGTTCGCTGAGGGCTGCTGCCTTCCGGCCCTGACCCGGTTCACGAGATATTGACGCACAGGGCCCGGTCACCACATTCCAAAGTGGGAGCCCTGACTTCTACGATACCCTGTCCCGAGGCAATTGGGAGAGGTGCGAGAGCGGCCGAATCGGCACGCTTGGAAAGCGTGTGTGGGGAAACTCACCGTGGGTTCGAATCCCACCCTCTCCGCAGAAGTCGAAGCGGTGAACCCCGCCGCGTGCCGCACATGGAGTCCGACACATGCGCAGCTC
>CALAML010000237.1 GCA_937925845.1 uncultured Acidimicrobiales bacterium | reverse complement strand
GACGCCCAGCGCGCCAAAAACAGCGCGCCAGGCGTCACAGATCTTGATGTATTCCTTGCTAGAGAAAGATCTCTACTAACTTGCGCCCATGAGTGATGTGCAAACCCCCGGCGGTGGCCGTCGAACCGACCCGGATGGGGCGCGGCGGCCCAACGTGGTGTTCATCACCGTTGACCAGTGGCGGGGTGAATGCCTCGGCGCCCGCCACCATCCGGTGGTGCAAACGCCCAACCTCGATGCGTTGGCGGCTCGGGGCACCATGTTCACCCGTCACTATTCCCAGGCCAGCCCGTGTGGTCCGAGCCGGGCTTCGATCTGGACCGGGCAATATCTTCACAACCACCGTTCCGGGTTCAACGGCACGCCGCTCGATGACCGCTTCACCAACATCGCCCGCCAACTCCGCCCCCTCGGCTACAACCCCACGCTCTTCGGCTACACCGACACCACCCTCGACCCCCGCACCCTCGCCGCCGACGACCAGCGACGCACCTCCTACGAAGAAGTCCTCCCCGGCTTCTCCGTTGGCGTCAACCTGGCCGACGACCACCTGCCGTGGCTGGCCTGGATGGCGGAGAAGGGCTACCAAATCGACGACCACGAAGCCTTCATCGCTCCGATCGACAACTACCCGGGCGCCGACGAACGCGGCGCCACCTGGCCTCCGCCACCGTTCCCCGCCGAGTGCACCGAGACCGCGTTTCTCACCGAGGCCGCCCTCGACCACCTCGCCGGTGTGGCTTCAAATCCAGCCGGTGGTACCGAGGCGGCAAGCGGAAACAACGGTGCTCCCTGGTTTGTCCATATGTCGTACCTGCGCCCCCACCCGCCGTTTGTGGTGCCCGAGCCCTACAACGATCTCTACGACCCGACCGATGTGCCAATGCCCATCCGTCACGAGACCGCCGAAGTCCAGGCCGACCTGCATCCTCTCCTTGCCGCCGCGATGGCGGCCTTCAGCGACCACGACCTGGCCGACGAGCGCCACGTGCGCCAGCTCCGAGCCACCTACTACGGGATGATGACCGAGGTCGACGCCCAGGTCGGCCGGCTGCTGGACGCGGTGGCTCAGCGTCCCGATGCCGATAACACCGTCGTGATCCTCACCTCCGACCATGGCGAAATGCTCGGCGACCACTGGCAGACCTCCAAGCTCGGGTTCTACCCCCAGTCGTTTCACATCCCGCTCATCATCGCCGGACCCGGCATCGCAGCCGGACGGGTCATCGACTCCTACTCGGAGAACGTCGACCTGGCGCCAACCATTCAGGAGCTGGTGGGCGGCGACCCGTGCGCCCAGTACAACGGCCGCTCGCTGGTTCCCCTGCTTCGCCCTGAAGATGGAGATGACGCCAGTGGGGGTGCTACAGCTGTCCGCGACAGCGCCCATTGGAGCTTCGACTTTCGAGTGTTTGCGTCGATGGTCCCGAACGCCAATGGCGGCGTCGGCCTCGCACTCGAGGACTGCCATCTCGATGTGTTGCTCGACGGGGCCGGAATGTACGTCCACATCGCCGGCCTGGATCCGCTGTTCTTTGATCTTGAAGTCGACCCGGACGGCCTCCACAACTTCGCCGCCGACCCGGCCCGCGCCAGCCAGGTTCTCGACTACGCCCAGCGGATGTTGTCGTGGCGCCAACGCACCGCAGACCAAACAATGGCCAACCTTCTAGCCACGCCCAAGGGCACCACCACCCTCCGAACCAGAGTCTCCGACTAGTTACTAGTTACTTTCGCTGCGGAACGCGGTCTCCAGACTGCACGGCGGCATCTGGTCAAGTGTTCGGCCCCCAACCTCGAGGCTGCCGGTCCGTTCGGTGGTGGTTTCACCGATCCCGACACGGTCGATGTCGAACGAGTAGCTGCCGAGCACGCTGTTGCCATCTTCGACGGCGTCGGTGTTGGGTCCATCGATCAGGAAGTTGTAGTCGGACACGGCGTCGGTGGTGTTGGTGACCGTTACCTCGGCGCCAATGCTCCCGTCGTCGAGTTCCACGAACCGGCAACTGCTGTCGTCGAGGGCGCTGAAGTCATCGATCGCCTCCCCCACTTCGTCCACGAAGTTTTCGGCCGACCGGCCCAGAAGGGCGACGGCGGCAAAGCAGCCTCCGACCAGCAGAAGCAACAGCAGTCCAATCACGATCAGCGCGATCATCCCGCCCGACATGCCACTCTTCGGTTGTTGCGGTGGCGGAGTCCACTGGCCGGGAGCGGGTCCGGGCGCCTGTCCCGGTGCCGGATACTGGCCAGGCGCGGGATACTGTCCAGGTGCCTGCGCCGGTGGGCCGGGCGCGGGGCCTGGTGCGTACTGGGGAGGCGCCGACGAAGGTTGTTCCCATGCGGGTCCCGAAGGTGGGGCGGGAGTCGACGCGGCGCCGGGCTGGGCCTGGGGCGGATAAAACTTGCCGTCGGAGGCCTGCCACCAGCCTGGGCCTTGAGATGTATCACTCATTCGAATTCCTCCCTACGGGCATCCCTGAGTCTGTCATGTCGCAGGACCACAACGATCGACTCTGTCGCCGGCGACGATACCGCGGCCAGCAGCGGGCGCCGGTCGCACTACTGGTCGGACTGGGCCGCCCACTCGTGAGGAATTCGAGCAGCTGCGGCAACCGGCCCGGCCCACCGACATCCGGCCCGGTTAGCGTGTGACGATGACATCCGCTGCGGTCTCGGTTCCCCTCGCGTTCGACAACGTCGGCGTCCACCGCAACGGCAGCCGCCTGCTTCACGACCTCAACTGGACTGTCGAACCAGGCCAGCGATGGGTGGTGCTCGGCCCGAACGGCTCGGGCAAGACCACACTGATTCGGGTGGCGTCGCTCTACCTGCACCCCTCAACCGGCTCGGTCACCGTGCTCGACCATGAGCTGGGCAAGGTCGATGTGCGCCCGCTGCGCTCCAGGGTCGGCATCGCCAGCTCCACTATGGCCGACATGCTCCGGCCCCAGCTCACCGCCACCGAAGTAGTGATGTGTGTGATCAACGGCGCCCTCGAACCGTGGTGGCACACCTATACCGACGATGACCGGGCCCGAGCCCGCCATCACCTCGACCGGGTGGGTGCGGCACCGCTGGCCGACCGAACCATGGCCACCCTTTCCTCCGGCGAGCGCCAGCGAGTGCAGCTGGCCCGAACCCTGATGGCTGAGCCCGATCTCCTACTGCTGGATGAACCGACCGCGGGGCTCGACCTCGGTGGCCGCGAAGACCTGGTGGGTCGCCTCGCAGCCCTGGCTACCGACCCTGATACGGCACCGACGGTGCTCGTGACCCACCACGTCGACGAGATCCCCCCGGGCTTCACCCACCTGCTGTTGTTGCGCGAAGGACGGGCGCTGGCGGCCGGGCCGATCGAAGAGCTGCTGACCGCAGACCACCTCAGCGAATGTTTCGGGCTGCCACTCACCCTGGAACGGGTCGGCAACCGCTGGATCGCGCTGGCCAAGTAGGCGAGGTCGCAAATACCTGCGTGACGGTGCTGGCGCTGTGCCAAGGTGCTTGCATGAGCTACTCGTTCAGCCTGCCGTCGACGACCGACGTCGTGGTCTCGGCCAGCACGATCATCGTGGTGGTCGGACCGGAGGTGGACTACTGGCTCCCGCAGGCCGAGGCCTATGCCATGGTCGACCCTGCCGAAGACGCAAGTCCGATCCTGGTCGGCCGCGACGACATCGATGCAGTTCTCGGCGGCCACCTGCAGTGGGCCGATGAAAGTCAGGCCTACCTGCCGGCGATGCCGATGAACTTTGGCCCAACATCGTTGGCAAGGCCCGGCTGAACGAGTTCACCCTGCCTGAGTAGCAGGTGCTAGGAGACTCCTAGTTCGGGTCGTCCGCCGGTGGCGCCTCGTTCGAGTCCGACTCCTCGGTGTTGGACTCGGTGGTGGCGGTGCTGCTGGTTGAGGTGGGGTTGGTTTCAGGCTTGGACGGATCGCTGAAGACCGGCCCGCCGACCACCAGGCCCTCCGGAGTATCGAGGCGGCCCATCAACTCGATGGCGGCCTGACGCAGCTCCTCCGGGTCCCGCGATTCGTTGTTGCCCGCCGGGGTCGCATCCGACTCACCTGATGGATCTGAAGGATCGGACGGGTCCGACGAATCCGACTCCGAGTCGGGCCGCGGAGTGCGGGCCAGTGATGGGGCGGCACCGGCCACCTCCACGCCTCGGCCGTGCTGTTCCACCCGCGCCGCCGCGGCCAGAATCGAATACGGGTTGATGGCATCGCCGCCGTCGGGATGGATCTCGAAGTGCAGGTGGGGCGGCGTGCCTCTGGCGTTGCCGGTATCACCCACGTAGCCGACCACCTGGCCGGCAGTGACGGGGACACCCTCGCCAATCCCGTCGGCGAAGGCCGACAGGTGGGCGTAGTAGTACTCGGTGCCGCTCTCGCCCACGATCCAGAACTTGTTGCCGCCCAGGTTGCCCACACCGAAGTTGTCGATGCGACCATCCTCCACGGCAAAGAGCGGGGTGCCCATCGGCGCGAAGATGTCGGCGCCCTCGTGCCAGTGGGCGTAGCTGGTGCCCATCATGCGGGGGAAACCAAAGCTGTCGATGAACTGATACGGCGCCCCCACCGGAAACACAAAGCCAGGTACCGCATGCTCGCTGCCACCGGCGTACACCGCCACCTGCACCCGAGCAGCCGCGAGCGCGTCATCGGCGGTCGACTTCCGCTCCACGGCGTCGCTGAGTTGACCGAGGGCCTGGCCCTGTTCCGCCTGGAGCTCGGCCACCGTCGCCGCCACCTCCCGCAGCTCGTTGGTCAGCTCTTCGATCTCGCCCCGATCGGCTCGAAGCAGCGCGGTCGAGTACACCCGACGGGCGGCCAACTCCGAAGGATCAGTGGAGGTGAGCAGCGAGACCGACACCGCCGAGTTGGCCACATACGAGTTGACCGCATGACGAACTTCAACGTCCTCCGCCGCCGCCAGCTGCTTCGACAGCTGCGCATGACGAGCCGTGGCGGTGGCCAGTTCCCGTTCGACGCGGGCCGCTTCCGTCTCCGCTCGATCGAGGGCCTCGCCGGCAACTTCCGCTGGGGCTACCAACTCGGCCTCAGCCGCTTCGGCCACCACCAGCCGCTCGGCCGAGATGCGGGCCGCCTCAGCCTGCACCTCTTCCAAGGCCTGCTGGGTGGCATAGAGCGCGGTCTCGGCGGTGGGAAGAACATCGGGGATGCCATCACCATCGAGGTCGATCGGATCCAACGTGCCATCGCCGTCGATGTCGCCCGAGTCGAGGCGGCCATCACCGTCGCGGTCGAGCGCGTCGATGATGCCGTCACCATCGAGGTCGATCGGGTCGACGATGCCGTCGCCGTCGGCGTCCTGAAGGTCGATGGTCCCGTCGCCGTTGAGATCGGTGGGTTCGATGATGCCGTCACCATCGGGATCCACCAGCACCGTGCCGTCGGCACTCTGCAACGGCGAAATCGGTTGGCCCGACTCGTCGAGCAACTGCTGCTCCAATTCGCCGTCACCGGCCCCAGCGGGGATCGACCCTTCACCGATGGTCGCGAGGTCCAAAGCCTCCGAGGTGGGCACCCTCTCGACCGGAGCGGTGGTAGTTGGAGCCGTCGTACTCGAGCTTGACGTCGAAGGAGACGTAGAGGATGACGACGACGGGGATGAGGAGGTCGAGGTCGACGAGGGAGCCGGCGCGGTAGACGATGGCGCCGCGGAAGATGGCGGAGGCTGGGTTGCGGGGACTTGAGTCGAAGGCGCCTGGGTCGTTGGCGCCTGTGTCGACGGCGTCGACGGCTGACTGCTGGACGGTGCCGGGTTGGTGGGGGCCGGTGTCGTCGGCACCTGCGAAATCTCCGGGTTCCCCGGGTTGCCAGCTGGCACCGAACCGGCCGGTGCGGTGCCGCCACCATCGCGGCGCGCGCCGGTCCGGGCCACCGTGGTGGTCGGGTCGTCTTGGGCGGCGGCCGTCACCGGAGGCAGCGCCAGTGCAGACACCAGCAACATCGCCGTGAGGACCGCCGCAATCGGGGGGAAGCGACGGAGAAGCATCGAAGGTTCCAGATCGGCAGTTGCACCACCGATATGACGGCTTCAGCCGGTTCCTTCGCCAAAGGTGACGATCTCCACACAAACCAGTCCGATCTACCACCGAGCGTCACCAAAGGCGACCGCGGTCCGCGGCCAGCGGGTGCCAGCAAGATCTGTGACGCCCAGCGCTGCAAAATCAGCGCGCCAGGCGTCACAAATCTTGGTTAGTCCTGGGCTTGGATGACGGCGAGGGTTCCGGATCCGCAGGCGATTTCCACCGGTGTGGCGGCATCAAGAAACTCGTTGCTGAGACCAACCGCTTCGGTCGGACTCAGGCGGGCATCGGTCAGCGGCCACCGGGCCCCGGAGATACACACTCCGCTGGCGTCAGACCCAAGCGCCAACACCGTGAAGCTGTCGCCGGCCTTTCCCCACAACGTGCGCTGGGCCCCCGGCGCCACGATGGCGATTCGGGTGTGGTCGAAACGGGCCGACACCCGCATGTGATGCAGGCTTCGGTCGCCCAGAACCGCCAGGTTCACCAGCACGTGATCCAAGCGGCCCAGACCGGAACCCACCACAAGAATTCGGGAAGGATCGAGACCGGCCGCCACCTCAAGAGCCAGTTCGAGATCGGAGCGAACCTTGTCGGCCGAGAACGCCTGCACCCGAACACCACCGGACTCGGCCGCGGCCAACACCTCCGGATCGACCGAGTCGAGATCCCCAACCACCACGTCAGCGGCCAGACCGAGGGCCAGCGCGTGTTCCAATCCCCGATCAGCCGCAACGACATGACTCACCGACGAGAGGTCGGTATCGGCCAGAACTTCCGGCACCGGTGTCGGCCCACCAAAGACCACCAGCACAACCGCTTCGTCATCAGCGGGTGAAGGTGATGTCGCCACGTCTGTTCCTTCCGATGGTGGTGTCGGGCCGGTTGCCGAGTGTTCTTCGGCGCGTTCCGATTGTGCTTGGGGCTCGATTCTCTATCGGCCGCGGGCATCTGGCGAGGAGCCCGCTGGCACTACACCCCCATTGTCGTGTGAGAATAGGCAGGTGAAGCGAAGCCGTCAGCGATCCCACCACCGGGAGCAGCCGAATCCGTACACCCGCCGGTTTGGTCTCCGCGCCGCGCTGCTGGTCGCAATCGCCGCCGCGATGGCGCTCGGGAACGTGGCTCTGGCCCGGCCCGGCGCAGCTCAGGAAACGAGCTGTCCGCCGGTACCGGTGATCGATGATCGGCCCGAGTCGTCGTTCACCGGCGAGCTGATCTGGCGTGAGAACGGCGTAGGCACCTTCAAGGTCAGCGCCAACCCGCGAGATCCCAAGGTTGAGGTCTTCTTCGACAGCGAGCTCACCTACCTGCAAAAAGGCCAGACCTACCGGGTCCAGACCACCCAGGTGGCTGGCTCTGAAATACCGACGTCAAACGTTTCGTGCGGCTGGACCCTCAACGAAGACGGCACCGAGATCAGCACCGACCGCATCGACCTCCCGGCAAGCGGCCTCACCACCCTCGGCCTGGCCGCGGCGCTCGGGTTGGCGCTCGCCTTCGGACTCGTCTTTATCCTGCTCGCCATCAAAACCGCAGTCACCGGCGTCGGCGGCGGCATCCGCTCCGTCCTCACCAAGCGCCTGACCTAGCCGGATAGGCGCGGCTAGTAGATGAGACTTTGGACGACGGCGTCGGCGACGGCATCGTCCTCTTCGACTTCGCCCTCTATGGCTTCGTCGGCTTGGTTGGATCCTTCGGCTAGCTCTGTCGACCCGGTTGCGTCAGTTGAGGCTGAATCCGCGTTGGCCTGATCGGCAGCGATTTCAGCCCGGGCTCTGCGGAAGGCTCGACCCTCGCGGTGATCGTTGAGGGCGGTGGCCCAGATCCGGATCACGCTGCCGATCACGACGGCAAACAAGACCGTGGCCAAACCAAAGTCACCGCCGCCAGCAACGCCACCGATCAACACGCCCACCTCCAGCGCGGTTCGGACCTTGTAGGGGTCGAAGCCGTGCTTGTTGCCGGCCATCATCAGCAGGTCGAACGGGCCACCGGTGGTCGACGTGCTCGTGGCCACCGCAATACCACCGGCGATAGCCGCCATACCGGCAGCAACAAAGAACACCCGGCTCCCCATGCCTTCCGGCGTCTCGATGAGCGCATGAGCCCAGTCAACCGCCAAACCATTGGTCACGGTGAAGACGAGCCCGTAGATCGTTGGGCGCTGGCCAAAGAGCGCAGCCACGGCAAAGAGCACAACGGCAAGAGCCCAGGCGGTTTGGCCATGGGAGATGCCCAGCGGCTCGCTGAGCGCCGACAACAACACATCGTAGGGAGGCAGGCCAAGACCGGCCCGGAGAAAGAGACCAACACCCACACCGATCAACGTGGAGCCGATGGCGATCAGCACCAGTTGATACAGCACGCCGCGGGCCCGCTCGGCAGGACCGGCAACACCGCCGCCGACCCGGCGACGGGCGCCAGCCATCGCACCCTGGCGGGTGATGGCGACGGACAGTCGGAGTCGTTGGGCCGCCCTTCGACCCGTGTTCACAGAAGTATTCACGCGGTGCATTGTGAAGCATTTTTTGTCGGATACAAGAGCGAATAGCAGGGTCATCGGTCACACCAAAAATGGGCCAAATGGGTGTCATTTCGAGGCTGAGCAGAATTACCCAAGGGTCAACCAAAGTCCGAAATCGCGTACCGACCCATTCCGATCGCTACCCGGATTCGACATTGACTGTCCCTCCCTCTCGTAGCCGACTATGTTTGGCCGTGGCGGAAACCCCCCACCTCACACGATCTTCCCCGTGGAGCATTGAATACCTTGATTACCACGCGCCGACTCGAACGAGTTTTGGCCGCAGTCCTGGCGGGCCTTCTCATCATCATTGCGCTCATGATCCTGGCGGATCAGAGCGGTTCACGACCCGGCGAGATCAGCGTCGGCGGGTCAGTGACCGAATCCTCGGCGTCAAACCAGGCCGAGGAAGCCGACGGTTCCCAGACCTATGGGGCCCAACCGCCAGACGACCTTGTGGCGGGCGATGTCACTTCAGGCGACGACGCCACCGATGACGCCACGGCCACCCAAGAGGCCGACGGGAGCGGGGAAGCCACCGATATTACTGATAGTGGTAGTGAGGTCACCAACAATGATGACGGGGGTCAAGATTCTGGCTCCGCAGGGGATTCCGGCACTGAATCTCCGGTAGCCGATGGCGAAACGGGCGCCGAAGCCCCAAGCACTAACGAAGAGGGGGCGGGCGCCGAATCGAGCGATGACGGCAACGCCGCCGGCACCGACGAGGGGACCGAGCAGGACTCGGCCGGGGCGGACCTGGTGGAGCAGACCGACAACGGCGAGGCCGCTGGTGATGGCACCGAGGAAGAAACCGTCGAGCAACCCACCGAGGACGTCGACGCACCCAATGAGGTGGCCGAAGCGACAGAGGATCCACCGGCACCGGCGCCTGAGCCCGAGCAAGAGGCACCCGCCCCGGCCCCGAGCAACGACCGGCCGGCCCCGTCGTCCACTCCATCGGTCTTTATCTACAGCGAATTGGGCAACGACTCCCGCACTGGCCAGCAGGCCTTCTTCCACGAGTCGACCCCCGGCGCAGTGCAAGTCATCGCCCAACTGGCCCGCGGCCTCGGTATGGAGGTCACCGTGGGCCGTGATGCCGGCGCCAACGAATCGGCCGGCTACTTCACCTCGTGTGAGCAGCTCAAGCGCTTCGACGTCATGGTGTTTGTGAACACCTCCGGCGATGACATCCTCAACTCCGCCGAGCGCGACGCCATGCAGTGCTGGACCGCCAACCCCGACGCCGCCCCCGGCTTCATCGGCATCCACGGCACCGCCGAGAGCCTCGGCGACTGGGACTACTTCAACGATCTGATCGGCGCTCGCTTCAACGGCCACGCCCGCGAACAGGACGGCGAACTCCATGTGAACCCGCCGGCCTCCGGTCACCCGTCGGTCGCTGGCTTGCCCGGCGTATCAACCCGGCTCCAGGAAGAGTGGTACGTCTTCCGCAACGGCGGCGAGGATCGCGTCTTCCGCCCCTACAACCCCCGCAATCGTCCCGGCCTTACCGTGGTGCTTGACGTCAACGAAGCCACCTACCTGGCCCGCGACTATGACTACCCGCTCCGAGGCGAAGAAACCGAGCGCATGTTCTACAGCTCGGAAATCCCCGGTCAGCCCGGCAGCTTCGGTCGTAACCACCCGATCGCCTGGTACCAGGAGTTCTCCGGCGACCCCCGCTTTGGCAACACCCGCTCGTTCTACACCGCACTGGGCCACGGCGGTGTTCCCGCGGGGAACGGTGTGTGGTCGGGCTACGCCGACGCCTTTATGCAGAACCATCTCCAAGGCGCCCTGCGCTGGGCCGCCGGCATCAACTAGAACGGACCGACCGTCCCCGCTTGGTTGCGGGGGCGTGTGCGGCGCAGCCAGATCAGGGCCGGACCGAACACGCCACCATCTGACTCAAGTAGCTTGTCGGCATGAGCCAAACCGCCGATGTCTTGGTTGTTGGCGGGGGCATCGCTGGAGTGTCGATCGCCGCAGAACTGGCTGCCGACCACTCGGTGATACTCGCCGAGACCGAGGCCATGCTGGCCCACCACACCACCGGCCGCTCGGCCGCACTCTTCATCGAAAGCTACGGCCACCCACTGGTTCGGGAGCTGACCCGGGCCTCTCGAGCCACGCTCACCGATCCCCCGCCTGAACTGGTTGACGGTCCGCTGTGCCAGCCGCGGGGAATGATGTTTGTCGCCACCGATGACCGTCGCGCCGGCATCGATGAGATGATCGCCGAACAGCCCGCGCTGGCCCGCCTCACCCGCGACGATCTTGTCTCCATGGTTCCCGCACTGCAGGGCGGGAACCTGGCACATGGCGCCTATGAGGAAGTGGCGCTCGACATCGACGTCAGCGGTCTCCACCAGCTCTATGTGCGACAACTTCGAAAACGGGGCGGCACGATCGCCCTTTCTTCGCCGGTGCGGGAGATCCGCCCCGCAGCAGCGGGTGCGGGATGGACGGCCAGGCTGGGCGCCGAACCCGTCAGCGTCGGGACGGTAGTGAACGCCGCCGGCGCGTGGGGCGACGAAGTGGCTCAAGATGCCGGGGTGAAGCCGGTGGGCCTGATGCCCAAACGCCGCACCGCCTTCACCACGCCGTTTGTGAAATGGAAAGAGTCCCACCCCGACCATCGCACTCCGTGGCCCATGGTGGTGGAGGTGGACGAGGCCTTCTACTTCCGCACCGAAGGCGAAGACCAACTGCTCTGCTCCCCCGCCGACGAGATCCCGTCGGATCCGTGTGACTCCAAAGCGGAGGAGATCGACGTGGCGCGGGCCATCGACGAGATCAACTCAGCCACCGACCTCGACATTCGAACCGTCGCTACCGCCTGGGGTGGGCTCCGCACCTTTGCCCCCGACCGGCTGCCGGTGTTCGGACCCGACGACGCGGCCGAGGACTTCTTCTGGTTTGTCGGTCAGGGAGGAACCGGCATCCAAACCGCTCCCGGTGCCGCCGCGCTCGCAGGGCGAATCGCTCGAGGCCAGGAGCCAGCGGGTCCACTGGGAGTCGAACGCCTCCGAGCGTAAGCGGGCCCACTCGGCGGAGACCGGGCTCGCAGAGATCAACAAACTAGTGTCGGTCCCATGAGTGTGGCGCTGGTCTGTTGGGACTTTGGGGACACGGTGGTTGACGAGCGATGGATGCTCCAGGCTCCGCTCGACGACGAGGTACCGGCGTGGCCTGAAGTGTGGGCTCGCGTCCGCGACACCAACCAGGACCTGTTCCTGGAGTGGGATTTGGGCCAGGTTGGCTTCGAATCCATCGTCGCCAAGGTGGTGGCCGACATGGCCGCCAACACCGACACACCCCGCGACGCCGATTGGGTGCGGGCCCACTGTCGCTGGTGCTGTGAACACATCGAGGTGTTCCCCGCTGCGGTTGAGGCGCTGGTGGAATGGCGAGGGATCGTGCCCCAGGCCTGCGTAACGGTAAACCCCGACATCTTCCGAGACTGGGTGGTACCGGCCTACGGTCTCACCAACCGATTCGAGATGATCGTCACCAGCGACACCGAACACTCGCTATCGAAGGTGGTGATGGCCGAACGGGCCCTCAAGGTGTTGGGCCTCGACGCCACGATCGCCGACTGTCTGCTGATCGACAACCGCCTTGACAACTGTCGGGAGTTCCGAGAGGCGGGCGGCCAGACGTATCACTTTCGCGGCGACGCCGAGTTTGGACCCGACCGCGCTCGTGGCCGGTTTCCGGCCCCGCTCACCCGCTAGAAGAGACTGCAACCGGGGTATTCGAGGGCATCCACCCCCATCCGCTAACGGTTGCCCAAAATATGGGTTGCCCGTGCCCGCAGCCGGAGACCGCCAATGCCCCGCTGGCTTCAGCGCCCCACCATGTCTCAGCCCAACCGAACGTCGCCGACCCGTGGGTTGGCGCTGGCGTTCGCGGCTGCGGTGGGCATGCTCCTGGTTGCGCTCAGCATCATCGCCGGCCTCATGGTTGCCGCCACTCCGGCCGGAGCTCAGGGCAGCTGCTCCGTTGGAACCGCACCGGCGGCCCCGTTTGTAATTCCACCCGACTCAGCCGCTCCCGTTCCCGCCTCCGGCGCCAGTGAGGTCGTGGTGGTGGGCACCGCCGGAACCACCTTCTCTCTCCTGGCCCTCAGCTCCGGCCACGACGCGGTAAGCGCTACCGGCACCATCACCGACGATGGCCTGGTGCGGGTGCCCCTGACATTGGCCAACGGCGAATGGCTGCTCGGCGCCACCGTCACCGACAGCTGTGGCCAACAGTCAACCGCTTTCAACACCCGCACTCAGGTGGACCTGACAGCACCCGAGGTTGGCCTGCGGAACGCGGCCGTCGACCGCTCCACCCTCTCGGTTGAGGTTGCAACTGACCGCACCGCCGAGGTCACCGTTGAAGTTCTCGACGCCTCCGGCGCAACCGCTCATCGCCGCCAGGTAACGGTTGGCCGCCAGGGTTCGACCGAGGTGAACTTCACCGTGGCCGACGGAAGCTATCGCCTTCAAGCCGCCGCCCGCGACACCGCCGGCCGCGAAAGCACCACTCGGCTCACCGACGATCCTCTGCTGGTTGATGTCACCCCGCCAGCGGCGGTGCTCACCGTGCCTGTGCTCTCGGAGGAACCCGAGACGGTTTCGATTCGGATCGAAGCCGAGGAAGGGGCGACAGTCACGGTGGCTGGTCGTGGCCTCGACGTTGCCGCCGAGTTCATCTCGACCGGCGTGGCTCGCGAATACACCTTCGCCACTGCGCCCGGCGACTACACCATCGACGTCACCGCCACCGATGCTATGGGCAACAGCTTTGAGCGCAGCCTCCGCACCAGGGTGCAGCCCGAACCATCGCCGATGTTCTCCCGCCGGGTGGTCGGTGTCGTGATTGGTGCGCTGCTGTTGGCCACCATGTTGCTGTGGCGTTGGCTACGGAGCCGCGAGGCCGAAGTGGGCGAAACCGGCGAAGCCCAGGTGCTCCGCCCCCAAAACGCCTGACGCCAATCGCCTATTTCAGCTAGCGCTAAGGGCCTCGGCGAAGGGGGCGAGGCCGACCATACCCCGACCGTCCACCCGAGTCACTGGCAGGTGTACTCGCAGCAGGTTTGGAACGGATCCAGGTCGACCGTGATCGCACCGGTCGACAGCGTCAGGCTGACGTCGCAGCCACCCGGTGACGGAGATTGGGGGTAAGAACGGACAACTCGTTACAGCCGGACCAGTTCGCGGGCGTCGCTCGACACGTCGACCGCTGTCATCGGCCCGGCTTGTTCGGCGGTGTCGATACCTTCGACACCCTCGATATCGAGAGTTGGAAGCACCCGATCGAGCCAGCCAGGAATCCACCAATTGGCGTCACCCATCAGCTTCATGGTGGCTGGCACCAGCACCATCCTCACGATTGTGGCATCGACAAAGATGGCCGTCGCCAAGCCGAGGCCGAGCATTTTGATCACCGGGTCGTCGCCCAGCACAAAGCCGAGGAACACCGAGATCATGATTAGAGCGGCCGAGGTAATAACGCGGGCAGTGCCAGCGATGCCACGGATCACCGATCGATCGTTGTCGCCGCTGCGCAGGTATTCCTCACGCACCCGTGAAAGCAGGAACACTTCGTAGTCCATCGAGAGGCCAAAGAGGATGGCGAACATAAACATCGGGATAAACGGCACGATCGGCACAGTGGTTTCAAGTCCGATCAGGTCCTTGCCCCACCCCCACTGGAACACCATCACCATCACGCCGTAGGCCACGCCGATGCTCAGCAGGTTGAGCAGCGCAGCCTTGATCGGCACTAGGACCGACCGGAACACCACCATCAACAGCACCATGCTGAGCCCGACCACGGTGGCCAGGAACAGTGGCAGACGGTCGCTGATCCGCTCGCCGATGTCGGCCCAGATCGCAGTGGCGCCGCCGACATGAGCCACCGAGGGACTCCCGTCAAGAACCGACGGGAACACTTCGGCCCGAAGCCGCTGCACCGTTTCGAAGGTTGCATCGGCCTGAGGTGAGGTGTTGGGGAACGCCACCACCGTGGCCACCCCCGCCTCACGGTTTACGACCGCCGGCATCACCGCATCGATGCCCGGGTCGGCAGCGATTGCTGTGGCCAGCGGTGCGACCGTCGAGTCGTCCTGCGAAATGTCGATGGCAATCAGCAACGGTCCGCTGGTGCCGGGGCCGAAGCCCTCGGCCACCAGGTCATAGGCTCGCCGCTCGGTTCGCGACTCTGGATAGGCCCCTTCATCGGGAAAGCCGAGACGGAGCCCAAGGACCGGTGCGGTCATTGCGATCAACACGACGCTGACGCCGATGGCGTAGCCCCAGGCGTGACGGGAAACGTGCTCCCCCCAGCGCAGCCAGCGGGCACTGATCTCTCCACCGCCCATCGTGAACGCCTGACGCTTGCTGGCTCGAAGACCGTTGATGCGATGGCCAGCCAAGCCAAGAAATGCGGGGATCAACGTAACGGCGCCGATCACCATGATCAGAACGATCATCGAGGTAGCCAGGCCTGCAGTAGTAAGGAACGGCACCCCGGCCACGGCCAAACCCAGTATGGAAATCACCACGGTGCCTCCGGCGAAGATCACCGACTGACCAGCGGTAGCCACCGCGCGACCGACCGCCTCGGGCACCGACAGCCCCTGGGCTAAGTGCTCGCGGTGTCGGGTCACCAACAACAAGGCGTAGTCGATGCCTACACCAAGGCCGACCATCGCCGCCATCTGCGGAGCGAATTCGGGAATGTCGACCAGGTAGTTCAGCAACGGCATGGCACTAACGCCGAGAGCCAAGCCAAACACCGCCATCCCAATGGGCAGGCCCATCGCGATCACTGAACCAAACGCCACCAGCAGGATAATCACCGCGGCCAACAGGCCGATGATCTCGCCGACGCTCTGCTCCGCCTCCTCAAAGGAAAAGAAGAGTTCACCACCAAGCTCCAGTTGCAGCGGCGAATCTGACCTAGCCCCTGCGGCCCACTCCTTCAGGTTGTCGAGATCCCCGGAGCTGAGTTCTTCAAACACCGGGTACTGGATATCGAAGCGGGCGATGCGGTTGTCGGGCGAGAAGGATGGTTCGCCCACCGATCGCACGTTGTCGAGCCCGGCGATCTCCTGTCGGAATGTATCGATGGCGGCATCGGCCGTGGTCGACGCACCGAAGCGGTCGTCGGCATCGAGCGGTGTCACGACCGCGTAGGCGGTGATCCCCGCCTGCTCGGCCTGAGCTTCCGACAACAGATCGGCGGCGTTCTGCGAGTCGAGACCCGGCACCGCGAGCGAGCTCCCGAGTTCCTTGCCCACTGCAGCCTGAGCCCCAACCACCACTACGGCGGTGACGACCCAAGCGGCTATGAGCCGGAACGGATGATGGCCGGCATACCGACCCAGGCGATAGAGAACGTTCGACATCTGACTCTCCCAGCGTGGTTGATTTCATTCCGGATTCGGCTTCCGGAATTTCGCTACTAAGTCGTAGCGTAACAGAGGAGAACGAATTACGCTACTATTTAGTTTCGTTATGGCTAGACCACCCAGTACCCAAGCCCGAGCCAAGATGCTCAAGGCCACCACCGAGGCGATTCTTGAACTCGGCCTTCACGCCCTCACCTTCGACGAGGTCACTCGACGCAGCGGCGTGGCCAAGACCACCATCTACCGCCACTTCCCCACCAAGAACGCGTTGATCGTCGCCGCTCTAGACGGGGTAACCCCGGTGCCGATCACCCCCGACACCGGATCACTGCGTCAGGACCTGATCGAGTTCCTCGAAAGTGTCCGGCCGATCTTTGCCGACCCCACGGTGCGCAAGATCATGGCCGACGTGCAGTCGGCGGCCCTGCGGGACAAGGAGCTCCGCACGCTGCAGACCAAAATGCTTGCCGGCCGCGCCGGCCCAACGCTCACCATCTACGAGCGGGCTCGAGAACGAGGCGAACTACGAGACGAGATCGACTATCTCACCGCGGTCGAGATTATCGAGGGCCCGTTCATCGTCCGTTCTCTCGCCCGCCCTCAGGCGCTCAAGGATGTTGACATCGAAGAACTCGTCGACCGAATCCTGGTCCAGCTCACACCCTGAGCCCGCGTAGGGCGAAGCGGCGTTCGGCTGCTGTCATCCCGCGATCGGCACAGGAAGGCCGGACGCTACGCTCATCTGCCATGCGAGCATTGCGGCGGGGAGCGTCGATCCTGGTGGCTTTCGCTATCTTGGCATCTTCGTGCGGAAGCGCTCAGGAACGCTCCGCCGAGCGAGACGGCCCCGACTTCGGCGACGCCCCGAAGTGGATTGCAGAAGCCCCATGTAGCGAAGACGTGGTCGATCTGGAGGTCGAGTGCTACCGGGTCGACGTGCCCGCCGATTGGGAGAACCAGTCCGATGGCACGACGATCCAGCTGCAGGTCCGGGTGGTGACATCGTCGGCCACCCCGGAATCGGCCACTCCAATCCTTCTGGTGCCCGGCGGTCCCGGCCAGAGCGGTTTGGACTCACTGGGCCGGTCAACCTCAGAACACTGGAAGGTGCTGCTCGACGCCCACCCCATGGTCTTTTACAGCCCCCGTGGTACCGCCGGGTCCACGCCAGCGCTGAGCTGTGAACCGGGCGAGGACGATGCCGACTGCGGGACCCGCTTGCAAAGCTCGCTCGCAGGCCAGGACCTCGAGCTTTCCTCTTTCACGACCCGCCAGGCAGCCCACGACATCGAGGCGTTGCGTCTTGCACTCGGCTACTCGACCTGGCACCTCTTCGGGGTTTCCTACGGTTCAAGGGTGGGTCAGGCGGTTCTGCGCCAGTTCCCCGATGGAGTGGACACTGCGGTCTTTGACGGGGTGGTCCCGATATCTGGGGCCTCCTACCTGGAAGCTGCCTCGTCGTTTGTGGACGCGCTGGACGCGCTCTTTGCCGCGTGTGGGGCCAACGCCCGTTGTGACGAGGCCTACCCGAACCTCGAAGCCCGACTTTGGGATCTCGTGGACCAACTCGACAACGAACCATTGAACGTCCCGGTGGATGCAGGGACAACGCACTCTCAGGCCGGGGACTCCTGACCGTCGTCCGTAGCCTGCTCCAGGACACAAGAGAGTTCCAATCGATCCCAGCTCTGATCGCAGAACTGGAACGAGGCGAATTCGCGCTCGCACAGCAGTGGGCGCAGCGGCCGGGAAGTGCTTCGGATGCCGGCCTGACCCTCGGTGTCCATTTCGCCGCCAAATGCCACGACTTTTTTCGGTCGGTCGATGCGGCCACGGTCGACGTCTCCACCTCCCGTCCGAAGGCGGACGCGGTCGTGCCGGGGGGCGACCCCGACGGCATCCGCAGCATTCAGGAGGTGTGCGATGCGTTTCCTTCGGGCACCATTGCCGACGAGGACCTGAAACCGGTGCAGTCGGAGGTGCCGGTCCTGTTGTTGTCGGGGGAGTTCGACCCGCTGACCCCAGCTCCCCTGGCCGAGTTGGTGCTCGCCGGTCTGCCCAACGGCCAACACCATGTGATAGGCGGACTGTCACACGCGGTGTTCTTCGACAATGCGTGTGTGCAGCAGCTCATGGTGGACTTTCTCGCTGAGCCCAACGAGCAGGTGTCCCACGAATGTGACACCACGGTCGACTGGATCTAAGCGGCTTTGCAAAACGGGGGTGCAACGGGTGTCAGACACCCGTTGCAACGTTTGAGGTCGGGGCGGGGAGCCGAAGCTAGGCCTGACCGGCCTTTTCGCGGGCGTCCTTGAGCAGCACGATGACCGCTTGGCGAACCTCGTCGCCGCTGTGAGCATCCTCGTTGAAACCGAGACGCGCCATGCGGGGCCCGGCCGGGGTGGCCACCTGAAGAGTGAAGCCATGGCGATCGACCGAGGTCATGGTGGCGTCGGTGGCATCGGTGAGCCCAGCCAGATGTTGGGCGTACATCAGGTTGGCGTCGGCATGGTCATCGT
>CALAML010000236.1 GCA_937925845.1 uncultured Acidimicrobiales bacterium | reverse complement strand
GCCGTCGTGCACCGTGAACTCACCGTCGACGATGAGCTTGATCTCATGGTACGTGTAGGTGTACGTCATGGACTCGCCAGCCTCAAGCCGGAACAGCCCGGCAGTGATTGGCTTGTCGGCGTCGTCAGAGATCGCGAAATCAGACAAGAATGCTGCTGCAGTCTCGCCTTCCATTCGTTCGAGCGCACGGTCCAGGATCTTTCCGTGATGTTGCATCGATGGCATGGCATGACCTCCCGATCATTGTGAGACTGCAGTGGTATAGGCGCAGCGATCCGTCGGTTAACCGTCGCTTAGGTACGACTCGAGTGAGTCGTCCATTGCTTCGGCCCAGGGCGTGTGATGTGGCGGCGCCACGGTTCCGGTCAGCGTTGAGGCAAACCCGAGGTTGCGGTATCCCATGATGTCGGCCTTCTTGTGGCCCTTCCACTCTTTGAACATGGCGTTGACCTGGGCGATGTCGAAGTTGGGATAGTCGGTTCGGTCGACCAGGTCCTGGGTGTAGTCGCCCTGGAAGTCGATCTCTTCGTATGCCGTTTCGAGTGCTTCCTCTCGGGCCAGCCACTCCGCGGAGTCGGCCGCCATGGTGGCTGCGTCGGGCACGTCGATGCGGCCCATCATGACGTCGCGGGCGAACCAGGCTTGGGCGTCGAACATGTTGAAGGTGTAGTACTGGTCCTGCATGCCGAGGTAGAACACCCGCGGGTTGGCTTCGAAGACCACACCTTTCCAGAGACCCTGGGTCCACAGACGGTTGCCGGTCACCAGGCGAATGTTGTCGTCGAGGAACGGGAAGTGATGCAGGTAGCCAGTGCAGCTGATGATGGCGTCCACGTCGGTGCTGGTGCCGTCGGTGAAGTGCACGGTGTTGCCGTCGACATGGGTGAGGATCGGCTTCTCGGTCCAGTTGTCGGGCCAGTCGTAGCCGATGCTGCCGGCTCGTGAGGTAACGGTGATCGACTTGGCCCCGTACTTCCAGCACTGGGAGCCGATGTCCTCGGCGGAGTAGCTGGCGCCGATGATCAGGATGTCTTTGTCTTTGAATTCGAGGGCGTCGCGGAAGTCGTGGGCGTGCAGTACTCGACCGCCGAAAGTGTCGTAGCCCGGGTACTCGGGCATGTTCGGCACCGAGAAGTGGCCGCTGGCTACCACCACGTAGTCGAAGAGTTCGCTGGTGATGACGTCGTTGGTGTGGTCGTGGGAAACAACGGTGAAGTTGTTGTCGGCTTCGTTGAAGCTGACGCTGCGCACCGGGGTTTCGAAGCGGATGTACTGGCGCACATCGCTGCGCTCGACGCGGCCTTTGATGTAGTCCCACAGCACCGCTCGGGGTGGGTAGGAGGCGATCGGCTTTCCGAAGTGTTCCTCGAACGAATAGTCGGCGAACTCGAGGCACTCCTTGGGACCGTTCGACCAGAGGTAGCGGTACATCGAGCCGTGGACCGGTTCGCCGTGGGCATCGGATCCGGTGCGCCAGTCGTACCGCCACAGGCCGCCCCAGTCCGACTGCTTTTCGAAGCAGACCATCTCGGGGATGTCGGCTCCCTTTTCTCTGGCTGAGGCGAAGGCCCGTAGTTGGGCCAGGCCGCTCGGTCCGGCTCCGATGATGGCCACTCTGGTCATGGGTCCTCCTTGGAGGTGCTGTGTTCGTTGTGACTGCGACTGATGTTGATTCGTAACTCAGGTGGTGGCTGGTTCGGGAGCGACGTCTCGGACCCTGGTCTTGTCGGGGTCATAGAACGGGAAGCGGACCACTTTCGCTTCGATGCGCTTCTGGTGGCCGTCGATCTTGCCGACTTCCACTTCGGTGCCGATCTCGGCGTACTCGATCGCCATCCGACACAGCGCGATGTTCTTGCCGAGGGTTGGCGAGATGGTGCCGCTGGTGATCGAGCCGACCTGGGCCCGACCCACAAACACCCCGTCGTCGAGGGCGCCTGGTTCACCACCCACGAGCTCGAGCCCTACCAACGTTCGCTGGGGGTGTTCCTTGCGCTTCAGCAGCGCGTCGCGGCCGATGAAGTCGTCTTCTTTGGTCTTGAGCGGCACGGTGAAGCCGATGCCGGCCTCATAGGGGTCGGTTTGGTCGCAGAACTCGTAGCCGGCAAAGATCAGTCCGGCTTCGATGCGGAGGATGTCGAGGGCTTCGAGGCCCATCGGCACCAGGCCGAGGGGTTCGCCCGCCTCGAAGATGGCGTCCCACACTTGCGGCGCATGTTTGGGGTGGCAGAAGACTTCGAAGCCGAGTTCGCCGGTGTAACCGGTGCGTGAGACCACGACCGGGATGCCGTTGTGGTCGCCGATGCGACCGATGGAGAAGCGGAACCAGCCGAGTTCGTCCATGTTAGGTTGGTCGGGTCGGGTCCAGATGATTTGGCGCAGGATGTCGCGGCTGTTCGGGCCCTGCACCTGAAGGTTGTTGAGCTGGTCGGTGGAGTTCTTCACCCACGCTCGCAGGCCCCGTTCCGTGGCCTGTTGGCGGAGCCAGAGGCCACTGAGGTCGCTGCCGCCGATCCAGCGGAAGTTCTCCTGGGTGATGCGAAAGACGGTGCCGTCGTCGATCATGCCGCCGGTGTCGTAACACATGGCGGTGTAGCTGACCTGACCGTCGGCCAGCTTTCGGACGTTGCGGGTGAGGCAGGTTTGGAGCAGTAGTTCGGCGTCGGGTCCGGCCACTTCATACTTGCGCAGCGGCGACAGGTCGATGGCTGCGGCTGCGGTTCGACAGGCCCAGTATTCGTCGGTGGCGCCGTGGTTGGTGAAGGAGTTGGCCAACCAGAACCCGTTGTACTCGGTGAAGTTGCGGGTGCGGGCCGAGGTTCGTTCGTGAAAGCCGCTTTCGCGGGTGAGTTCGGCTTCGGAGTCGGTGGTCATGCGGAACGCGGTCGCTTTCTTGAACATGTTGGTGGCGGGGTAGACGCGAACGGCGATGTCAGTCGGCTGCCAGCCGTTGGCGGCATCGATGTCGCACGGGCAGGCCGACGACACACAGATCAGGTCTTCAAGGGCTCGGAGGAGCACGTAGTCGCCCGGGCGGGACCACGGTTCGTCGAAGTAGATCTGGTTCGCGTCGTCGAGAAGGGTGTTGTAGAAGAAGTTGACAGCTTCCCAGCCTTTGCGGGGGGCGATCCCGTAGGGGTCGAGGGCAAAGTTGAAGTTGTCGGTGCAGTTGACGTGGCCGGGGAAGCCCATCTCGTCGTAGTAGCGGGAGTTGCAGGCGGTGTTAAAGGTGTCGTGGCGGCCGACGGTGTCCTGGATCACCTCGACCATCGGCTGCATCTGGGCGTTGTAGAACTTGGCGAAGAGTCCGGGCATTGGGTACGCCGAACCCATGAGCGAGCGGGTAATGGTGGCGTCGAGGAAGTCGGCGTTGCCGGCTTCGAGGTCGGCCACGGCGATGCATTGGAAGTCGGAGCATTCGCGCCCTTCGACGTCTACTACCTGGAAGTAGTCGCCCTTTTTGACCTGGTAGGCCTTGGCGGTGGCCGCGGCCACGATGAAGTCCTGGGTGGGATCGGCGAGCGGTGCCGGGAGTAACGCCTCGCCCTCCGCTGGCGGCGCGGCCCGGTGGACGTGCACGATCAGGTCGGTGGGTGGGTTGCCGCCGGCAACATCCATCGCTTCGCCGGGCGCCGCTACCACTGCTGCGACGGGTTCGGCCGCGGTGAATTCCGCGGTGGTGCCGGGGGTGGTGTCGGGCATGGCGCCGGGAGCGCTGGCATCGAAGGCCGTATCACCAAAAACGTTGGCGCTCACTGCGTCGCTCAGGTTGATGTTGCGGCGTTCGAGGCCGGCCCGTACGCGGCGAGCGTCGTGGAGGTGTTCGCCGAGGATGTTTTGGATCCCGGTGGCGGTGCCGGTGGCGGCCGCGCCGAGCAGGGCCGGGTCGCTATGGCCGTTGCGGTCGAAGGCGGCCAGTTCACAGCGTTGTCGGCCCTCGGGGTCGGTGATCTCGAGGCGGTCGCCGGCCTCAAGTTCGAGCGCGGTGGCGGCCCCGCCGGTGATGCGATACCGCTCGGTTCCCGGGTCCAGCAACCAAAGGCCGGGCTCCAGTACACGTGGCCGAACCTCGGTCGACATAGTCCCCCTGTAAGAGCTGACGTCGCTAGGCCCCCGCCCAGCAAGACATATACTAGGAGTTCAAAACCACCCGTGCGAGTGGAGCTTCTCGGAGCGAGGCTCGCTGCGACTCAGTCCTGAGGTTGGTAGACCTTGATGGAGAGGAACTGCACCGGGACTTCGAGGAGCTCGGTGGGGCCGTGGCTCACTTCGCCGTGCAGTTGCATGGTGTCGCCCTCGTCGAGGCGGTGCACCTTGGATCCGTAGCCGTAGTTCATGGCGCCTTGAAGCATGTAGATGAACTCAACGCCCGGATGCTGATAGAGCGGAAAGACCTCGTCGGGGTCGTTCAGGGTGGTGAGCATCGGTTCGATGATGCGGTGGGGTCCGCGAAGGCTTCCGAGGTCGTAGTAGTGGCGGCCGGGTCCGGCACCCTCGTGTTCGATCTCATGTCCGTCACCCGCTCGGACAATGACCAGGTCATGTTCCTCATCGAGGCCGCGGAACAGCGCGGTAACCGGAACGTCGGCGGCGGTAGCCAGGCCCACCAGGGTGGAGAGGCTGGGGGCGGTCTGGCCGTGTTCGATCTTCGACAGCATGCCGAGCGAGATACCGGCCGAGTCGGAGAACTGGGCCATGGTGAGCCCGAGCGCGGTCCGCAGTTCGCGAACCCGGGTGCCGACCACCCGCGATACCTCGCCTGCGGTCAGCGTCGCCTCAGTGTCATCGTCGGCGGCGGTCGGCGAGGCGGTTTGTTGATTGGTGTTGTCGGCGTCCATCAGGGTCACCCTGCCAGACCGGCTCGGTTGTCGCCGAACCGGGCGTTGGGCAATGTGTCACACCCATGATTCGGCGAGGTTTCGTCGTGGGAAACCCACGCTACCCGAGGTGGAGGTACCTGTGCGCTCTGGTGACCCAAGGAACACTTTCGATAATTTTCCAACGAGTAGGCCATGCCAGTGAATGTGGCTCGGTCGCCACGCCCAGCGCGAATCTCCCTCTCCAGACCGAAATGTCGGAAGAAAACGACAAAACGTGTCGCATTCTTCCGACATTTCGGCAGTTCGGAGGCTGGCTGGGCGCTGCGGGGCTACTTGGCTGGTCCGAGAACCCGCTCGATGTACGGGTTGGTGAACAACCCTTCGGGGTCGTGCTCGCGGCGGAGGGTGGCGAAGCGTTCCCAGTCGGGGTAGCGCTCGGCCAGGCTGGTGGCGTCCTGGTAGTGCATCTTGCCCCAGTGCGGTCGACCGCCAAATTGGTTCATGATCGACTCCACCGCCTGGAAGTAGGTGGTGGGGTCGATGGTGTTCAGCAGGTGCACCGCGATGTAGCCAGTTGGCCGTCCGTTGGCGGTTGAGAGGTAGGCGTCGTCGGCGGCGCAGGTGCGAACTTCGATCGGGAAGGTCACCCGTTGATCAAGAGTGGGGATCAGGGCTCGCACCTCGCTGAAGGCATCGGTGAGGTGTTCGAGCGGGATGGCGTATTCCATCTCGCGGAAGCGCACCCGCCTGGGGCTGGTGAACACCAGGTCGCTGCGATCGATGTAGTCGCGGTTTGCGGTGTCGGGTAGTCGCTTGGCCGCAGCTCGGATCAAGTCGGGCCGCCGGGCCACCACTCGCTGGAATACTCCAAGGGCCAGGTTGTCGCTGAGTTCCTCGTCGCGGAAGCGCTCCCATCGGGTGCGACCTCCGGCCGGCGCTTCGGTGGTGTTGTTGGCCTTGGTGAGGGCGGTGCGGGTCCCGGGTACCCAGTAGAACTCGAAGAACTCGTTCTCTTGGGTGAGGGAGTCAAGGTTCTCGAGCACCTCGTCGAGCGGCGCGCTGGCTTCGACCGCGTGGAGGTTGAACGCCGGAACGCACTGCAGGGTGACGGTGCTGATCAAGCCGAGGGCGCCGATGCTGACTCGCAGCGCCCGAAGCAGGTCGGGCTGTTCTTCGATCGTCACATCGATGGGCTCGGCGTCGGCGCCGATGAAGCGCATCCCGACCACTGCCGCAGAGAGGTTCTGTTTGGTTCGGCCGGTGCCGTGGGTGGCGGTGGCCAATGCGCCGGCCACCGACTGGTAGGCGATGTCGCCGAGGTTCGGCAAAGCCAGGCCAAGACTGGCCAGGTGGTCGTTCAGCTCGTGAAGACGCATTCCCGCCTGCACTGTGACCCGCCCGGTTTCCGGGTCGTGGTCGAGCGGCCGATTGAACCGGTCGAGGGTAAGGAGCATGCCATCGGTGGGCACTGCGCCGGTGAAGGAGTGACCAGCGCCTGCGACCCGCAGCGTGAGGTTTCGGCTGTTGGCCAGGTCGATCAGCTCGGTGATCTGGTCTTCGGTTGCTGGCGCGGCGGAGATTGCCGGCACACAGCTCTGGTTTCCGGCCCAGTTCGACCACGTTTTCCCTATCGACTTGCCGGTCGACATGCGTGTCGCCTTCTTCGTGGGTGCCCCGCTCACGTTTTTACCCTACCGAATGGGCTGGCCGTGGCGAAAACTGCGGGCCACACTGGTGGAATGTCGAGTTCGCTGCGCCCAGACCTTGTTGTTGACCAGCTGCTGCATCCGAATGAACGGGATCGGTTTGTGAGTCTCTGTGTCGAGACCTCCTGTGACGAACTGGCCGACCACATTCCACGCATCGAGGCCTATCGGGCCGAGATCGACAAGGTGGCCGCTACCAACGCAATGACCGATACCGAAACCGGTCATCGCATCGCTGACGTGCTCGTCGAGCTGGTCAAGACCGACTGTGCCGAGCCCGCGCTGACCAACGAGGGCCGGGCACTGCTTCGGGGTGCGGTCGAGTACTACCTCCTCACCGGTGATACGCAGGACGACATGGGCGAGCTCCTCGGCTTCGATGACGATGTTCGCGTGGTGAACGCCGTAACCGACGTGCTCGACCGGCCCGATCTGCGCATCGACTTCGACTGAGGCTTACTTCGACTGAGACCCGGCCCGGCGAGCCCGGCTCTTGGCCCTCGGACCTTCCCGGCGTGGCCCTCGGACCTGCCCGGCCCCTAGAAGGGCCGGGGCTGAAGAGCTTTGTTGGTCAGCACCGCGGCTCGTTAGACCGCGCAAGAGTGGCGCGGTCAGGTCCGTGGATAGCAGTTTCGTCGGTCCGTTGTCCCCCTCACGTCCTACCGCGAGTGGGCAGGAGCCTGCGTTGCGCGCGGAACGTTCCGGTGAACGGGGCTAGGCATGGTTCGTCCATAGGGTGACGGTGGTTCGGGCAGGCCTGTATGCGAAGGTGGTCAGTGGAAGCGGCTTTCGGCGGTCGGGTCGGTTGGTTCTCCTTGCGGGAGCTGGCCATCGTGCGTTGGGACCCATTCCAGGGATCGGTTTTGCCGCGATCCTTCTTCCCTCGCCCAAGGATTCGCCAGTCATGCGACGTTGTCGTTCTTTGCCAACCACCACCGGGGTCGTTTCGGATCGATCGAGCGCGCCGCCTTCGTCGCGTTGGTGCCCACTCCGGCATCGGTTCCGTCATCAGTCCAGGCGTGGTTTGGTCGCCATGGCGATGTTGACCACGATGATGCTGGCATCGGCCTGTATTCCCTTCGATCTGATCGTGCTGGCCGGCGATGGCGTACAGGGTCGGGCGGTGAACAGTCCGGGTGGTGTGGCCGCCCGCAACTACCTGGCTTCGGAGCTGCAGACCTTTGCCGAGCCGATCCAACCTGGCGCGCCGGGAACTGCGGGCTACATCCAGGCCTTCTCCGGCGGCGCCAACGTTCTCGGCGTGATTCCCGGCACCGACCTGGCCTCGGAGTACGTGGTGGTCGGCGCCCATTACGACGGTCTCGGGACGGACTGCGATGGCAACGGCACCAGCGACACGATCTGCAACGGGGCCACCGACAATGCCGCTGGTGTGGCCATCGTGTTGGAGATCGGCCGGCGCCTCGCCGCAGCTGAAGTCCCGCCTCGACGATCGGTCGTGTTGGCCTTCTGGGATGCCGAGGAGATCGGGTTGCTGGGTTCGGTGCATTTTGTCGACAACCCATTGGTGCCCCTCGCCGACATCTATACCTATGTGAACTACGACATTCAGGGCTCGAACCTGTCGCCGGGACTGCGGTCCACCACATTTGCTATCGCCGCGGAATCGGGCGGTCCGGTGCTGGGCCGCCACCTGGCCACCGCCACCGCTACCTCGGCCGACAACGCCGGTGGCCCGCCGCCGCTCGACACCCTGCGGCTCAGCGGCCTCTTTGGTCAGCTTCGTAGTGACTATGCGCCGTTCTTGGCCGCGGCGGTGCCGACCGTGTTCTTCACCGACTCCACCGGCCCGTGCTATCACACCGTCGACGACGAGCTTGCAGTTGTCGACCTGGCCAAGGTGTTGGCCCAGGCCGAAATAGGGGTGCGTCTGACCGAGGAGTTGAGCGGGTCTGGCGAAGCGATCGACTACGTCGGCGGTCTGCCTGCGGCGAGCTACAGCGACGCCGTCACCATGGCCACCGTGCTTGATCGGGCCTTGGCCGACATGGAGCTGTTCTCTCCCGAAGACCAGCAGGTACTGATGAGCTTCAAAGCCACGGTCGATCAGATGGTGGCGGCCGGGCCCGATTCGTTCGGGGCGCCTCAGATCACCATCCTGTTGAGTGGCGCGGCCGCAGTGGTCGACATCGTCGCCACCAGCGAGTGCGACGGATACCTCGGAGGCAGCTGAGCGTCCTGGCGGGGTGGGTTGGCCGGCTGGTCGGCGGCGCGGGCTGATCGAACCGATCGGGCGCGCCCGGCAGTGGCGCGTCGCGGCTATGGGCCACTAGACAACTGTGCGTGTCTGATAACCCAGAATCCGGGGCGCTGCCCCAGCTGACCGCCCGCGACGACATCGGCGAGGTGATTGTTTCCGAGGCCGACCTCACTCGGCGGGTCGCCGAACTTGGGGCCGAGATCACCAGGGACTACGCCGGTCGCGAGCCGTTGCTGATCGGTGTGCTCAAGGGCGCTTTTATGTTCGTGGCCGATCTGTCGCGGGCCATCGACCTCCCGGTGCAGTTCGACTTCATGGCCGTCAGTTCTTATGGCCAGAGCACGAAGTCTTCTGGCGTGGTGCGCATCATCAAGGATCTCGACATCGACCTGGCCGGGCGCGACGTCATCGTTGTTGAGGACATTCTCGATAGTGGGCTGACGTTGAACTACCTCACCGAGGTCCTACTGGGGCGGAACCCGGCCAGCCTTGAGGTGTGTGCCCTGTTTGTCCGCGAGGGTCGCCAGGCACCGGAGACCGACCTGCGCTACATCGGTTTCGAAATCCCGCCGGTATTTGTTGTCGGCTACGGCCTCGATGCCCGCGAGCAGCACCGCAACCTCCGCGATCTCCGGGCCTTCATCGATCAGGAACCCAAAAAGTAGTTCCTCCGGAAACGGCCACAAGAGCCACATTTACTACCAGGCAATAGCACTGGCCTCACTAGCCATAACGTGGAAGGGTGGGGCTATGGTCGCCCACCTGCCGATTGCCCGTCGTTTCGCCGGGAGCCGACGAGTCCTGGCTGCCCTGTTGATCATCGCCGCCAGCCTTGCGGCGATTGGCGTTGATGGGCCCAGCGGAGCAAGTCCCGAGGACAACTGGGTGAGGCCGCCCAATCATCCCGGTGCCCCCGGCGTATTCGATCGGAACTTCGCCGACCCCACAGTGATCGAGGTGGACGGCACCTACTTTGCCTACGCCACCAACACCGGCGGATCCCATCTACCGGTGCTGAGCTCTACCGATTTGGCGACCTGGTCACCGCAGCTCAGCTACAACCGCACCACCGCCGCCACCCAGTCGGCCGATAGTTCGCAGTTCGTTTCGGGGCGGCCGGTGGTGCTGGCTCAACGCCCCGACACCAACTTCGACCCGTGGATCAACGATGGCCTACTCGACTATCACGATGGGGCTCGACTGAACGAAGTCGGCCACAACCACATGCGCTCGAGGTACTGGGCGCCGGGTGTGGCTCAGATCGGCTCGGGCTTTGTGGCCTTTTCGTCGGTGCCGACGCTTTCGGATGACCATCGCTGTATCCGGGTCTCGACGTCGTCGAGTCCCGCCGGACCGTTTGTGCCGGTCTCTGGCACTGCCCCGCTGCAGTGTGATCACACGTCGACCGGCGAGGCGTTCAGCCCCAACGGTTCGAACGACCCCGATCCCTTCGTGGATGGCGACGGTACCCCCTACCTGGTGTGGAAGAGCGAGGGGAACCCGAACCCGCCGTTTTCGCCGACCATCCTCTGGGCCCGCGAGCTCAACTCCGCTGGCACCGCGTTTGCTCCGGGTTCGGTGAAGCGGGAGCTGCTTCGCACCGATCCTTCGGCCGGTTGGGAGGGCACGGTGATCGAGAACCCGTCGATGGTGCTCCACAACGGCAACTACTACTTGTTCTATTCGGCCAACGAGTGGGTCGGCAGTTCTTACGCCACCGGCTATGCGGTGTGTGCCGGTCCGTTGGGGCCGTGCACCCGTCCCGCTTCGGGGCCGCTGATGTCGACCACCGCCACCTTCGTGAGTCCGGGCGGCGCCGATGCCTTTGTCGATGCATCGGGGCAACTTCAGTTGGCGTTTCATCATTGGATGAACGGCACCGCCTACGAACCAACCCAAACCGCCTATCGGAAGATGACCATTGCGCCGGTGAGCACCACCCCGTCCGGCACCCTGCAGGTCAGCGGGTTTACTGCGCCCGCTCCGGCGGAGGTAACGGTGCGGTACGACCCCGCCCAGGCCGGTCTGATTCAGCAGGCGGCCTCGATCTATGGCACCTCGCCCGCGGAGTTCCAGCGCCAGATGGGTCTGTTGGTGTCGTTCCTGTCCACCTTGCAGCCGGCGCCAGCGGTGCCTCCGACAGCCCCGGCCAACACCGGCGCCAGCCAAATCACCTCGACGCTGTCGGCCTCCGATGTTGCCTTTCTGAATGATCTCACCGCCTACTGGGGCGGCGAGATGTCGATCGAGCAGGCCCTGAAGCTCTCAACGGTGGTCTTCGCCTTCGTCCTACTCTCGGGCTAGCCGCAGCCGCTCAACCACGAACGCGCCCGGTTCGGCGCTTGATGGGCACCGGGCTGAGCTGCGGGGTCAGTTTTGGAGGGCGAATTTGGCCCAGTTGGGGGCTTCGACCGATCCGTTGACCAGGCAGTATTCCTGGCCGGTCGGGTCGTGCATCACGGTCCAGTCATCGAGTTCGGTCACGACGGTGGCGCCGAGCTTCACATGGGCTGCGGCCACCTCGGCCACGTTTGGGCCACAGCTCATATCGAGGTGGGCTCGGGCCTCGGTGGCATCGTCGTCAGCGCTGAGCCGCTGGATCAGAATGCCGAAGGGCATATGCGGGGCCACGTGAACCCGGGCGAACTCGCCAGGGTCGCCGGGTTGGGATCCCAAGCCGAACAGGGTGGCCCAGAACCGATATTCGGTTTCGAAGCTGTCGGCGGGTACGTCGATGCAAACCAGGTGGAGGGTGTGGGGTTGTGGCGTTGGGTTCGGGGCTGGACGTTCGGCTTCGCCGTGATGGTCGACTAGGCAAAACCGGAGGCCCGCCGGCGAGGCCAGGATAGGAAAGCCCGGTTCGGCCAACAGGGTGGCTCCGGCATCGAGCGCCTTTTGTTTGAGCTCATCGGCCTGGCCATCGGCCTCGACGTGGAGGTCGAGGTGGATTCGCGGTCCATCGCTCGTGCGTTGCACCCGGGCGCAGGAGTCGCCAGCAACGGGTTCGAGCGTGGCGAACATACCGGTGTCACGGGTCGGTCCCATGGGCGCGTTCAAAACCTCGGCCCAGAACGCAGCGCCAGCCTCGAAGCGGTCGTCGGGCAGGTCGATAAATGCGGTCAGCCAGCGGACTGGCCCGGTGTCGGTCATGCCGCGGATGCTACCGGCCCACTCCGAGCGAACCGGTCGGTTAATCCCGGAGGTCGCAGCCGTGGGGCATACTTGGGCGGTGGGCCGCCATCCGTTGCATGACGTTGCCATTGTGGGTGTGGCCAACACCGAACAGGCTCGTCGGCTGGAGGGTCATACCTCGTTCTCTATCGCCGTTGAAGCGGTGCGGATGGCTCTTGATGATGCTGGGCTGGGGCCGGGCGATGTCGACGGCACCGTTGGCGCCATGGCTGGTGCCCTCGAGTATCAGCTGCGCTGTGGTCCGGCTTGGCGGGGCATGGGCCCAGCCAATGCCGCCGGGGTGGTGGCCGCCGGGCTGGCCATCGCGGCTGGCTACGCCACCACCGTGGTGATTGCCGATGGTGGCGCCGCGGTACACACCGATCGGGCCAAGACCGCGCCGTGGACCCGACCCGAGAACGAGTTTGTGATGCCCCTTGGGATGTTCACCGCGGCCGAGTTCGCCCTGATCGCCCGCAGCCACATGCATCGTTTCGGCACTCCGCCGGAAGCGTTGGCTGAGGTGGCGGCCACCATCCGCAACAACGGTTCGATCAACCCCGACGCGGTGATGACTGGGCGGGGCCCCTACACGGCGGCCGATGTGTTGGCCTCGCCGATGATCGCCGATCCGTTTCATCGCCTCGATTGCGCCATCGATTCCGAGGGTGGAGCTGCGCTTGTGATGACCACGCGGGAGCGGGCCGCTGATCTGCCGGGTGAACCGGTGTATGTGTTGGGTGGCAGCGGTGACCGGTTCGGTCCGGCCTATCAGCATCCGCCGTCGTGGGATCTTGGTGGGCGAACCGATTTGGTGAATGGTTGGATCGGTCGTCGGGCCGCCGAGCAGACCTTCGCCATGGCCGGTTTGTCGCCCGCTGATGTCGATGTGGCCGAGCTCTACGATCCGTTCTCGTTCGAGATCATCCGCCAGATCGAAGCGTTCGGCTTCTGTGGCGAGGGCGAGGGTGCCGACTTCGTACTCGACGGCCACATCGGCCCCACTGCCAAGCTGCCGGTAACTACCGATGGGGGAGTGTTGTCCTACAGCCATCCGGGAGCATCGGCCCAGATGCTGCAGCGGGTGATTCGTGCCGTGCAGCAGTTGCGGGGGAGCTGTGCCACCAACCAGGTAGCCGACGCCGAGGTGGCGTTCGTTTCCAACGGCGGTGCCGGGGCATTGTTCTGCGACGTGCTGGCCCTCGGCCGGGAGGCCGCATCATGAGCCCAAGCGGCAGCGGCGAAAAGAACGCAAGTGGCGTCGGCACCTGGTTGGCCCCCCAGCGGGCTGGCATCCCAACACCGAGCCCAAGCCTGGTAAGCGAGCCGTTCTGGGCCGGTGCCCGCGCCGGCGAGCTCCGCTACCAGTGGTGCGAAGCCTGCGGGGTGGCAGTGATGGACCCACAACCGGCCTGCCCGCGGTGCCTGGGGTCGGAGTTGGAGTGGCGGGTCTCATCCGGTCGGGGCACGGTCTCAAGTTTCACCGTGGTGTGGCGGGCACCGCTCCCGGCGTTCCAGGTTCCGTATGCCCCAGCCATCGTTGAGATGGCCGAAGGTTTCACCCTCCTCACCAACGTGATCAACTGCGAGGTCGATCAGCTCAAGGTAGGCCTGCCCGTAGAGGCCGTCTTTGTCGACATTGAGCAGGACGTGAGCCTTATCTACGTCCAACCCGACGAGGCCAACCTCGCCCCAGGTCACGACCAGCTCGCGACCTGAATCGCCCAAGTCCCGCGCTTTCAAGATTTGTCACGCCCTGGCGCGCCGAAAACAGCGCGCTGGGCGTGACCGATCTTGGATGACCTCTTTTTGCGCTGCCCGAGTGCGGTCTCGGCGGGCCTGATAGACACGCTGGATGGCAGAGGCACAGGATGAATGGCGTTGGTGGGATGCGACTGCGGTTGCGGAGGTGGTGCGTTCGGGGGAAGTGAGTGCGTTGGAGATGGTGGATGCTGCCATCGCCCGCATCGAGGCCGCCGACCCCGATCTCAACGTGATGACCATGCGGTGGTTCGACGACGCTCGTGAGGTGGCTCAGGGGCCGTTGCCCGACGGGCCCTTCGCCGGGGTGCCGTTCCTGCTGAAGGACCTGTGGGTGCGTTACGCCGGGCAGGGCCGAACCGACGGCAATGTGGCCTTGGCCGCGGACCCACCGGTGGCCGAAAGAGACTCGGTGTTGATGGCTCGTTTCCGGGCTGCGGGTCTGATCACCGTTGGCCGCTCGGCCAGTCCGGAGATGGGCACCATCCCCGCCACCGAGTCGGCCGCTCATGGGGCCACCCGCAACCCGTGGGATCTCGAGCGCACGCCGGGCGGTTCCAGCGGTGGTGCGTCGGCCGCGGTGGCGTCCGGCATGGTGCCGATCGCTCATGCTTCCGATGGCGGCGGGTCGATTCGTATCCCCGCGTCCTGTTGCGGCCTGGTTGGTCTGAAGCCGTCGCAGGGGCGAATTTCGATGCAGGGCCATGGCATCGAGACCGGTCTGGGTGTCGACTTTTGTGTGAGCCGCAGTGTTCGCGACAGCGCCATGCTTCTTGACGCGGTGCATGGCCCGGGTGTGGGCGACAACGTGATCGCACCGCCGCCAAGCCGCCCATACGTCGAAGAA
>CALAML010000235.1 GCA_937925845.1 uncultured Acidimicrobiales bacterium | reverse complement strand
CTGCCCTCCGGGCGGGCCAGGAACCCCAAAGGCCCGCCAGGGCCGACGGGTTCCCTTGCACAGGAGCTTTTGGCTGGCAGGAACCCCAAAGGCCGCCAGGCCGACGGGTTCCCTTGGGGCCCCGTCCCACGCGCCGGACGGGGTGCCTTTGCCCGTCGGCCAGCCGTCCTCTTGGCTCGGGTGCCATCAACTCTTCACCCCGGGGCTCTATCTGCCCTCCGGGCCAGCCGTTGCACGGAGGCTTTGGCTGGGTGAATCCACCCGTTTAGCGGTTGGTTTTGGAGAGCTACTCTGGGCCGATCGCAGGTTGTTTGCCTTTGTCGCGAACACCGCCCCGAGTGGAAATTTCGGTAGCCCATGTCCCCAGGCGAGAACCTTGACAACGTCGACCGCGGCCGTCGCCGCTTCGACCTTGCCATTATCGGCGGCGGCATCGTCGGCCTAGCCACCGCTCACGCCATCACCCGTGACCGACCCGGCACCTCGGTGGTGATCATCGAAAAAGAGTCCGACCTGGCTGCGCACCAGACCGGTCGCAACTCCGGCGTGATCCACTCCGGCATCTACTACAAGCCCGGCAGCCTCAAAGCCCAGATGTGCAAGCAGGGCCGGGACTCGATGGTCGACTTCTGTCGCACCCACGACATCGCCCACGAACTCTGCGGCAAACTGATCGTCGCCACTAAAGAGTCGGAACTTCCCGGCCTGCAAAAGCTCTACGATCGCGGCGTCGAAAACGGTCTCGACGTGTCGATGATCGACCCGGGCCAGGCCCATGAGATCGAACCCCATGTGGCCTGTGTGAAGGCGGTCCTGGTACCGAGCACCGGCATCGCCGACTACGTGGCGGTGGCCCGCACCTACGCCCGCCTCGCCCTGCAACAGGGTGCTGAACTGCGGCTCGGCACCCAGGTCACCAAGATCACCGCGCCCGCCACGAGCGGCGGCGTCACCCGAATCGAAACCAACCGAGGCGACATCGAAGCCACCTGGTTGGTCAACTGTGCGGGACTCCACAGCGACCGCATGGCCAAGGCCGCCGGTGCCGATCCGACCGCCAAAATCGTGCCCTTCCGCGGCGAGTACTACGAACTCACACCCGGCCGCCGCCACCTGGTCAACACCCTGATCTACCCGGTGCCCAACCCCGACTTCCCATTCCTTGGTGTGCACCTCACCAAGATGATCGACGGCTCGGTGCACGCCGGACCAAATGCGGTGCTGGCCCTGGCCCGTGAGGGCTACCACAAGACCGACGTGAACCTCAGCGACCTCAAAGAGGTGCTGGCCTACAGCGGCTTCCACAAGCTGGCCCGAAAATACTGGGCCGATGGAGCAAAGGAAGTGCTCCGCTCGCTCTCGAAGCGACAGTTCGTGCGATCGCTCCAGGAACTGGTGCCCGAGATCACCGCCGAAGACGTGGTGCCCTCCGAAGCCGGCATCCGGGCCCAGGCCCTGCTCGCCGACGGTGCCCTGGTCGACGACTTCCTGATCGATGACCAACCCGGAGCCACCCATGTGCTCAACGCCCCATCCCCAGCGGCCACCGCATCACTCGAGATCGGCCAAGAAATCGCAGCCCGGGTAGCGACCCAACTCAGCGCCGCTCTCGCCGGCTGACCAAAGACCCCACACCTACACGCACACCACTACGCACCACAGATAAGCAGTACGTCCGACGAACCACCCCAACGGTCCTGCCGCCGCGGCGAGACCTACCAAGAACAAAGAGGAATGAGTCATATGCGACTTCTCGTCACCGGAACCGAGGGATACCTCGGCAACCTCCTGGCACCGGTCCTGATGGACGCCGGCCACGACGTCATCGGTGTCGACACCGGCTTCTACCGCGAGGGTTGGCTGTATCGTCCCGGCTACGCCACTGCCAAGACGCTTGAGATCGACATCCGAGACCTGACCAAGGAACATCTCGAAGGCGTCGACGCCGTTGTCCACATGGCCGAACTGTCGAACGACCCGGTGGGGCAGCTGTCGCCCACCATCACCTACGAGATCAACCATCAGGGTTCGGTCAAGCTGGCGACACTGGCCAAGGAAGCCGGCATCGAACGCTTCGTTTACACCTCGTCCTGCAGCGTGTACGGCGTGGCCACCGGCGATCACATCGACGAACAAACCGACACCAACCCGCAGACGGCCTATGCCGAGTGCAAGGTGATGGTGGAGCGCGACGTCGGCGCCCTGGCCGACGACAACTTCTCCCCCACCTTCCTGCGCAACGCCACCGCCTACGGCGCCTCGCCCCGCATGCGCTTCGACGTGGTGCTCAACAACCTCTCCGGCGTGGCCTACACCACCAAAGAAATCAAGATGACCAGCGACGGCAGCCCGTGGCGCCCGCTGGTTCACGCCCTCGACATCGCCACCGCGATCAAGTGCGCCGTTGAAGCCCCCCGCGACGCAGTGCACAACGAAATCTTCAACGTGGGCAACACCGAACACAACTATCAGGTACGCGAGATCGCCGAGTTTGTGGCCGCGGCCTTCCCCGGCTGCGAACTCAGCTTCGGCCCCGCCGATTCCGACAACCGCAGCTACAAGGTGAACTTCGACAAGATCGCCAACCAACTGCCCGGCTTCTCGACCCAGTGGGACGCGCAGAAGGGCGCTGAGCAGCTCGCCGGCCTCTTCTCCCAGATCGACCTCACCGAAGAGGTCTTCACCGCTCGCCCCTTCACCCGCCTCAAGATGCTCCAGCATCTCCTCGGCACCAGCCAGATCGACGACTCGTTCTTCTGGCAGTACTAGAGCAGTAGTCACCGGTGACCGAGCGGCCCTAACCGCTCCCACCGGCGCCAGCCCCCACCACTCCCAGCCTGCCTGGGAGCGTTGGCCCCGGCGCAACACAACTCGCGAACCAAGCCACCGACGGCCTGGTTCCACCATCGGGCGCCGCTTTACCGTGCTTTGGCACCGTGTTCAGCTGGCGATGCAACGAGCGGAAGTGCTTCGGCACTTCCGCTCGGCCCATTTTCGGCCTCCACCGCGAACCGGGTCCGTCTGGGGCCAGACCCCAAACGCACCCGGTTCGACCCGAGGCCAGCAAGATCACGGCTATCTGGAGCCGATGCTTCGGGGTCGGCACCTGTTCGAACCGGGTCTCTTCGGGATCAGACCCCAAACGCGCCCGGTTCGACCCTGAGCTCGGCAGCGAGCCCCCAGCGAGCTACAGCTCGGGCCACCAGAGCTTGATGAGTTCGTTCACCAGCCGGTCGATGTCGGCGGCGGTGCTGTTGAAGTAGCGGGTGCTGCGGCCAACCGGATCGTCGATGTCGGTATCGGGGCCAGCACCCAGGTAGGCGCTCGAGTCCCGGCCGTCATGAACTTTCTTGATCCAGTCGCCAGCGGACTCGTCGTCGGCCAGCGGACCGACCTCGACGCCCCGAGTCACCAGTTCCTTTAGCGTGAAACAACGCTCGAAGGCCTCTTCGCTCAACGCGATCACATCGGCCAAGTGCTTGCGGGTCATGCCGACCACGATCATGGCCTCGTCGATGCGCTCCGACGTCAGCACCTCGCTCGAATGGCTCTCCAACTCGGCACCGAGATGAGGCACCAACCGGTTCAGGGCCTTCACCGCCTTGCGGCCAGCCGGGCGCCCGGTGGTGGTAAAGCCCGCCGAGGCCACATCGATATCGACCTCAAGCGCGTCGAGACGATGCCGAAGCAGCGCCTCAGCCATGGGCGAGCGGCACGTGTTAGCCGTGCAAACAAACAGAACGTCGATAACTCCAGCCTACGCACTTGTAGTCAATGAGGCCAGCGGGGTCAGAGTTGTTGCTGAGTTTGTCGTGAACTTGCGGCAAATGGGACCGATCCGGCCAGACCCGAATACTGTTCGACCCTCTCGGAACCACATCGCGACGAAATTGGGCAAAACACCCCCTAAAACGATGGGAGGGGGCTTGCTACCGTTGACATCAGGAGAGCGGACCCCTGCCGGGCCGTCATCGCAAACTTGGAGAAGTCCGACATGGCAACGCCAGAAACCCCCGCCGCCGAAATCCCGGTAGTCATCCTTTGTGGTGGCTTCGGTACCCGCATCCGTGAGGCCTCAGAACGAGTGCCAAAGCCGATGATCGACATCGGTGGCAAGCCGGTGCTGTGGCACATCATGAAGACCTACAGCGAACACGGCCACCGCCGGTTCATCCTGTGCCTCGGCTACATGTCCGGTGCGGTCAAGGAGTACTTCCTTCGCTACCGGGAAAACATGTCCGACTTCACCATCTCACTTGCTTCGGGCGAGGCCACCTACCACGGCCTCGGCGACGCTGAGGACTGGGAGATCACCTGCGTGGAGACCGGCCTCGAGACCGGCACCGGCGGTCGGGTGTCGCGAATTCGCGACTACATCGACACCGACGAGTTCATGCTCACCTACGGCGACGGCGTCTCGAACGTCAACGTCAGCGAGCTCCTCGCCACCCACCGGGCCCAGGGCCTCACCGGCACCGTGACCGGCGTGCACCCCACCTCCCGCTTCGGTGAGATCCTCGTCGACGGTGACCGGGTCGAGAAGTTCCAGGAAAAGCCCGAGCTGGCTGGAGGCTGGGTCAGCGGCGGCTTCTTCGTGTTCAACCGCGAGTTCTTCAACCGGATCGACGACGACGTCGATTCGCTCGAGAAAGAGCCCCTCGCCAAGCTGTCGGCCGACGGGGAACTGGCGGTGTACAAGCACACCGGTTTCTGGATGGGCATGGACACCTTCCGCGAATACACCGAGCTCAACCGACTGTGGGCCGAAGACATCGCCCCCTGGAAGGTCTGGGGCTGATCGGCCCGTCGCTGAGCCACACCGGGGGGCCCTCCTTCCACCGTCATCCGCTCAGTGCTCGGACCGCCTCGGTACGGTCACAACTGTGAACATCGTCTGCGTAGCCGGCGCTCGGCCCAACTTTGTCAAAATCGCCCCGATCCTGGGGGCCCTGGAAGCCAACGACGCGGTCAACGCCACGTTGGTCCACACCGGGCAGCACTACGACCAGGCCATGAGCCAGGTCTTCTTCGACGAGTTGGGCCTGCGAAGCCCGGATCACTTTCTCGGCGCCGGGTCCGGCACCCACGCCGAACAAACGGCTGCGGTCATGGTGGCCTTCGAAGCGATCCTCAACGACCACCAGGCCGACGCGCTCGTGGTGGTTGGCGACGTGAACTCGACCGTGGCCACGGCCATGGTCGGTGCCAAAGCCGGCTTGATGGTGTGTCACGTCGAGGCTGGCCTGCGCAGTCGCGACTGGGCCATGCCCGAAGAAATCAACCGGGTGGTCACCGATCGACTCTCCGACCTGCTCCTGGCACCATCGGCCGACGCCGTCGACAACCTGAAGGCCGAAGGCTACCGACCCGACCAGATCCATCTGGTGGGCAACGTGATGATCGACACGCTGTTGACCCACCTCGGCACCGCCCGCGAACGAAACGTGGCCGCCCGGCTCGGCCTCGCCGAGCGCTTTGGTGTGGTCACCCTGCACCGACCCAGCAACGTCGATGACCCGGACACCCTCGACGGCCTCATCACCGCCCTCGCCAAACTCTCCGCCGTTGTGCCCCTGGTATTCCCGGCCCACCCCCGCACCATTCGGCTGCTGGAGAACCTCAAAGACCGCTGTGACCCACGGAACCTCAAGCTGATCGACCCGCTCGGTTACCTCGACTTCCTGAGCCTGGTCGACGCCTCAGCACTGGTGCTCACCGATTCCGGTGGCGTCCAGGAAGAAACCACCGTGCTCGGCGTACCCTGTCTCACCCTCCGCGAGTCAACCGAACGACCGATCACCGTCACCGAAGGCACCAACCGGGTGGTGGGCACCGAACCCACCCGCATCATCGAGGCGGCCCAGGACGCACTCTCGCGCCCGGCCACCCCCACCCAACCCCACGGCTGGGATGGCAAAGCGGCATCGCGATGCGTCGACGTGATCATCGAGACCCTCCAGATCGCAGACCGGCCCCGGCCCACCGACGCGATTCGGGACATCGACGCATGATGTTTGAGCGCGGCGTAGTCGTCCCCACATGGTGATCACCGCGCTCGTCGCCATCGCCGCCACCCTGTTGGCGGTTGAACTCGTGTCGCACCTGCTGGCCCTCGGTCGGGTGTACGACGAACCGAATGCTCGATCATCACATCAGCAGCGCACGCTGCGAGGCGGCGGATTTGGCGCCCTCCTCGGCACCCTTGTGGCCGTCGCAGTGTCGATCTCCGAACTCGAAATGGTCCCCTGGGCCGGAGCCATGGCCACCATCGCCGCCTTCTCAATCGTCGGCCTTATCGACGACATCCGGTCCATCTCCGCCAAGTTACGCCTGGTGGCCCAGGTTGCCATCGGCCTGAGTGTGTTCGCCTGGATTCCGGCGTTTAACCACGACGTGTTTCCCGAACTCCTCCTCGGTGCAGGCGCAGTGTTCCTGGTGGTGGCGTTTGTGAACGCCTTCAACTTCATGGACGGACTCAACGGCATCTCGGCGGTCAACGCCATGGTCGCCGGCGCCGGCTTCGCCCTGATGGGCACCCTTGAAGACCTCACCTGGCTCCAATACTTCGGCGCCATCACCGCCGG
>CALAML010000234.1 GCA_937925845.1 uncultured Acidimicrobiales bacterium | reverse complement strand
CAGGAGCATCGCCAGCGATCGAATCCTCGGCCTCCTCGGCCGGCGGTTCGTCGCCGGTGATCGCCGCGGCCACCCGGCGGAAGCCCCAAATCACATGGCCCAACGTCTCCTTGGCCGTCCATTGCTCGTTGGGCGACTGCTTGGCCCAATCACTGTCCTTCAGCCGACGGACTACGCCGTCGAGGGCATACACACTCTTGGTGAAATCACGCAGGTTCTGGCTCATAGCCCACCAACCTAGTGCCAGACCCCAATTCTGAACGTTTCTTCTAGGTGTGTCCGCTGGCCGACAGACGAAATCCTGAGGCTCCTTCACGATGAGGTGGACAAGCCACAGCAACAACTCTGGGAAGGAACCCAAAATGTTTGGCACAAAGAAAGACACCACCACAGCAGTTCCGCGGCGAGGTCGCACTGCGACCAAGCTGGTCGCGGCACTCAGCGGCTTCGGCCTCCTCGCCTCGGCCTGCGTATCAACACAGGACGTCGACCTCAACATGGAAACCCTCACCGTCGTGACGGCGCAGGAGGACGGCTTCTTCAGCGACGGCGACGAACCCTATGTCGCGGTTATCGAATGGCGAGCCGTTCCCGGCGAACCCGGATCGACCCGCACCCAGTACAAGGGCAACCTCGCTGAACTCTCCACCGGCGCCTTCGATGGAGAGATCCTCTCCATTCCGGCCAGCATGGGATCATCAGACTTCAACAACCTTCAGTTCGTCGACAACATCAGCGATGTGGTGAACGGCACCAACCCGGAACTCGTCGGCACGGTGATGATCGCTATGGAGAGTGACGCCACCCCTTGGAGCCTCGTCGACAACGTGATGCTGGATGTCCAGTCGGCCCTCCACACCGAGGTGGAAAACATCGTTGAGCCGCTGACGCTCGCCGAGTTGGCCAACCCCACGGCCCTGGCCAACGAGTTGGCTGACGCTTCGGACCGGGTCCAGGATGCCGCCACCCCGTCGATCGGTGAGGCGCTCGGAATCTGGTTCGCATCCCTCGGCGATCCCGACGACTTCATCGGAGTCAACTTTGAGGTCTGGGTTGCCGCCAAGGGTGCGCTGGCCGACCAGATCGACATTCCCCTGCAGAACGCTCTGGCCAGCGCTGGAGCCGTGGGCGGAGCGCTTCGGGACAACGAAACCCGCCAGGTCACCTTCTCGGGTGACGACGCCGTCTACCGGGTAAACCTCCGGACCGCCTACGAGTAAGGCGAATCCAGGACCGTCGCAGGCGGCCCGGCTGACCAACGAAGCTCGCCCGGGCCCCTCGCAACAATCAACATCACCTGCAACACCACCCAGCACCCGCCGATCAACGATCGGCGGGTGCTGCAGTTTTGATGCCCGGAACACCAACAAACCTCGGCTCAACTGCTGAGCTGGCGGCTGGCTGGGCTTTCACGCAACCGGTGGCTCTCCCAGTCGCAGCAGGGTGGTGAGCATCCGGTTCAACGGCACTTCGATGCCGTGGTGTTCGGCCAGGCGAATCACCACCTCGTTTCGGTAACGCCACTCGGTGGGTCGGCCGGCAATCCGGTCGACGGCGATCGACGACAGATGACCCTGCCCCATCCGCACATAGCCATCGGTCATCCGCTCCGGCAGGTCGACGGGGAGCATCACCCCCTCGGCTGCAGCCACCGCCATCACCTCCTGATAAAGCCCGACGATCAGCGCCCGAGCCTCAGCATCGCCCTCGATGTCGACCCGTTGGCCGAGCACCGCCATCAGCCCACCTGACACGGCGTTGCCCATCAGCTTGCGCCACGACCGCTCGGCGAAGTTGTCCACCGTCTTCACGGTGAGAAAGTCGGCGGTGAACAGCCCCGCCACCCGCCGCGCCGCCTCACCGTCGGGAATGCTCAACGCCCCGGGGGTGCGCATCATCAACCGGCCCGGTTCGTCGGCATGGGCGGGCAACATCACCACCACCGGAATCACCTCTGCCGCCCCCACAAAAAGCCGCAGCACCGCCTCGTGCTCGACTCCGTTCATGGCCGCCACCACCACCGTGTGATCGGTGACCAACGCCTCGAACCAAGCCGCCGCTGAGGGCACCTGATGAGCCTTCAGAGCCACAAACACCACGTCGGCGGGCTTGGCCACGTCGCCCGATGTGGGGTCATCGGCATAGTTGACCGGATAGGTTCCGGCTCCCACCTCGCCCTCAACCGTCAACTGATCGAACCGACGTCGACCGCACAGCTGGACCTCGTGGCCGGAGCTGATGAGCGCTGCCGCGATAGCCGAACCGATGGCGCCAGGACCGAGCAGGGCCAAGCGGGAACCCGTTTTATCCGTCACGACCCAAACCGTAGTGCCAGACTCTCACCCATGATCTCTGTACACATCCTGTATCCCAAGACCGACGACTCCACCTTCAACATGGACTACTACACGGCCACCCACATGCCGATGGTGGCCAGCGCCCTCGGCGATGCGTGCACGGCCTGGGGCGCCACCGCGGTGACCACCGGTCCGTTCGAAGCGATCGGTTGGTGCCATGTCGAAAGCGAAGACGCGTGGAACGCGTGTCTGGCCGAACACGGTGGCGACATCCTCGGCGACATCCCCAACTACACCAACACCGCACCAGAACTGGTCGTCGGCGACATCAGCAAGTAGCTGAGCCTGCCTCTCCCCAGCCGAACCGACTCGGGACTATTGGCCGGTCGGAGAGGTGCGCAGCCGGATCGATAGACAGGTGACACAGCCCTCGGCCTTGTCGAACTCGGTCATCTCCACGGTGACCGGCTCGTAGCCGAGATCGGCCACGATTCGGCTCGAGTCGGGACAGTTGGCGGCCATCAACATTTGGCCACCGCCGAGATCAACCACATGAGCTCCCGGCTCCTCCGGCATGGCCAGAAAGTTGGGAAAGGCGTCCACCGAAGTGACCGCCGGTTCGTAGCCGATCACCTGGTCGCCGACCGCGGTCACTGCCGACTTCAGATGAAGCACCTTGTGGTTAGGCACCGCAACCACGTCATAGCCGACTGGCTTAAACACTTCACGAGCGCGGCTGATGCCGGCGGTGTTGGTGCGGCCGCCCTCGCCGATAAACATCTTGGTGCCAACCTTCAGCACGTCGCCGCCATCGATGGTGGCGTCGCCATCGACGTGGTGCACTTCGTAGCCGAGATCGCTGAGCGCAGTGGCCACCGGGCCCACCTCGGGGCGACGGGACTTGGCTCCCGGCTGACAGATCAGCGCCGTCTGGCCGGCCACCACGGCAGTGTCCTCGATAAAGACCGCGTCCGGACATGCCGGGTCGGGCGCCACCTCCACAATCTCCCAGCCGGCAGCTCTCATGGCGTCGACGTAGCCGTGCCACTGATCCAGCGCCTTGGCGAAATCGATCGGTGTGCGTTCGATGTGGGTCACCAGGGCATCAACCAACGACTCCGTCGGCTGGCGTACAAGGGCAATCCCGGGGTTGGTCATCCCACCATCTTTCAACAACTCGGTGGCGGAGTCGATCGTCGGCTGGAACGGCACTGCCGAGCGGCCACTCCCCTAGCCGTCAGCGGCGACCCGAAAGCCGAGGTTTCCAGTTGAGGAATCGGGGGTGTTGGAACTGCGGGCCGCAACGCGATAGCGATCGCAGTAGGAGTCGTGGCACAGGTAGGAGCCACCCCGCATCACCCGGGCTTGCCCGTGCGGCGGGCCGGTCGGGTTTGAGCGGATCGGCCGAGACGTCGCCTCGCCCGGCGCGATGGCGTCACTCGTCGATCCATGAGCCGCCGCATGAAACGTGGGATCGAACCAGTCGGCGCACCACTCCCAGACGTTGCCCGCCATGTTGAACAAGCCGAACCCGTTGGCGGGAAACGACTCCGAAGGCGCGGTGCCGGCAAAGCCATCGGCAACGGTGTTGGTGTCGGGGAACGACCCTTCGAAGATGTTGCACATCGTTTGGCCATCGGGTTCGAA
>CALAML010000233.1 GCA_937925845.1 uncultured Acidimicrobiales bacterium | reverse complement strand
TAGACCACAACCGTGTTGAGGCCGAGAAAAGCGAAGCATCCCAGTACTTCGTCGTCGACGTGGGGCGCCAGCACCACCGTTTTCCCAGCCAAGGTCATGCTATGCACCGTACTGTTGACTCGATTTCCATTCAATGGGTGTCAACGGAAACGGCGAGGGGATCGATCCCCCTTGCGACCACACCTCGTGCCGGGTCGCCAGACACGTGGGAGCGACGAATCAGCGGCGGCTGTGAGCAGCTTCACCCATTCAGAAATTACCGAAGCGCGTCGTAGTAGGGGTACCTCACTGCCGAGGAGCCGGACGCGACACCTCCACACGTCCAACCGGTGTATGCCCCAAAGGATCGATGCGCCAGAGGAAGTCTCCTGTGCCGTGTGTTGGGTTGCCGCGATCCCAGACGGAACGTACTAACCAAGCCCGAACGCCTTCCGCAGCGTTCGGGCTTGGTCGCGTCGCGGTTTCGGCGCTGGGTTGAGAGCGGGAAGGGTGTTGCGCTTGGATTCGCTCGTCGTGTCGCCGTCGAAGTAACGACGGCCCAACGGTCAAACCCGAAGACTGCGACTTTTGTTTGGGAAGGATTTAGAACGACGCGGAGTTGGTAGGCACATCGATTCGTTGAGTCGCACCCCTCGAACTCGATTGCTTGATCTCGACTATCCCCGGTGAGCCTCCAGCGCAGATGCTGCTGACGTTCGCTCGCCGACCTGCCAGGAGGCGAACCCATGAGTGAAGACACCAATCAGGAAGCTGACATCGTCGTAATCGGGATGGGCCCGGCCGGCGAACACGTTGCCGGAAGCCTCGCCGAAAAAGGCCTGACCGTGGTCGGTATCGAATCCGATCTGGTCGGCGGTGAGTGCCCCTACTACGGCTGCATCCCCTCAAAGATGATGATTCGCGGCGCCAACCTTCTCGCTGAAGCCCGCCGCATCGACGGCTTTGCCGGAACAGCAACCGTCAACGCCGACTGGGGCCCGATTGCTGATCGGATCCGCGACTCAGCCACCGACAACTGGGACGACACCGTCGCCGTTGACCGCTTCGTCGGCAAGGGCGGCACCTTCATTCGGGGCAAGGGCAAAGTTGTAGCCCCCGGGGTTGTCGAAGTCGGCGACACCACCATCACCGCCAGCAAAGGCGTGGTGATCGCCACCGGAACCTCTCCAGCCGTACCGCCGATCCCCGGCCTCGACGCGGTCGACTTCTGGACCAACCGCGAAGCGGTCAAGGCCAAGGAAGTTCCGGCTTCGCTCGCCGTGCTCGGCGCCGGTGCCATCGGTGCCGAGATCGCCCAGGTGATGAGCCGCTTCGGCGCCGAGGTCACCGTGATTGAAGCGCTCGACCGCATCGTTCCCAACGAAGAGCCGGAAGCGAGCGAGACCCTTCAGGCCGCATGGGAAGCTGAAGGCATCACCGTGCATACGGGCAAGCGAGCCACCGCGGTCGCGGCCAACGACGCCGGCGGAGTAGCCATCACCCTCGACGACGGCACCGAAGTAGTTGCCGAACAGCTGCTCGTGGCCACCGGCCGCAGCATCAACGTGGCCGGTCTTGGACTCGAGGCCTACGGCCTTGACGCCGACGCCCGCCGGGTGGAAACCAACGAGTTCGGCCAAGCGGCGGAAGGACTCTGGGCCGTTGGCGACGTCACCGGCGAAGGTCTCTTCACCCACGTCGGCATGTACCAGGCCAACATCGTGATTCCCACCATCCTCGGCGAGGAGACCAGAGGCGCCGATTACTCGGCGATGTCGCGGGCCACCTTCACCGACCCAGAAATCGGTTCGGTCGGCCTGACCGAAGAAGGGGCCCGCGACGCCGGTCTCAACGTGACCACCGTGGTGCAAAACGTGGCCCACACCGCCCGCGGCTGGCTCCACGGACCGGGCAACGAGGGTGTCATCAAGATCGTGATCGACACCGACCGCAACGTTGCCGTCGGTGCCACCACCGTTGGCCCCCACGGTGGCGAGATGATCTCGATGCTCGCCCTCGCCGTGCACGCTGCGATTCCGATCGACACGCTGCGATCGATGATCTACGCCTACCCCACCTTCTGGCGGGGCATCGAAGACGGGCTGAACCAGCTCGGCTAGGTCGGACCCTCTGGCAACGTCTCTCGGCCGGCCCACCCCTCGGGTCGGCCGATCGAGACGCGGCGTGAGTAGGTAGCCAAACCGAAATGTCGGCGCTAAGCGTGAAATATCAACGGTGGGCGCCGACATTACGGGCTGCTCTGTGAAGTGTCGGCCCTGGGCGTGAAATATGCGCGCTGGGCGCCGACATTACGGGCCGGTTGGGTCGATCGGCGGGCTAGCCGGCTTCGGAGTGGGTGACCGGCTCTTCGCCCATCCACTCCCGCAAGGTGTTCTTCAACTTGGTCTGCTGGATAAAGAGATCCTGCTCGGCGGGGTTTTCACCGGCGGCCTGGGGCGCCTTGAGATAGAAGCTCAGCCACTCCTGAACCCCGCTCTCGCCGGCTCGATGGGCCAGATCCATAAAGAGCGCCAGATCGAGAACGATCGGAGCGGCCAGGATGGAGTCGCGGCACAAGAAGTCGACCTTGATCTGCATCTCGTAGCCGAGCCAGCCAAAGATGTCGATGGCGTCCCAACCCTCCTTGTTGTCGCCACGGGGTGGGTAGTAGTTGATCCGCACCACATGGTCGATGTTGCCGTAGAGATCGGGGTAGACCTCCGGCTGAAGGATGCCACCGAGCACCCCGAGCTTCGACATCTCCTTGGTTTTGAAGTTCTCCGGATCGTCGAGGACCTCGCCGTCTCGGTTGCCGAGAATGTTGGTGGAGTACCAACCCCGCATACCGAGCATCCGGGCCTTGAAGCCCGGAGCCAGCATGGTCTTCATCAACGTCTGGCCGGTCTTGAAATCCTTACCGGCGATGGGCACACCACGGGTCTTCGACAACTCGATCATGCAGTCGAGGTCGGTGGTGAGGTTCGGGGCGCCGTTGGCATAGGGCACATCGGACTGCAGCGCGGCGTAGCAGTAGATCTGCGATGGCGAAATGTTGTCGTCGTTGTTGCGTAGGCCTTCCTCAAAGGCGGCGACCGAAGCATGGACCTCCGACGGCTCCTGATAGGCCTCGGTGGAGCCGCACCACACCATCACCACCCGCTCGCAGTCGTTCTCTTCCCGGAAGCGGGCGATGTCGGCGATAAGCGCCTCGGCCTGGTCCCACTTGTTCTCGATGTCCTTCACCCGAACCCCATCGAGGCGGCTCACCCAGCGCTGGTCGAACACCGCATCCATGGGGATGATGCCTTCGAGCTGGGCGGAGATGCCCTCGAGGTCCTTACCCTCAAGCACGCCCGCGGTCTTGGCCGCCTCCATCACGTTCGGCGAGATCGGATCCCAACCGCCAAAGACGATGTCGTCGAGTTCGGCGAGCGGCACAAAGTCCTTGATGCGGGGGTTGCGGTCCTCCTCCCGGGTACCGAGGCGGATGTGGGCCATCTGGGCGATCGATCCGATCGGCGGGGTGATGCCTTCGCGAGCGGCGATTACACCGGCGATAAAGGTAGAGGCGACGGCACCCATTCCCGGGGTGAGGACGCCGAGCTTGCCACTGGCGGGGCCGATGGAGCGGGGCGGGGGAGAAGAAGTCATGGCTGCAACCTAAACGCGGTGAGGGCTCAGCAAAAATGGGGACTCGCCCTCGGTGGCTGGGCCGTGGCTGGCGGTTGGGTTTAGCGGTGTTGTTTCTGCGTGTTCCCGCTTGTTTTCCAGTCGGTCGGATCGTGGCCACCGAAAATCTGATGGCGCATGACCATCGCCGTCCCGTACCTTGCGGCTATGGGAAACGAGCCCGACAACGCCACTGCTGAGGCCAACGACGCCACCCTCCAGCCGGCTGACACAACAGCCAACAACGCCGCAGGGGCCAACGACGCGACACGCCGCCCGACCGACTCGATCACCGTCCGCCGAGTGAACGCCGACGAGTGGCAGCTTGTGCGAGATGTTCGGCTGCGGTCGCTGAGCGATGCTCCGGAGGCCTTTTCAGCCGACCCCGAAGAGACCCGCAAGCGACCCGATGACCACTGGGTCGAGCGCGCCCGTAAGGGCTCCGATGGCCCGACCGATGCGATCTTCGTGGCCGAGCAACGACTGGATTCTGGCGGCGATGTCGGGGTGCGGTGGGTAGGCGTGGTGATGGGATATCTCGACCCAGTGGCCGAGCGAGTCATCAACCTCGTGTCGATGTGGACCGATCCGACGGTGCAGCGGCAAGGGGTGGGCCGACAGTTGGTCGACGCCTGGGTGGAGTGGGCCGAGGCCAGCGCCTCCGACGCCAAGGTCGATGTCGCCGAACTCTGGGTGATGCAGCACAATGTCGGCGCCCAGCGGCTCTATCGGGGGGCCGGGTTCGAGATCGTCAGCCACGACCAGGTTCGTACCGACCCCGGCGACGCCTGCCGAAGCGAGTTCTGCATGCAGCGCCCTATCGGCTGAGGCGCCCTTCAAACTCAGGGGTGGGAGCAGGGGCAGCGGCAAGTTCATGGGAAGGTGGCGCCCCGGCGTCGACTACGGGTCCAGTTCCGTAGTCAACGCCGGGGGGCCGGATGTGACAGACCTCGCTTCGCCGAGTGGGCACGGCTACTCGTCGGTCCACCACAGATCTCGAATGTTTCGATCTGGCGTCCGGGAAGAACTCGGGTGGTTGGTCAGGCCCTGGTAGTGAGAGGTTTCGGCTGGTAAGCCTCCCCTCCCACTACCTGGAACTGCCTCGGCGGCATCAAACACCAACAGGTTGGTGTTGGCTGCAGAGCGTTGATCGGTCTTTACCCAGGCCGACACGGTGTTCTCGAAGGTGCCGAACAGGCGGGAGAGCTCCCCAACCCAGGCATGGGCTCGCAGGAGCCAACGCCGTTCGTCATCCTCACTCGGAACGATCCGGCAAGCGGATGTGATCAGGGTGAGGATGACGGCGACGCTGGCCAGACGCCAGGCTTGGGTTTGCATACGGGAACTCCGGGGAGAGACGGAGGTGGTGTTGGTGTGGTGTTAGCAAACCCGAACCAAAATGACGGCGTCTGGACCGGGGAACCTCTTGCTCGACCATGTTGCGTTTTCTTTACAGTAGCATGACGAATGTGAATGGCAATTCAAATATTGCGGGGGAATCGGGCTAAGGCTTCCGTAATATTTCCAGCCACTCGTGATGTTGCGCGAGTGGGCGGGCGGCAACATTGTTCGCGGGGAGCGGGGGCCGGCTGTCGAAAAATCTTGGCTCCGGACCGCGATTGATGGTGAACCGGCCTTGACGTCCGGCGATGGCCGTTGGTCACTTCTTGGCCTTCAGCTGAGCCGATTCAAGGTCCTCGTCGGGGAGGATCAACGCCAGATCGGCGTTTGCGTTTGAGCTCGCCGGGAGGCTGGGCGACACTGAAATGACGCAGTTCGGCCACGCGCCACTGGTCGCAACCACTTGGGGGGACATCGTGCTCACGAAAACGCTTGGCGTGTATCTCGAGACAACCGACGGTCCGGCACCGGAGGCGTCGCGGCAGTTGGAACAGCGGGGCTTCGCTCACCTCCCGCAACTCTTTGATATCGACACCGTCGAGGAACTGCGTCGCGATCTCGACCGCGTCTTTGACACCTACCCGCCCGACGTCCGGGTTGAGGCCACGGAGGGAAAGCGGGCCTCCGACTGGACCGAGTTTCGTTACGAAACCCTGAACCGCAGCCCCATCGCCCAGCGCATCGTGGCCGACCGCCGGATCCTCGACATCGTCGAGCCCCTTCTTGGCGAGGACTGCCATGTGATCGCCAACACCACCTGGCGCAACCCAGCCAACACCCCGGTGACCCACGGCGGCGGAAACTGGCATATCGATTCCGGCCCCCACGTGCCCCGGCCCGAAGGCACGCCCTGGCCCGACCACATCCCCTATCCGGTGTTCGCCATCGCCTGCCATGTGCTGGTGGAAGACATGCCCAGATCGTCAGGGCCCACCGGCGTCATCCCCGGCAGCCATCGCTCCGGGCGCTATCCACCGCTCGACCGCCTCGAAGACGATGATCTTTCCTGCGACGGCGAAACCATCTACGTGATCGACGGCAAAGCGGGCGACGTGGTGCTCTTCTGTTCCGACATTTGGCACCGGCGCACCCCGCCGACCGGTGATGAACACCCCGGGCGCTACTTCATGCAGATCCACTACGGCCGTCGCGACGTGGCTCAACGGATGCGACCCACCGCCGAAGCCAACCACCTGAGCGAAGCAGCAATCGCCCGAGCCAAAGACGCCCCCAACCACCGCCACCAAACCGTCATCGGCCTTCACCGACCAGGCTTCTACGACGGCTAACCACCGCAGCTCGCTGCGCTCGCTGTTTTGCTTGTGTTCTTCAAGCTCTTTGGCTTTGTTCTGAGTCTCTGTTGGTTGTCCGGAGTCACACGTTGATGACCCTGGTGGTGATTGGGGGGAGCTCTGCTTCTGGTAGGAGGTAGCGGGCTAGGAGGATGGTTTCGGTGCGGCCGGCGGTGTCGAGCCAGTTCTTTTGGCCGGGGTCGTCGGGACCCACCAACATGCGTACCGATCCGTCGGCCTCCCGTTCGGCCTGGGAATCGTTGATGCATACCCGCTGTCCGTCGCGATACTCCGGCGACTCCAGCCACCAATTGTTGAGGTGCACGCTCCAGTAGCGACAGGCCGGTGGATGCAGCTCCAGCTCCAGCGCCTCGCCCGGCTGCAGGCTCACGTAACACAGCTGGTAGTGGTTGTGAGGGGTGCCGGCCATCTCCGACACCAACTCGGCCGCGGCCTCGTTCATCAGGTTCGGTCGACCTCGGAGCTCGGTCGACAGTCGCACCGTCGCATCGTTCACCCATCCGAGACCGAGGCCGAGCAGGCCAAGAACTCCCGCCAACCCGTCGGCCGTCAGCTCGTCGCGGGCCGTGAGCTCGGGTTCGATCTGTTCCACGTTGAACTCGGCGGCCCTACCGTTTCGACGATCGTGGGCGTACTCGCGGATGATCACAAAGGCTCCGTCGTCACCGAGGCTGAGCCAGTTGGAACCCAACTGGGGGCCGCCCACCTCGAGTACGAAGGTGCCATCGGCGTTGATCTCCAACTCGCCGTCATGGAGGTCGGCCACCACCCGGTCGGTCACCCCGGCGCGATAGGCGGTGAAGGAGATGTAGGGCGACTCACCCCGCACGCCGGTAACCCGGTACCGACCGCCGGGGGTCACGTTGAACTGGTAGTAGGTGGTGTCGGGACAATCGGCGAAGAGCTTGCGGATCGGCGACTCGGGCAGGAACAACTCCGGCATCGTGCCACGCGGATACTCGATGAACTGTTCCTCGCG
>CALAML010000232.1 GCA_937925845.1 uncultured Acidimicrobiales bacterium | reverse complement strand
CGAAGCAAAGATGCCACAGCCGGACATCGGCGACGAAGATGCCGAAGCTGGGGGCGCTGACGCCGATGTTGAGCTCTCCGGCGCCCATGAAGACGGCGACGGGTCGGAGCAGGCGTCGCAAGCGGATCCGGCCGAGATTGTGCACCTCAACGAGCTGAGCGCCCTCTATCACGTCCTGGAGCGCCGGCTGCGGGGAGCGGCAAAAGGCTGGCCCGATCACCGTCGGGCCGAGCTCGAAGATGTGCTTCGGGATCGCTTCAGTGACTTCTTTGTCGACCTTCCAGAAGACGCCATCGAGCGACTCACCGAGGTTGCTCTCGGCAACGATCCGCTGCACCAAGCCAGCTAGAAACTGGCTCCAGGCCTCGTCTCCGCGGGTCGTGGCGGCGCCGGAAGCAGCGCGAGCTTGATTGGCCGCGCCGAAGGTAGCGTGTGCGGCGCGAGGCGCAGGCGCCGCCCTGGCGTTCGAACCGGACTGGCGAAGGTGCGATACTGCGCACCATGGACGCTGCGCTTTGGCCGATCGAACCCGAGCTGGTTGACCCCGAGGCGCTTGGGCGCTGGATGGACGACCAGGGTCTTCAGACGGGAGAACCGTTTGGCTCCGGCGAACTCCTGGTCGGCGGGACCCAGAACGTCTTGTTGAAGTTCAGCCGCGGCGACGCGTCCTATGTGCTGCGCCGGCCACCGCAGCACAAGCGCAAGAACAGCGACGCCACGATGGCTCGCGAGGCCCGGGTTCTCAAGGCGTTGGCCGACAGCGATGTGCCGCACCCGGCCTTTATCGCGGGCACGGACGATCTCTCGGTGCTCGGTGCAGCGTTCTATCTGATGGAACCCCTCGATGGCTTTGTCGCGGCTCAGGGACTGCCGGACCTTCATAAAGGTGATCCGGAGATCCGGCGCCGAATGGGTCTCTCCATGGCCGACGCAATCGCCGGTCTGGCGCGGGTCGACCACGAAGCCAAGGGCCTGGTCGACCTCGGTAAGCCGGGCTACCTCGAACGGCAAGTGCCTCGATGGCGGGCCCACATGGCCGCCTACGACGAGGTTGAAGAATACGAGGGCCACGGAATCGACAGCGTCGACGAGGTGGCTGACTGGCTGGAAGCCCATCGGCCCGAGAACTACGTCAACGGCATCATCCATGGTGATTTCCATCTGCTCAACGTGATGTTCCGCCGAGACAGCGGTGAGCTCGATGGCGTGATCGATTGGGAGCTCAGCACGATTGGCGACCCGCTGGTCGATCTGGGCCAACTCGTCGCCCTCTGGCCCGGCGAGGACCCGACCGCCGACCTACGGATCGAACCCTGGGACGGGTTCCCAACCGCAACCGAGTTGGTGGACCGTTACGCCGACGGCAGCGAACGGGACCTCTCCAACATCAACTGGTACACGGTGCTGGCCTGTTTCCGACTCGGCATCATCCTCGAAGGAACCAACGTGCGGGCCGCTGCGGGCAAGGCCCCCAAAGAATTCGGCGACGCGCTCCACGCCACCACGGTGAAGCTCTTCACCAAAGCAGCCAGCCTCCTCACGTAGTCTCCCACTAGCCGTCAGGCTTCGGCGATGACTTCGGTGACGTTCCAGCGCAGGGCGGCGGCGTGGCAGCCTTCGAGCATGTGGCGGAAACGGCGCTTGGCCCGGTCCTCGTAGTCGGCGGTGGCGGTTACCGTCTGGCCGGTGACGTGAAACATCATGCCAAAGGCCAGGTCCTCGATCAGCTGGTCGTGACTCCACTCCGGGCCGCCGCTCTCGGCCAGAACCTTGCGGTAACGGTCGAGGATGGTGCGCTCCTCAGCCAGGGACGCCTCGCTATGGCTGCAGGCGAGGAACCAACCGAGGTCGACACCGGGGAAACTCTTCATCACCGTCTGCCAGTCGAGAATGATCACCGAATCGTCGCTGCAGAAGAGAAAGTTGTCGAGCTCGTAGTCGCCGTGGGTAAAGGTCCAGGGCCGGTTGGTCATAACGTCGAGAAGCCGAATGGTGTCGTTGATGTAGGTTCGGTCGAGAACCTCGGCCAGAGCGGGATCGAAGAAGTCCGGTTCGCGATTGCGGAAGGTTGACCATCCTTCCTGGGTCACAGGGATGCCGAGCTGGAATGACTCGGTGCTCCAGTCGAGAAGCCACGGCAGGTCGCCGACCTTGTCGTCGAGCCAATACTTGCCATGTACCCGAGCCAGGTCTTCGACCAGCCGAAGCATCGGCTCCGGCTCCAGACCTCCGGCGAGGATGTCACCGTCGGTCGCTTCGCCGCAGTGTTCAATCAACAGGAGGTTCTGATCAGAGTCAGGGTCGGTGACGTTCAGATAACACTCAGGCAACTTCATCAGGCCCGCGTCGCGAATCTGTGGGGCGACATCGGCATAGAAGCCGCTCTCTCGGCGGTAGTACTGCATCACGCTGTTGAAGAGCTTGGCCATGTCGTCGTCGAGGGGACACTTGCCAACGAGGCGGTCAGGGAGATCGGTGGGCCCGGCCCAGTCGATGGTGAAAATTCCGATCTCGCCCAGGGCTCCAACAATTCCGGGCATCGGCTCGTAGCTGAGTGAGCTGATCCCGGGAGTGGCAATCGCCTGATCTTCGAACGCGCTGGTCAGCCACTCAGCGGTCACGCTGTTGAGGCTCGCTGGAATGCCGATCACCGCTGGTCCTCCGATACTCGCGGGCTGCCCAACCTTAGTGCCCCTGACTGCGGGCTCGGCTGACAACTGGTGCAAGCGGGGTCAGTAGTTTGGACCGGTGCCAGTAGTTTGAAACGGTGAACCGCTTGATCGCTATTGCCCTGGCCCCAGGAGACGACTTCGTTTCTGAGCTTGGCAAGGCTTGGGACAATGGAGATGCGGTGGCTCCCATCGATCTGCGTCAACCCGAGGCCGCTCGGGCCGCGCTCGTCGACCATCTGGCGCCAGCGGTGGTGGTCGATGCGACGGGGCGTCACCAGCGGTCGCAACCGCGGGTCATGGAATCGGACGACGCCCTGGTGGTCACTACCTCCGGCAGCACCGGAGATCCGAAAGCGGTGGTGCTGACCCACGATGCACTGGCGGCATCGGCTCGGGCCACCCATGCCTACCTCGATGTCGACCCCAATCAGGACCGCTGGCTCTGCTGTCTGCCGCTCGTCCACGTGGGGGGCTTGGGAGTGGTGACCCGAGCGCTGATCACCGGGACCCCGCTCTCGGTTCACTCCGGCTTCGATACCGGAGCGGTTCTGGCCGCCGCCGAGGCTGGAGCCACCTTGACCTCGCTGGTGCCGACGACACTCGCCCGGATACCGGCGACCGCGTTCCGCAAGATTCTTGTCGGCGGCTCGGCCCCGCCTCCCGGCCGGCCCGCCAACGTCATCGCCACCTACGGTTTGACCGAAACCGGGGGAGGGGTGGTCTATGAAGGGTGGCCCCTGGACGGAGTTGAGATGCGCATCGATTCCGGCGGGGTAATCGCGCTACGGGGGCCGTCGCTCCTGCGCTGCTACCTCGGTGGTTACGACCCCAAGGATGCTGATGGCTGGTTCGCCACCGGAGATCTTGGCGAGATCAGCGACGCGGGCCAACTCCGGGTCTTTGGTCGCAAGGGTGACCTCATCATCAGCGGTGGCGAGAACGTGTGGCCGGGACCCGTCGAACGGACACTCCTGGCCCACCCTGCGATAGCCGACGTTGCGGTCGTCGGACGGCCACACCCCGAATGGGGGGAACAGGTCACCGCCATCATCGTGGTTGCCGACGGGACCGAGCCGCCGGAACTGGCCGAGGTTCGAGAATGGGCGGCTCGGGATTTGGCCCCGTTCGCGGCGCCTCGGGCCGTCGAGGTGGTTCCAAGCCTGCCTCGAACCAGCCTGGGCAAGCTCCGACGCTACGACCTCTAGAGAGTTTCAAGCGGTCTTCCGGCGGTCTCCTGCAAACCTGGGGGTCTATGGGGGCAGACGACCCAACACAGCGGCTTTTGGTTGCCTACCGGCTGCGGTCGGGGAGGATTGACCAGAAGTCTTTGATGGCCGCGGCGGTGGCGGCTGGTCGGTCGAGGTGGACCCGGTGGGCCGCGCCGTTGATGGTTCGATGGGTGGCTTGGGGGAGCGCGTCCACCATCTCGGAGGCGAGGGCCACGTATTTGGTGTCGAGCGAGCCGGTGAGTAGCAGGACGGGCAGGTCGAGCTCGAACAACCGGTCGTGGAGCGCGGGCATGCGGCCCGTGCCCATTCCTCGAAGGGAACGGGCCAACTCCGCCGTGTCGGCCCGACGCTGTTCCCGATCGATCATCGATTCCAGGTCGGGGGCGAGGCGGTCGGCGGGGTCGATGGTCCCAGCAAAGAGGGCCAGGCCATCCCAGAAATCTCGAAACTGGTCCAGGCCCTCGCTCACGATCCGCTGAGCGAGAGCAGCATCGGCCTTCACCCGTTCGTCTCGTTCGGTGGGGTCGGCCAGGCCCGGGCTGGCAGAGATCAGGACCAGGCTCCGTACCCGGTTGGGATGAGCCATGGCCAAACTCAGGGCGGTACGGCCCCCCAAGGAATAGCCAATGAGGTCGACCCGCTCGATGACGAGCGTGTCGAGGAGTTGCCGTAGCGCGCTCACCGCGTCGGGCAGCGTGATGGCGTCGAGGTCTGGTTGCTCCGTGGGTTTGGGGAGGGGCGCCACGCTGGTCTGGCCGTGATGGGGGAGATCTACCAGCAGCGTGGCTGGGTGCTGGTTGAGCTGCTGGTCGAGCGGGGCCATGGTGAGGCCCGATCCACTGAAGCCGTGGAGCATCATCACCGTGTCGGGCTGCTTCGACGAGGCCAGCTCGGTGGTCTGGATCCGTGTGGCCCTGGTCTGGTCGGGGGCCGGGCTCGAGGGGTCCGAATCTACGTTCCGATGATGGGTGGCCCAGGTGATGGTGGTGCCGCTGGGCAGGGCGGTTCCGGTAAATCGCGTATCGTAGCTGACCTGGTCGCTAGTCATGTCGCCGGTCATTGGGTACCGGCTCCCGACCGGGCCATCAACGGGGCGCCTGGGTAATGGGGTCGGTTGGCTGGCACTGCTCGCCGATGCAGCATTACTCGCCCGTCGCTTATCGAAGCCGGGCCGCGATGCGGTCGGCCAGCGCTGCTCGACGGTCGCGGTCATAAGCGTGGTCGACCTCCACCACAATCACATCGATGCCGGAACTGGAAATAGCGTCGCGATACAGCTCCTGCACCTTGGCCAGGGTGGCGGCCCGGTGGGTCCGGGTGTCACCGATGTCGCCGACGCGAGTGAGGTCGAGGCCATGGGGAGTATGGAAGATGTCGGCAAAGTCGTCCCGAGGCGCAGTGCGGGCAATCGGTAGCTGGCTGAAGATGCCACCACCGTTGTTGTCAGGCACAACCATTGTGAGGTTGACGCCCAGAGCGCGAGCGGTGATCAGCCCGCCGATGTCGTGAAGGAAGGCCAGATCACCGCAGTACAGGGTGGTGGGTCTCCCCGTGGCCAACGCGGCGCCGGCAGCAGCCGAGGTGAGGCCATCGATGCCGTTGGCGCCCCGATGGACATGGATATCGACATCGGGGGCGGGTAGGCCGCCGAAGGTGTCGAGATCCCGAACCGGCATCGAGTTCGAGACATAGACCAGATGTCCGGAAGGAACCAGGTCCAACAGGGTGGCCGCCAGGGCTGGCTGATCGACATGGTCGGCCAGATGCGACTCTTCGGTATGGTCGGCGATTACCTGACGGGCGACCGATTCGGCCTCGGTCCACTGCTTGGCCCACGCCAAATCAGGCGAACTCGGTGAGGCGGGCGAACCGGCCCGGTCGACGGCATCGTCATCGTGACCCTTCGCGAGCTCGGACACGGCCAAGTCGAGCACGGCTGCGGGCTCGGCGGCGATGATGGCGGTGATAGCAAACGACGGGTTGGCCCATTGGTAGCCAGCGTCGAAGAGCACGGTATGGGTGGGCTCATGAGCCTCCAGCCACAGCCGCAGGGCCTTCGACAGGTGGGGCGCACCCAGCTGAACAACCACCTCGGCCCGGCCCAGTCGTTCCATGAGTGGCTGTGACCGGACGATGGCGTCGGTGGCGCTTACCGCCGCAACCCGGGAAGTCGGCGCGGTGGTGCCGCGGATGGGCGAGCCGATATCGGCAAGTACCACCCAGCCGGCCCGAGCGGCCAGGGCGGAAACGGCTCGGCGCAGTTCGTCGCCGCCACGGAGATCCGGACCGCACACCACCAGGCCTCGTTGATGCCGGGCCGCAAGTGAAGCGATGTGTTCGGCCGCGGCCGCCGCCTCGCTCGGTCCAAACCGGACCAGGGGAACAGGTTCGTTGGTCATCGACCGCCACCGGAGCCGGGCGGCCGACGGTCAAACCAGCCCGCTGGCGGTTCAAGAGGCATCCGAAACGGCCAGTTGAGATGAACCGGTCCCGGGATCGGACCCTTGGCGGTGGTGATGGCTCGGTGGGCCAGCCGGCGAGCATGGCTCGGTCCCACACCACCATCAAGCGGCGAGGCGTCATCGGCGGTGGGTATCGGTGCCTCGGTCTGCCACCGGACGTGGCCGCCGAAGATGTTGACCTGGTCGATCGTCTGTCCCGGCGCCCACCCTCTCAGCTCGATAGGTCGATCCGCAGTAAGGACCAACAACGGCACCTGAGTGAGGGATGCCTCGGCCACGGCCGGTAGATAATTCGCCACCGCGGTCCCCGACGTGCAGATCAGGGCGGTCGGCGCTCGGGTGGCCCGGGCGGCACCAAGAGCAACAAACCCGGCACTGCGTTCGTCGAGGATGACCCGCGTGCCGACCGTGCTGCGGTAGGCGGTGAGCGAAAGCGGGGTAGAGCGCGAACCCGGTGAGAGGAACGCCCAAGCCAGACCCTGGCGCGCCAACTCGTCGATGAACGCAGCGACGTAGTCATACACCGCCTCGGCCTGATTGGTCACGGTCGCACTCCGGCAGCAGTCGCGGCGGGCGCCGACGTGGATGCCGACCATTCCTCTGTGGCCCGGCTGGCCCGGCGGGCCGGGTCAAGAACCGCATGAAACTTCATCGACGTCTCGGCCAGCTCTCGGTCGGGGTCGGAACCTTCGACGATTCCGGCGCCGGCGAACAAGCGCAGATGGGTCGGGCCCAGCACCCCGCTGCGGAGGGCGACAAAGAACTCACCCCGACCATCAAGATCGGTCCAACCGACCGGCCCGGCGTACCAACCCCGTTCCAGATCCTCATGGGCGCGGAGGAATCGCAGGGCGTCGGCTGACGGCGTTCCACAGACCGCAGCGCTGGGATGCAGGGCACCGACCATGGCGATAGCGGTGGTGGACGTAGCCGAAGTCAGCCCCCGGAGCGGGGTAAAGAGATGCTGGATACCCGGAAGCTTGCGCACCCTGGTTCCCTTAGGGTCCTCAACCTGAACTCCGCCGCTGGTGAGGTTCCGCCGGAGGTTCTCGATCACAAAACGATGCTCGGCCTGCTCCTTCGGATCGGTGGCCATGGCATCGGCGATGGCGGCGTCGTCGACAGCGTCAGCGCCCCGGGGACGCGAGCCGGCGATGGCCTCGGTGTGGACGCCGCGGCCGTCGATACGGACAAGCAACTCGGGGCTGGCGCCGAGGAACGTTCGATCACCCCGGCTGAAGGCGAAGACCGTGGCGTTCGAGAAGCGGTCGGCCAGCGCCTGGGCCAGGCTGGCGGAGTCGAGATCGGCGGCGATGGAGTGGTCGCCGGGTTCCGGGGTCCTCGGCAGGTCGAGGGCCCGGGCGGCCACGACCTTGTCCAACCGGCCAGCCCCCACTTCGGCAAGGATCCGACGCACCAGCTCCGGGTAGGTGGCGTCATGCAACTCGGTCTCGGAGAGAAACCCGTACGTGGGATCAGCCTCCTGGGTCTGATCGGCGGCAGCCAAACCGTGCTCGGTCGAACCCTGCTCGTTTGAACCCTGCTTGGTCGAACCCTGCTTGGCGGGGGCTCGGTCCCCAGGGGAGTCGGCTGGCGCCCGCCAGGATCGCGACGCTTCGACGAGGGCATCGATTTCGTTGTCGATCCGGCGGCGAGATTCTGCCGCCCCCTGGGCGGTCGGCGTGGCCGCGGTGACCCAAACGGCGCCGGAAGCGGTACGCCGAACCAGTACACGGGCCAGGGTCAGCTGGGCGGCCGGGAACCCAACCCAGTCACTTTCGGGCCCAGGCTGATGTTGAGGGTCGAAGGCGAAGCCACCGATCAGCACTGGACTCGGCCCGGAATCGAGTGAATCCGCGGGCGTGACGGTGCGGCCGAGTCGAAAGCGGGCCCGAGCGACCGCCTGGAATCGAGAACCCCGAGTTGTGGAGTCGATCTCGATGGCTGCAGCAACGCCTATGGCGGCGAAGGCCTCACCCTCGTCCCGGACCCGCAGGAAGTTGCGGTGGGGTTCGTCGCTGACGGCATAGACCGCCAGTGGGTCGATGTCGTCAGCGAGCCGCCGGGACCAGTAGACGAGGGGTGGTGGCGGTGGTGGAGCCGGGTCGCCGGCAGCGTCGGAGCGGTGCGGTCGGGTGGGCGTCATCGAGGCTCGTCGCCATCGGTAAGGCGAGCGGTGCCGCGGGCCACCAGAGTTTGTTGGAAATGGCCGGCGACCAGCTTGGTGATCTTCGGTATCGCCAACTCGATCATGGCTGCGGCATCGCCCCGGGAGAGTCCCTTGGCCTCGATCAGGTCATGGACGATGGCGATGGCATCATCGACCAACTGTTCGGTGTGTTCGGCGTGGCGCACGGCCAACTCAGTGAAGGCGGTGGGATCAACACCAGCATCGATCAGGAGCCGGGCCGACGACAACATGTCAACCGCATCGTCGCTAAAGCGCTCCTCGCCATCGATAATGGTGGGGTTCAACAGCCCGACCTCGATGGCCAGCGCCACCGCTTCGGCGGGGAGATGGGCGAGGCGGGCCAGTTCTTCTCGATCGATGGTGGGTGCCTCGCCGCTGCCCGTGATCAAGGACCGAAGTAGCGGGTCATCGTCATCGGCCAAAGCGCGGATCTGGGCCAGGCTAAAGCCCTGCGCCGAGAGGTCGCGGATCTCGTTCAGTCGTGCGATGTGGCCGCGGTGGTACCAGGCGATGCGGCCATCACGAGTCGGAGCTTCGAGCAGTCCCTGGGCCTGGTAGTAGCGGATGGTGTCGACGCCGATGTCGGTCGTCGCTGCCAACTCTTCCACCCGATACCGCTCTCCGGCCATGGCTCAAGTGTAGCCAACCGTTGGAGTAAATACTCCAAGAGTGCGAACTCGAAGAAGTTGAGAGCTGAGCGAGTGGGCTGATCTGGCGGGGGTCTATGGTACGGGCATGGGTTCGACCGATTCAGAGATTTCCCCGTTGTTTGATGCCGCGGCCTGGGCTCCGGTGGAGGGCTTCGACTTCACCGACATCACCTATCACCGGGCGGTGAACCAGGCCACGGTGCGGATCGCGTTCAACCGGCCCGAAGTCCGCAACGCCTTTCGTCCACAGACCGTCGACGAGCTCTACCGCGCCCTCGACCACGCCCGGATGTCGCCCGACGTTGGCTCGGTACTGCTCACCGGCAACGGACCTTCGCCCAAGGACGGAGGCTGGGCCTTTTGCTCTGGAGGCGATCAGCGGATTCGGGGTCGGGACGGCTACAAGTACGCCGAGGGCGACTCCGCGGCAGGCATCGACCCGTCGCGTGTCGGACGGCTGCACATCCTCGAAGTGCAACGGCTGATCCGGACCATGCCCAAGGTGGTGCTCTGTGTGGTGCCCGGATGGGCGGTCGGTGGGGGCCATTCCCTGCATGTGGTGTGCGACCTCACGCTGGCGAGCAAGGAACATGCCATCTTCAAACAAACCGACACCGACGTGGCCAGTTTCGATGGCGGTTTTGGATCGGCCTACCTGGCTCGCCAGGTGGGTCAGAAACGAGCCCGGGAGATCTTCTTCCTGGGGGCCAACTACAGCGCCGAGGAAGCGATGGCCATGGGTATGGTCAACCGGGCCGTCCCCCACGAAGAGCTCGAAACCGTAGCGCTGGAGTGGGCTGCCGAAATCAACGCCAAGAGCCCCACCGCCCAACGCATGGCCAAGTTTGCCCTCAACCTGATCGACGACGGGCTGGTGGGCCAACAGGTGTTCGCCGGCGAAGCGACCAGGTTGGCCTATATGACCGACGAAGCCCAGGAAGGCCGTGACGCGTTCCTCGAGAAGCGCCCGCCCGACTGGAGCAGCTTCCCCTACCACTTCTAGTGTCCTGGCCCTATCACTCCGGGACTGTCCGAATGACCGACCACAAGGGATGCAACCATGCCCATGCTTGGCGTAGGCGAAGTCGAGCTTTACTACGAGATCCACGGCAGTGGCCCGCCACTGCTGAACATTTCCGGTACGGGAAACGACCTGCGATGGTCGTCGCCCGAAACCAATCCCCTCAACGCCCACTTCACGGTCTGCCACTACGACCAACGGGGCTTGGGCCGTGCCGTCGACCATCGTGACCGGCCGGGCCAACCCGATCCCGATGTCGCCTACACCATGGCCGACTACGCAAATGACGCGGCGGCGTTGCTCGACCACCTCGGCTGGGACCGGGTCGACGTAGTCGGGACCTCCTTCGGCGGCATGGTGGCTCAGAACCTGGTGGTGGCCCATCCCCAGCGCATACGTCGGTTGGTTCTGGCCTGCACCTCTGCTGGGGGCCCTGGCGGCGCCTCGGTCGACTTTCGCGAACTCGCCGAACTGTCACCCGAGCAAGCCCTGGTCGTTCGGGGTAACCAGCTCGACACCCGCAACGACCTGGCCAACGGCGTCCTCGCCCCCGGAATGGACCTGATTACCAAGTGGGCCAAGCGCCGAAACGAGGCCCCGGAGCCCGACGCCGTCGCCAAGGTTCAAGCTCAGCGTCAGCTCGACGCCCGCGCCGACCACGACACGTGGGAGGGCCTTGCGACAGTTATCCACCCAACGCTGGTTATCGGCGGGCGCTACGACGGGGTCGCGCCCGTCGCCAACATGGAACGCATCGCCGAACGGCTACCCAACGCCCAACTCCACTGGTGCGATGGAGGCCACATCTTCTTTCTCCAGGATCCGCAGGCGTGGCCCCGAGTGATCGAATTCCTTACCTCCAGTGCCGGGTGATGCCGCGACCTCGGCCGCGGTGCCGCATCAGCCGAACCCGCCCGGGGCGGTCCACCTATGCTGTGGCCCATGATTGAACTCCGTGAAGCCGGTGACCATGTCTATGTGCTGGCGATGGACAACGACGAGAACCGGTTTAATGCGGAGTCGATGGCGGCTCTGCATAGTTGTCTCGACGACTTCGATGGCGTGGACGGGTCCCGAGCGTTGGTTACCACCGGCACAGGCAAGTTCTTCTCGAACGGTCTCGATCTGGACTGGTTGATGTCGGATGGCGCCGACTCGGGACCGGAATTTATGACCGAGGTGCATCGGTTGTTCGGCCGGATTCTGTTCAACGACGCGCCGACCGCGGCGGCGATCAACGGTCACGCCTTCGCCGGCGGGGCCATGTTGGCGACCGTTCATGATTTCCGGGTGATGCGATCCGATCGGGGATACTTCTGTATCCCCGAAGTCGACCTCGGCCTGCCGCTCACCGACGGAATGACCGCGGCCCTCCAGTCACGGATCCCCGCGTCAACCCTCCATGAAGCCGTGGTCACCGGCAAACGGTGGGGAGCCGAGGACATGGTTAGCGCCGGCATGGCCGAAGCGCGAGCTGATGAAGCCGAGGTGTTGGCCACCGCAACCCAGTGGGCCGCAAGTCAGGCTCACCACGCCGGCGACACCCTCGGCACCATGAAGCGGGGACTCTACCCATCGGCCCATGCCACGCTGCTCCCAACTGGCTAGCTTCTTTTCAAAAGTCGTCCCAACGGGGCAGCAGCTAACGAGTAGTGGCTACTCTGGGTCTATGAGCACGGTCGAACAACATGGTCCATCGGACACCGACGAGACCCAACCCAACGGCAAGGCATCCAACGGCAAGGCCCAAACTGACGAAGCCCAGCACTCGGTTCCGGATCCGGGCTCGGCACTCAACGCCAAGCGGGTGCAGATGCCCGGCTACGACGTCTACCTCGGACCCTTCACCCAGCTCGAAGCAGAACGGTCCCGACTCGATCAACTCGAGTGGCAGCACTTTGACATCAAACGGGTCGGCACCACCATCGGCGCTGAGATCCGCGGCGTTGACATCGTGAATGACCCAGCCACCGAAGTGCTCGATGAGATTCGTCAGGCGCTGTATGAATACAAGGTCATCTTCTTCCGCGACCAGCCACTCACGCCCGAAGCCCACATCCGTTTCGCCCAACACTTCGGCGAACTTGAGACCCACCCGTTCCTGCCCGGCAGCGACACTCACCCGGAGCTGGTGCGGTTCGAAAAAGGTCCCGACACCGGCGGCTACGAGAACGGCTGGCATCACGATGTCACCTGGCGGGAGGTACCCTCGATGGGCGCGGTACTCCATGCCCTTCAGGTTCCAGCGAGCGGCGGCGACACCCTCTTTTGTGACATGAACGCGGCCTTCGAGGGACTCGATCCGGAGCTGAAGGCTGAAGCCGAATCACTGACCGCGGTGCATGACTTTCTTCGAGCCTTCCGCCAGCAGGTTGAACCCGGCAAAGAGGCGGAGATGCGTGAGCAGTATCCTGCGGTGGAACATCCGGTGGTGTGTACCCACCCGGTCACCGGCAAGAAGCTGCTCTATGTGAACCGCTTCTTCACCGACTTCATCGTGGGCATGGAGGCGGAGGCGTCGTTCGCCATGCTGGACCGGCTTTGCCGCCAGGCCGACACTCTTGAATACCAGTGCCGCTTCTCCTGGGAGCCGGACTCGGTAGCCTTTTGGGACAATCGGGCAGTGCAGCACTACGCCGCAAGCGACTACTTCCCCGATACCCGGGTGATGGAGCGAGCCAGCATCGTGGGCACCAGACCCCAGTAGGAGGCTCCCCAGAGCGCTTGCGCTCCCGGGATATGAGGGCGATCCGGACCGGATCAGTTTTTGATTCACGCTCAGCTTGAGGTTTAGTTGGCCCGCCGTTACGCCGATATCCTTTCGGTGACCGCGGGTCAGAGTGGGAAGACCAAGACGCAGAAGCAGTGGGTGAGCCTCAGGTTCATCGTTGTTCTCGCGCTCCTGTTTCCGACCGTGGGAACGCTGTTCTTCTTTGCCGACACCGTGCGCGAGCAACGGCGCGAGACCGCCGCGGCCGCAGAAATCGAATCGGCGATCCGGCTAACCACCGCCCTGAGCAACGCTGGCCTCTGGCTGAGCCCCGAAGGCACCGTCAACGCGGCCATCGCCCAACTGAACCTCTCCGGGGTCGACGCCCGCGCCATCGTCATCGATCAAGACGAGGGTGTCACCATCGGCGACTTCGCCGACCAGATTCGAAGCCGCGGCGATGCCGCGCTTGGCCACCTTGAGATCGTGTTGTCCGACGACGGATTTCTCCTGAGCGCGTCGGAGCGGACCGAGCTGCTCGCTCTACAAGCCGAGATTGACCAGTGGCGGGCCCGAGCCGACGACATGAGTCCCCCCGTGGCCGATCCCGTGGGCGTCCAGGAATATGTGCACGACATCAGTGACTGGTTCTCGTCGGCCGCAACGGACCACACCGTGGCGTCTGGCGAGGTATTCGACCGGGCCACAGATGTGCCCTCGGCCTCCGATATGGCTGAGGCGGTGAGTGGCCTTCGTTCCCTCAACCGTCTCAACGTGACCCTCGCCATGGCAAACCGCGAATATCTGGCGGGCCAGGGGGTTGTTCCACCGCTGCCAGGTTCGGTGCCACCAACCGACCCTGTTCTCACGTTGGCGTCGGCGCGCGCGGACTATGGCCGGGCTGTCGCCGACTATCTGGACGGTGCTCCAGCGAAACATCAGCGACTGTTCCAGGAGCTGGAAGGTTCCGCCACTGCGGTGAAATATGCCGGCTACCGCGAGCGATTGTTGGTGGAGGCCGGCCTCCGTGACGGTGAGACAACAGAGCTCAACGCCATCGAGTACGCCACGACCGGCTACGACCGGCTGGTAGAGCTGTCGACCCTCCCCGTCGAGCTTCGCAGCGATGTGCTGGCCGTTGCCGAAACCGGACGCCAACGTCGGGCTGATCGGGTGGCGCAGTCCACGTTTATGGCTGCTCTCATCTTCGGCGGAACGGCACTGGTGGCGTTGCTCTCGCTTCGGATCCTGCTTCGCCCTCTTTCTCTGCTCCAGCGCCAGGCCCAACGGATATCGACCGGTGACTTTGCCGAGGCGGAACGCACCAGTTGGGAACCCCGTGAGGTGGCGATTGTGTCGGATGCGCTCGATGACGTGGCCACCACACTGAGACACTTCGACGGACAACTGACCGCGATGGGCGCCGGGGCCTACGAAGATCCGGTCCTTGCCCATGCTACTCCTGGCCCGATGGGCCAGGCCATCGACGGCGCGGTTGGAAAGCTCAGCGAGACAACCGCAGCACTCCGGGAATCGGAAGAGACCCATCGAGCTCTTGTTGATTACGCCGCCGACGGCATCCTTACCGTCGATAGCGACGGGCGGGTGATCACCGCCAACCCAGCGGCCCGGAAAATCTTTGAGCCCGAATCGGCACAGCTGATCGGCGGCCAACTGGCCGAACTTTTTGATGATGAATCCAACAACGTCGGGGCCATGCTGGAAGAGACGCAGCGTCTTGGTGTTGGCCGGGTAGAAGTGCAGCTAAAGACCGAAGCCAAGGACGCTTCGAACCCTCCGATCCAGATCCTCGGTCAAACCCTCGACGCTGCAGGCGACAAGCCACGGTTGCGAGGCCTTTTGATGTCGGCGTCAAAGCACCGCCGGGACGGGCCGTCGCCGATGTCGGTGGTGGTCCGTGACATCACCGAGCGTCTCGAGTTTCAGCGGGAGCTCTGGAAGCGGTCGCGCTTTGACGACCTCACCGGTCTCGGGAACCGTCATTCGATCCATGAGCGGATCGACCACGAAATCTCACGCCGGCGACAGAATCCCGGTCTCAACAATTTTGCTGTGCTCTTTGTTGACCTCGATCGCTTCAAGCAGGTGAACGACACCTACGGTCACGGGCTCGGTGACGGATTGTTGCGGGTGGTATCCGAGAGACTCCTCGCCGTGGCCGGCGCGTTTCCCGCCGATTGCTTCGTTGGCCGCGTCGGTGGTGACGAGTTTGTGCTGGTTGTCGACCATGGAGGCTCGAGCGAGGTAGCCGGTCTGGGCGAGCAGATCGTGGCCTCCCTCGAGGAGCCCGTTTCTCTCAGCCGGGTTCGTCTCGAAATCTCCGCCAGCGTGGGCGTCGCCGTCTCCGGCTCCGGCCGGTCGACCGCCTCGGATCTGCTGCACGAGGCGGACCTCGCGGTCTACACCTCGAAGACCGGTGCGACGTCGGTCAACATCTCGGGGGACAGCCAGCGGCGGGCCTGGCAGCGTCGCCAGGAACTGCAGGCCGACCTCCGCACCGCACTGCGAGCCGATGCACTCTTTCTCGAACTCCAACCGGTCGTGAGCATCAAGACCGGGGAAACGCTGAGCTGGGAAGCGCTGGCCCGCTGGGACCGACCGGGCGAGGGGCTTGTCTCGCCTGAAGAGTTCATCGGGGTGGCCGAACAAAGCAACCTCGTGGTTGATCTCGGGCGATGGGCCATTAACGAAGCAGCCCGGCTCGCCAGCGTGCTGACCGCTCGCCATGGGGCGCCCAACCCGATCGCGGTGAACATCTCGTGGCGTCATGTGGCTCAGGGATCGCTGGTGCGCGATGTGGCTGATGCCCTCGCCGCAGCACAGATCGACCCATCCCTGCTGCGGCTGGAGCTGACCGAAACCCAGATGCCCGACGATGATGCCGCGGTTTCGGTCCTTGAGACCATCAGTGCAATGGGGGTCGATCTGGCCCTCGATGACTTCGGCACCGGGTACTCGAGCATCACCCATCTTCGCCGCTACCCGTTCAGCATTCTCAAGCTGGATCGCACGCTGATCCAGACGATCGAAACCGACGCCAACGCCCGTGGCATTGTCGAGATCCTGGTCAACCTGGCCCAACTGCTTGATCTGAGTCTGACGGCGGAAGGGGTTGAAGCCATCGGTCAAGCCACGGTTCTCTACGAGCTTGGGTGCGACCACGGCCAGGGTCACCTGTTTGGTCGCCCGGCACCGGTGCCCCATGATTCGCCACTGTCGACCACCGGCTTGGCCCATCAGCATCGTGATACCGGCGTCGAACAGGCTCGGACCCTGCGCTGAAATCACCAGCCGGCTCAGAAATCGCTCAGGAGTCCTGGCCAGTAGCCGATTGACTGTCTAGCGGTCTTTTTCTCTTCAGCCGTTCCACCAAGCACCGTCCGACATCGTGTCGGCCCCTCATCAGGAGACTTCCCCGGTATGCGCGTCGGCATCATTGCACCCCCATGGCACCCGGTGCCGCCCGCCAATGACGGTGGCCCCGAAGCGGTCATCGACCGCCTGGCCCGGGGTATTCGCGCCGCAGGGCACGATGTGGTGCTGTGGAGCACGGGCGACTCGACCTGCGATGTGCCCCTGGCCTGGGTCTTTCCTGCGGCCCAGACCGACCGCAACGGTGCGACCACGATCGAGATGCAGCACCTGATCCACGGTTACGAAACCCTCCGGGCCTGCGGCTGCGACATCGTGCACGACCACTCGCTGCTGGGGCCGATGCACAGCTTCCGGTACCCCGACCTGCCGGTAGTGACGACCAACCACGGTCCGTTCAGCAAAGAACTCTCCGATGTGTACCTGAGTATTTCTTCGCAGGTCCCCGTGATCGCCATTTCCCATGAGCAGGCCCGCACCGCGGGCCTACTCCCGATCGCTGGCGTGATCCACCACGGTGTCGATCCTGCTGCGTTCCCGATCGGCGACGGCGGCGGAGACGACCGGGGTGAGTATTTTGTGTTCACCGGAAAAATGGCCCCGGAAAAGGGACCCCGCCGCGCCGCCCAAGCGGCTGCGATGGCTGGCGTACGGCTCAAGATGGTGGCTTCGATCAACGAGCCGTGGGAGCAGGAGTTCTACGACGAAGCGGTCCGGCCTCTGCTCAACCAGGACATCGAGTTTGTCGGCGAACTATCCGACGCTGAGGAACTTGAACTCATCGGTGCTGCAAGCGCTCAGCTCAACCCGATCCGGTGGCCCGAGCCGTTCGGGCACGAAATGATTCGGTCCTTGGCCTGCGGCACTCCGGTCATTGCATTTGGTGAAGGCTCGGTGCCGGAGCTGATCGACCATGGCCTCAGCGGCTGGGTGGTCGACAGCACCGAGGCCATGGCGGAACACATCGAGAAGGTCGATGGGCTGTCACGCTCCACCTGCCGGGCGCAGGTCGAAGAGTACTTCTGCACCGAACGGATGGTGCGAGAGCACATCGAGCTCTACGAAGAGATCGTGGCTGGTCGCAGCTAGTGGTGTGTCGCCAAAATACTGATGGGGTCTGGGCGGGCCCCGACGCCGCTGGCTGCGTCCTCGACCCCTCCCTACCGGACGAGGTAACTCGGGGATCTGCGTCCTTGCCAGACGACCCCGGATGCCTCGCCCAGACCCCGACACTATTTCAGCGACACACCACTAGGAGAACCCTTCTACCAGGTCGGCCTGTCGATCAGATCGGTCTGAACTGACCTCGGTTACGCCGGGGAAAACCCGCCCTGCTCCAGGGCCACCGGGCGGCCGATCCATTCGCCATCGCTAAGGGCCACGGCTGCACCGGGATCGGTCGAGACCGCCAAGGCCCGACTGCCATCTGGGAGGTCGGCCAGCACCACGGCGTTGTCCGGTTGGCCGTCGCGGTACCGCACCGTATAGGTGGCGATCACCCCTCCACCGGTGTGGTCGCCAACAACCGTGGTTCGGGGCGATCGGCTCAACACGTCATCGGTTACGTCGAAGACCCGCGTTCCGGAGGATTCTGACACGGTCCGGGACGCAGTGGTGGCCGCGCCGCCGAGGGCGATTGCGCCCTGTTTGGTCACCATGCCGCTGAAGGCGGTGACCACCCCAACCCCTTCAGGATCGTCGCGAAGTCTCGCACACACCGCAGCCGCAGCCTGAAGCGCAGCGTTGTTGAACGGTCCTCCAGCGAAAGCCATCCCGCCGGTCACCGTTGGCTCGATCGAGTGATCGAGACCGAGCGCCTCCTGCTGGAGCCGAACCGCGGCCGGGAAGCAGCTGTACAGATCGAGATGCGCCACCTCGTCGAGGCTCCGGCCGGCAGCATTAAGCACCGCATCGACTGTGGCCCGAGTGCCCGGCGTGGCGGCCAGGTCGCGGCGTTCGCTCAGCGGTACCACCGCTTCGGAGTTGGCGACCCCGAGAATGGGGACCAGGGTGGCGGGGTCGATGCCGGCGGCTCGCGCCGTCTCCTTGGTCCCAAGCAAAAAGGCGCTGGCCTGGTCCACGTTCCATTGGGTCGAGTGCCACTTGTTGTAGGGCAGGGCCAGCGGCCGGTTGCTGGTTGATGGAGTGCGAAAGAAGCCAGGAGGGCGCTCCTGCCCAAACCAGGCCCGCGGATTGTGACTGGCGATCGAGTGCATCTGGTGGGCCAGGGCATCGATGTCGTCCCGATGAGCTTCGATGCTCAACCCCTGCCGGACCCGCCTGGCGTTATCGACCATGGCGTACTGATCCACCGCGTCGACGAGGCGATGATCGATCTCAACCCGATGGACCGGGATGGTTTGGGGCGCGATCGTCTCATCGGGTTCGGTGCCCGCCACGTCCACGTTGGCTGCCTCGTCGGCGGCCTCACCGACGATCTTGGCCGCCAGCCCTCGGAACCGGGCCTCGCCACCGAGTACCAGCACCCAGCTCGAGTGGCCTCGGGCCAGCCGTTGCAGAGCCTCGGAGAAAGCAACGGTTTGCAGCACGCCGAGCTCCACCGAAATAGTCCGGGCGTCTGAAGCACCGAGACGCTCGGCGACGGTTCGTCCGGGGTTGCGGAAGCCCCAGCTTCCGCGAGGCACGATCACCGTGTCGATCTGAGCCGCGAGGTTGGGGCTCGCCCCCGCGCTCAGCGCGTCAGCGAGGGCCTCCTCGGCGGCCTGGGCCATTAGCTCAACCGCATCGCTGCGTTCACGCCAGTCGGTTTCGGCGGCGGTCAGCTGTGGTGGGTTGTCGGCTCGGCCGAAGCTGGCTATGACTGGATCAAACACGCGCCCACCGTAGTTCGGCCCCGAGGGGGTCGACGGCGAGGTTCAGGATTTCTCCGCAGCCGAAGGTCAGGCCCAGATAAAGGAGATCTCCACCCGACTGTTGAGAGCTCGACCATCGGGGCGGCCATTGTCGGCGATCGGCGACGACTCACCGCTGCCGCGGGTGGCCAGTCGGGTGCGGTCGGCGCCGGCGTTCAGCAAAAGCTCGTTGAACTGCTGGGCCTGGCGCAGCGAGATCAGCCGGTTCTCACCCTCCGGACCCAGGTTGTCGGTGTGGCCGGCGATCAGCAATTTGAGGTCGGGCTCGGCCTGCAGGTAATCGGCGAGTCGGGTCGCGGCCTCGTTGGCCGATGACGAGACCTGGCCGGCGTCGGTCAGGATCGGGTCGGTCAGTTCGATGGTGAGAACGTCGCCGGCTTCGCGTAGTGCAGCGAGACCCGTAGCCGCCTCAGCATCGAGCGGTGGTCGGGAATTGCGGTTGCTGGTGCGATCGGTGGGATCACGGTCAGCCAGCACGGTGTTGCTGATCAGTCGTAGCTCGGCAAAGGCCGCAGGGTCGGGTGCGCCGAAGATCGATGCTTCGCCGTCGGCGTACACCAAACGAAACTCACTGGCGGCGGGCTCCATCGAAGGCTCAGACTCCTCCGGCGTATTGTCGGCGTCGGATGGAGCCTCGGTGCTGGGGCTCTGTTCTTCGTCAGCCGTTTCTTCGGCGAAGGATTCCTGCGAAGCGGTCGCTTCGATGGCCCCGTTGTTCTCTGTCTGCTCGGCCTCGGTGTCGTCGATGCCGATCGCCTGGTTGGTGCCGGTGGTGATCGGGGTCGATGGATCGGGGCGAGTAAACCACCAGGCACCAGCGGCGATGGTGCCACCAAGGGCCAGGGCGGCCAGCGCCCACTTCGCCGTGGATCGGGACTGAGCCGGGCTGGTGGTTGCCGCGGGCAGGTAGGCCGGCTTGAGATGCGTGATGGCCACCGGATCCCGGGGCTCGGTGTGCACCCGGGTGTCCAGGTTGACGTTTAGCGGGACACCCTGGATCGGCGCCGACGGTTGCGTCGGGGAGCGCTGGGGTAATCCGGGACGGGCGACGGCCTTGAGGTCGCGTTGGCGCTTATGGGTGTCGATGCCATCACGCAGGTCGATGTCCTCGCGAAGGTCGATCTCGAGTGCGGTGCGGGCTCGGCGCATCGTCTCCCGACGAGCCTCGATCACCACGTCATCTTCGCCGGGGATCGTGGCGACTGGATCGGGTTTGGCCGGCGCCTTTGGGGTCTTGGCCGAATCGCGGCGCAGCGTTTCCTGGGCCCTACGGAGTGTCTCCAACTTGCCCTGCGCCACCGGGTCTTGCGCACTCTTGTTGGCCGCGTTCGATCCCGGGCCGGTCGGAGATGGCCAGGAGTTCGGTTCAGGTGTACGTTGATCGGCCAAGTGAATACCGTCCGAGTTCTTTGCACTTTTGCCCGGGTTGAAACCCGAAAGGCTGGAGGTCAGTCACAACGGTTGCTGTGGATCTGCGGTCACCGAGGCCTCGCCCCGATTCCTAAAGTGTTTTCAGTCCCTTTCCGTCCCTTTAGTCTACTTGTGATTCTCTGTAAAATCACGTCATTGTTCGGAACCGCGCCGGTCCGAGCGAGGCGGGGGCCATGAGCCTGCTCTGTGCGATCAGTGGCGGTAGTGGGTCCGGCAAGACCACCACCAGCCGGGCGGTAGCGGCCCACTTTGGGCCAGAGATCGCCTGCGAACTTTCGTTCGACTCGTACTACAACGACCAGGGACATCTGACGCCCACCGAGCGACGCTTGGTGAACTACGACCATCCGGATTCGCTTGACTCCGACCTGTTTGAGCGTCACCTGCGGGAGTTGGCCCAGGGCCACTCGATCGAGGTGCCGATCTATGACTTTGCCACCCACACCCGGTCTGACGAGACCGTCACTGTCATCAGCCGGCCGCTGGTGGTTGTGGATGGCATCCTTGCTGTGCACTCCGAAGCACTCCGGCGGTGTTTTGACGTCGTCGCCTTTGTTGATGCCCCAGATGAGGTTCGGTTCGAACGGCGATCGGTGCGCGATGTGGCCGAACGGGGTCGCGACCTCGACGACGTTGGTCGCCAATGGCGAGAGACGGTGCAGCCGATGTTCGAACGGTTTGTCGCCCAGGGCCGAGACCACGCCGATCTGGTGGTTCCCGGCGTTGGCCCGATCGAAGAAACCAGCGCAGAACTGATCCAGCGGCTGACAAAACTGCTAAATGATCGCGGGTTCAGCTCACTTAGTCCTGGCTGATCGACGGCCGCACGACGGCTGCACGAGCCGTGGCGCACTACCAGCAACGGAGCGTGCTCTAGTAGTGTGGGGAGGTGCGCGCCGTGGCCGAACCCGTAAGCGAGGCGCCTCGGGCCCCGGGTGGGCGGTCCAGAAAGCGCCGAAACCCGGCGCTCGATGGGTACCGGGGTGCGGCCCTGCTGGGCATGATGGCCTGGCACGCCGAAGTCGGCATCGTGCGGGGCGGGTTTGCCCGCATGACTATCTTCTTTGTGCTTTCAGGATTCCTGGCCACGCTCTCCTACAACCGGGTCTTTCACGCAGGCGATAACGGTCACCTTGGGGGTTTTGTCCGATTCTGGTCGAACCGGGCCCGACGCCTCCTGCCGGTGACCCTCGTCGGGGTGGCCATGAGCATCGGCTACACCAGGATCTGGGGTCCACGGGAGATGGTCGAAGCACTACCCGGCGACGTCATCGCCGTGTTCACCTACGTGTTTAACTGGCGATCGATCGCGGCTGACCGGCGGTATGCGGAGCTGCACGCGGAGCAGTTCTCGTTCCAGCATTACTGGACGCTGTCATTGGAAGAACAGTGCTTTATCGTTCTGCCGCTCATCCTGGCCGGGGCGGCGTTCGCTTCCCGTCGGCGTGCCCACCTTGGCGCGGTGCTGATCGCGGTGCTGGCGGTGGTGCTTGGCGCCCTGCCGCTCATCACCAAACCGGCACCTGACACCGCCTACTTCGGGACCCACGTACGCGGGGCCGAGTTCCTGGTCGGGGTACTGGCCGCCATGTGGCTGCGCAATCGTGGTGGCAGCACCACCGATGATCGCACCCCGACTCTGGTCGCCCGCCTCGGGCTGATCTCGCTGGTTGGCCTCACCGTGGTGATGTTCACCGTGGAACGCAGCCAACTGTGGCTCTATCGAGGCGGGATGGGCCTCTTTGCCCTGCCCGCCGCCTGGGTGCTGCTCAGCTCGCTCGACCCGACCACCGCAGTGCACCGACTCCTGCGGTGGCGCCCGATCGCCATCCTCGGTCGCTGGGCGTTCCCGATCTACGTCGTTCACTGGCCCATCTTCCAGTTCATCGATCATCAGCTCGACTGGAGTCGGGCGGTGGAGCTCCCGCTGATGTTCGCCAGCGGAATCGGTGTCGGCGCCATAGTGCACTACGTCTACGAAAAGCCGTTGATGGAATCAGTGGCGACCAAGGCCGACAAGATTCGGCCCCGCCAATGGGTCATCCCTGGCAAACCGCTCTTTGGTGCTATCGCACTAGCCAGCCTGGTGTTGGTCGGTTTGGGCTTGGCGCCGGTGGCGCGAGCGGACGAGGTGGCCACCCTCGACTTCGACACCGCAGCCGAGGCCGAGCGGGAAAAGCAGGTGGAGCTGAACCAGCTGCTCGAGGCTCTCGGCGACACCGCCGAAGCAGGGAACGGCAACGAGTGGGACTTTGCCGCCGGTCTCGGGGACCTGGCGGCGATGGATCTCACCCCGGCCCGGGCCGCCGAAGTGCTGGAGCGCGGACCCAATGATGCCTACCCCGACACCGGTACCCGGGCCGATGGCGCCAACCGACGCGTCGCCATGGTCGGTGGCAGCACTGCGCTCACCTTCGGAACCCGACTCGATGAGAACGAGAACCCGGTGGTGGTAAGCGAGGTAATCGATTGGGGAGTTGGCAACACCGGGCTGGGTTGCGGGCTGTTACGCGATATCGAGAGGCGGGACTCGAGTCGGGACCAAAACCCGCTCTACTCCACCGAGTTCTGCAACGACTGGCCGGTGATGTGGCCTGCTGCGGCGATCGAGTCCCGCCTTGAAGTCGTCGGCATCATGACCGGGGTTTGGGACACCTACGATGTCCAGCTGCCCGGCTCGCAGCAGTGGCAGAGCCTGCTCGACCCCGAAGTCGACCAGGCGCTGCGGGGTGAACTCGACCTGGCCATCTCGTCGCTGGAGGACGCTGGCGTCTCACTCGTGGTTCTCTTCACGACACCCCAGGTCACCGATGGCCAGGCTGGTTCGAGCCGGGACGACCGAGGCCTCCCCGATGACCACAATCAACGGGTGAACCGCTACAACGAGATCTTGGCCGATGTCGCCTCGGAGTCCAAAAACGTGGTGGTGGTGGATTACGCTGGGTATATCGACGCACTGCCGGATGACGTGGCCAACGAGTGGCTCTATGACGGCGTTCACCCGACAACCGAAGCTTCCGATGCGATCCTGTCGGAATTTCTTGTTGGTGCGCTCGAAGAAGCTGTCACCAGCTGCGCCACCTGTAGCTGGAACACCCAATAGCGCTGAGCCGCCTCCCGGCACCAGCACCGAACGACCTCTGCCAATCGATCCCTCCCTCTCGAAATAACCAGCGCCGAATCCGCCATCTACGATCTATCGTCTTGTGATCGGCGGCAAGCGTGGCCCCACCCCAGGTGACCCATATATGTCTTCTCCTACCGAATCCAACCAACCCGTTGGCCGCCAGCGGCGAGCCGACCAGATCGAAGCCATCGACGACAGCGTCTTTGACGTGTTCATTATCGGTGGCGGGATCAACGGGGCGGTGGCCGCAGCGGCGCTTTCGGGCCGTGGGGCCAAGGTGGGCCTTGTCGACCGGGGCGACTTTGCCGGGTTCACCAGTTCCGCAAGTTCCAACCTCGTCTGGGGCGGCTTCAAATACCTTGAAAACTACGAGTTCAAGCTGGTTCGTGACCTGTGTGTGGCCAGGAACCGGATGATCGAGGCCTACCCGACCCAGATCGAGCCGATCGGCTTCCTCGCCGCCCTCGACCAAACGTCTCCCTATCCGCCGCTACTCGCCGGGCTCGGCACCGTGGGCTACTGGATGATCGGTAGCTTCAAAACCCGGCCCCCGGCCCTGCTCAGCCCAAAGAAAATCAAAGCTCTGGAACCGGTTGTCGACACCGAGACGGTGCGGGGTGGTATCCGGTACGACGATGCCTACCTGCGGGACAACGATGCCCGCTTCGTATTCAGCTTTGTTCGTAGCGCCCTCAACCGCGGGGCCAACGCCGCCAACTATGTGAGCGTCGAACGGGCCGAACGGGTCGACAGCCTGTGGCGGCTCCATCTTCGCGACACCGAGACCGACAAGCGGTTTGTGGCCGAGACAAAGGTTGTGATCAACGCCGCGGGACCCTTCGTGGACGGTCTCAACACCGATATGGGTTTTGCCACCGATCATCGCATCGCCTACTCAAAGGGGATCCACCTGGTGGTACCCAAGCTGGCGACCCAGGATCGGGTGCTGGCGTTTTTCGACGACACCCAGCGTCTGTTCTACGTGATCCCGATGGAGGACCGCTCGGTGATCGGTACCACCGATACCCGCACTGAAGATGCCCATGACGGAGTGACCGACGAAGACCGGCGTTTTGTGCTGGAACAGATCAACGCCAGACTCGACCTCGAGACACCGCTGACCGAGGACGACATCATCTCGGAGCGGGTCGGTGTGCGACCTCTGGTGGTGGAGTCCGACTTTGGTGACACCGAAGGCATTGACTGGACGTCTCTGTCGCGTAAACACGAGATCGAACACGACGATCACGCGAAGGTGATCAGTGTGTTTGGCGGCAAGCTGACCGACTGCATCAATGTGGGCGAGGAACTGATCGAGATGGTGCACCACCTCGGCGTTGAGATCAGCACCGAGAGCGATGATGACTGGTTTGGTGAACCGACCACGGCTGAACGGGATGCGTTTCTTTCCGCGGCCGCAGAGTTCGACCTCGGTACCGATCGCGCTGGAGAACCCATGGCGGCCACGTTGTGGCGTCGCTACGGTCGCAGGGCCCATGAGGTACTTGACCAGCTCCGCAAAGACCCGTCGCTTGCCACGTCAACGTTGACGTGCTCCGATCACCTGGCAGCCGAGCTGCCGGTCATCGCGGCCACCGAAATGGTGGTGCATCTTGAGGACTTCCTGCGGCGGCGATCGAAAATCGCCATGCTTGAGCGGCGCGAGACCATCGCTGCGGACCCGGGCTTCAACACCCTGGCTGAAGGGCTTTTTGGCGCCGACGCCGCCGATCGGATTGAGGCTTACCGCCAGCTCCACACCAACCCCAACGGCAGCGTGAACGCCAGCACAGACCGGAGCGACGCAGCCGCCGGTTGAGTGCTCTACTGTGTGCGACTATGAGCAGTCTCGACAGCAAGAGCACGCAGGCCGAGCCCGGATCGGGTGGACCGGAAGTCCGGACCGATATTGCCGACGGGCTGGCGACGGTCACGATCTCACAACCCCAGCGCAAGAACGCGTGCACCACGGAGATGTTCGAAGAGGTGGGGCGCACCTTCACTGAACTGGCGGACAACGTCGAGGTACGGGTGATCGTACTGCGCGGCGATGGCGACGACTTCTGCTCCGGGGCCGATGTATCGGGGGGTGCGAGCTCCGAAACTGGAGGCTCAACAGAACAGGAGTCGCCCGCTGACAACGGCCTGCAACGGATGCGACGGATCGGTCGCGCCCCCACGGCGATCCTCGAGGCGCCGCAACCGGTGATCGCCCGAATCGACGGGGTGGCGGTTGGTGCCGGACTCAGCCTGGCCCTCGCTGCCGATTTCCTGGTGGCCTCGGACCGGGCCCGGTTCTCCGCAATCTTTGCCCGTCGGGGGCTGTCGTTGGACTGCGGAATGTCCTGGTTGCTACCCCGGGCGATCGGGCTGGCCAACGCCAAGCGCATGGTGATGCTGGCCGAAGTGCTTGATGCCGCCGAAGCCATCGAGCTCGGCCTGATCACCCGTACGGTGGCTCCGGCTGACCTTGACGATGCGGTGGGGGAGTTAGCCGACAAGCTCCTGGCTGGTCCGCCTCTCGCACTGGGTATGAGCAAGCGCATGCTCAACAACGGGTTCGAATCGAGCTTGGCCATGGCGCTGGAGAACGAAGGCGTGGCCCAGAACGTGAACTTCTCCACCCACGATGTCGCAGAAGCAGCAGTGGCCTTTGCCCAGCGCCGCCCGGCCAAGTTTGTCGGACGCTGAACGTGGCGTCTGAACTGGACTGGATTGCCGCCCCCGACTTACGTCGCCCGCTCCTCGTCCTGGCCTTCGAAGGTCATTTCGACGCTTCGCGGTCGGCGACCGATGCCGCCATGTGGTTGGCCAGCCGAGGTCGCCCGATCGACATTGCTGAGATCGACCCGGACGGGTTCTACGACTTCCAACAAGCCCGGCCATCGGTGGTGATGAACAGTCGAGGTACCCGCGAGCTGCGGTGGCCCACCAACCGAGCCATCGGGGTAACGGTGCCGGACTCAAAGCACGACCTCATCGTGTTGTCAGGCGTTGAGCCTCACCTCCGGTGGCGGGCGTTCTGCACCCATCTTGCAGTACTGGCCCACCAAGCCAAGGCCGAGATGGTTGTCACCCTCGGATCGATGGCTGGGATGGCCCCCCACACCCGCCCCCTTGGGGTGATTGCCAGCTCGACCGATGCCGAACTGGCCCGGCGTCTTGGGTTGCGCAGCCCAAGTTACGAAGGGCCGACCGGGGTCATCGGGGTACTCCACGACATTTTGGATGCCAGCGGGCAGGCGGTGATCTCGCTTCGCGTTTCGGTTCCCCACTACGTTCCCGGCTCGCCCAACCCGGAAGCGACCAGATCGCTCCTGCGCCGGTTCGAGTTGGTCACCGGGATGGAGACCGATCACGCCGAACTTGATGAGGACGCGGCCGAGTGGCGCGAGCAGGTGGAAGCGGCCGTGGCCGACGACCCGGGGATCGCCGGCTACGTCAAGGCGTTGGAGGGCGAGGTCGACCAGCGCGATGACCTTCTGCCCAGCGGTGACGACCTGGCTACCGAACTCGAAGCATTCCTGCGGGAACGACACGACCCGCCAACAGAGGGCGAAGATTCGTAACCTGCCTCAACGTTTTGCTCATAACGGCAGTAATTCTTCCGATGGAGGGGAGTCGCAGGAACCCACCGGGAGCGCAAGGACCTGTTGGGTTTGCGGCGTAATCCCGTGAAGGGAAGTGGGCGGAACATGGGCCCGGTCATCGACCGGGCCCATGCCATTTTTTACCGTTCGGGTAGCTCGAGAACCGTTACGGTCCCGGCGGTGCCATCAACCTCGACCAACGAGCCATTCGGTATCCGCAGGGTGGCATCGGTAACCGACACCGCGCACGGAATGCCCAACTCCCGAGAAACGATGGCGGCATGGCTGAGTTGGGCCCCGACATTTACCACCACCGCCTCGGCACTCAAGAACAGTGGTGTCCAAGCCGGATCGGTCAGCGGAGCAACCAACACGTCACCAGGGCCGAGAGCTCCAGGATCCGAGGGGTCGGTCACGACGCGGGCCCGGCCCCGAGCTTGACCAGGGCACCCCGCGATTCCCGGCAGGACCTCACCAACGGTTACCGACTGGACCGAGGCTGCAGTATCGGCCCGCAGCATCCAGGTGTCAGCCGGCGGCTGGCGGCCATCGAAAATGAACGGGGGCACCCGGGCGGCCAGCGCGCGGCGGGTATCGCGCCGAGCCTGGATTGCATCAGCGAAGGCCTCCGGCGCGGCCATGTACTGGTCGACCTCGTGGTTGAGGACAAACCAGAGATCGTCGGGATGGTCGGAACCCGCCTGATCAGCGAGTCGGCGACCAAGCTCACGCGAGAGCAACCGGACTTCATGGATGGCCTCGACCACGGTGGTTTTGGTTCGCTCCCGGCTGCGGGCCAGGAGGGTTCCAGAAGTGAGTGCCCGGTCGAAAATCCACCGGTTCGGACCCTTGAGCCGCGCTTGCGCGTCGGCTACCGCCTCGGCTCGATCCTGAGCCAGCCGACGCTGGGTGACCTCGGGATCGTTGCTCTCGTCGGCGAGACGGAGCCGATCGACCAGGGTCAGGGCCAAGTTTGGGTCGGTGCCCCACGTGTCGCAAGCGGTCTCCCACTCATTGGGGCCGCGGCTGGCAAAGTGGTCAAGGAACTCGGAGAAGGCGATCTGGAAACCTTCGGCGCTGGAGGCCAACGCCAGCCGATCGGCCAGGCCCGACGTCCCGGCATCGAAGAGTTCGGTGAGGTCAGGGTCGGCGGCGACGTGACGTCCGAGCTTCCACAAGGCCACCGCCGGTGCGGCCGAGCTGATATCGCCGACGCCGCCAAAGAGTCGCACCGGCAGGTTTTCATCCTGGAGTGCGTCAGTACAGATCTTGGAAATCACCCCCAGAGGGATGGCCGACCGACCCGACACCACAAGGTGGGTTTCGAACAACTCGTACAGGAAGGGCTGGCTGGCCCGGGTGGCAGCAAGCAACTCGTGGTTGGTCGCGGTCCGGGGGTCGGGCAGACCGGCGCGCCAACGCTCCACCCGTTGCTGGTCGAGGGCCAGCTCCGGGAGTTCGGTCAGTCGTAGGGTCGAGGTGATCCAACGAACAGAGCGAGCAGTGGCCGCCAGGTTACGGTCGAGAGGGTGATTGTGATGGGGCGGAGCCTCGCTGGCGGCACCCATGAACTGGCTGTCGACATCGTCGACGGTGGCCCCCAGAGCCCGCGAAGCCATCACCCGCGACATCGACAGGTTGAGATAGGCATAGCCCCGGAACACTCCGGTGAACATGGCTGCACCCTGAGCCACACCCTCCGCCAGATCGGCCTCGGTCACCACCCCGGACACCATGGCCGCCCGGTTCATTGCCGTCTGGGTCTGCTCGCGGGTGAGCGAGTAGGTCAGAGGGTAAAACACCTCCGGAAAGACCTCACCGGCATTGCCGCGGGTGTACACCCCGAAGCGGCTGCTGGGCAGATCCGAAACGTAGGGTCCAACGCCGGTTTCAACCAACGCACACTCGGCCACCCCATCACTGGAAGTCGGTTTGTGACTGAACGTGGTCATGGGCTCAACTTTGCTTGGTGAGGAGGATCAGATCGACTCTCGTAGGACAAACTTTTGCACCTTGCCGCTGGCGTTGAGGGGCAGGGCGTCGAGAACGTGAACCGCCCGGGGAGCCTTGTAGTTGGCCAGGCGCTCGCGAGCCCAGGCGATGATCGCATCCGGGTCTGGTTGGCAACCGGCGGCGGCCACAACAAAGGCGTGGCCGACTTCACCCATCCGCTCGTCCGGGACACCGATCACTGCTACCTGCGCCAGATCTGGGTGTTGCACCAGAGTGGCCTCGATCTCGGCTGGATAGGCGTTGAACCCACCGACGATAAACATGTCCTTGAGACGATCGGTGATGTCGATGTAGCCGTCGTCGTCCATGGTGCCGATGTCACCGGTGTGGAGCCAGCCATCGGCATCGATGGCCTCGGCCGTGGCTTCAGGGTTGTTGAGGTAACCCGGCATGACCCCGAAGCCGCGGATCACGATCTCTCCAGCTTCGCCGCGGGAAACCTCGGTGTTTTCTCCGTCGACCACTCGCACCTCAACGCCATCGATGGCCCGACCCGAGGTGGTGGCGATACGTTCAGGATCGTCGTCGGCCCTACACATGGTGGCCACGCCGGTGCACTCGGTCAGGCCGTAGCCGGTCACGATGTTCTCGAAGCCAAGACGCTCCTTCATCTCGACGATCATCGACGGCGCGATGGGCGCAGCACCGGTGACGGCAAGGCGAAGACTCGACATCTCGAAGTCGGCAAGATCCGGATGATTCAGGATCGTTTGGTAGATGGCGGGCGGGCCGGGCAACATCGTGATCCGATCGACCGGAATCCGCCGCATCACCGACTCAACATCAAACACCGGGTGGGGGATGATCACCGCGCCCTGCATCAGACAGGCGAGAATTCCAGCGTTCAAGCCGAAGTTGTGGAAAAACGGGTTGATGATGAGATAGCGGTCCTCGGCCTGCAGGCCGATCACCTCACACCAGGTGCGGTGCGCGCGCACCGTTGCGCCGTGGGTGAGCATCGCCCCCTTGGGAGCGCCGGTGGTGCCGGAAGTAAACAAGATGTTGGCGATGTCGTCGGGGTCGACCGCCTCGGCCCGGTGCCGGCATTGTTCTCGAGAAGGCTCGTCGGCTCGGGCGACAAAGTCCGAAAAGCTTGTGGTGTCTGGGGCGGGTGCCCCGCGCAGCACGATGATCTCCTCGACGGACTCGGGCACCCCGCCCTCGGCGGAGCGAATGGCCTCGACATAGTTGGTGTCGAGGAAGTCGGTCACACAAAAGAGCAACCTGGCCTCAGCGGATTCAAGAAGATATCGAGCCTCAGCACCCTTGAAGCGGGTGTTGATGGGAACCAGCGTGCAGCCAGCGAGATGGGTGGCGAGGGCCGCCACCGCCCACTCCCAGATGTTGGGAGCCCAGATGGCTACTCGGGACCCCGGTTGAACACCGGTGGCAACCAGCGCGGCACCCGCCTGTTCGACCTGTTCGATCAGCTCCGAAAAGCTCCATCGGACTACAGGGCCTCCACCGGCGGCAGGGTGGGCCGCAGGGTCATCGACCAGGCCGTCCAAATCACCAAAAAGGCGGTTGGCCCGCTGCAGCACCTGAGGGATCGTCGCCGAGGTCCAATCGATGTCGTCGAAGGTTTGGCTCACCCGGCCAACCTACACCGTCAACACGGCCCAAGATCCAAGATCTGTGACGCCCAGCGCGCCAAAAACAGCGCGTGAGCCGTCACAAATCTTGAATGGGGTTATCTGTGCTGCAGGGGAAAACGGCAGCGGGCGGGCTTTGGCGCCGTTGCCAAAGCCCGCCCGGTCGAGACGAGGGTTTCCCAGCCGGGGCCGGGGATCGTCTGCGTTGCTTAGGCCCGACGGGCCTTGGCGCGCATTTCGCGGGTGGCACGGCTTGCCGAGTCACGAGCGTCGAGCACGTCGGCGTCGGCGTCGGCGATGTCGATTTCAACATCGTCGTCGTTCTTGAGGAGGGCGACGTGGATGATGCCACCGATGATGGCGCCGAGGATCGGAGCGACCCAGAAGAGCCAGAGCTGGCCAAGGTGGTCGGTGCCATCGGCAAAGATGGCCTGCGAGGTGGAGCGGGCCGGGTTCACCGAGGTGTTGGTGACCGGGATCGAGACGAGGTGGATCAGGGTGAGGCAGAGACCGATGGCCAGGCCACCCATGGCCGGAGCCGCCTTCTTGGCGGTGGCTCCGAGGATCACGATGAGGAACATCGCGGTCAGGACCAATTCGACGGCGAAGGCGGCGACGAGCGAGTAGCCGCCGTTGCCGTCGGCGTCAGCTGACGGTGAGAGGTTGTCGTAGCCGTTGGCTGCGAAACCACCGGCTTCCCACCCGTCGACACCTGATGCGATGACGTAGATGATGGCCGCAGCGGCGATGGCGCCGATGACCTGAGCGATGATGTAGAAGACGGCCTTGCTGGCCTCAAAGGCGCCACCGGCTACCAAGCCGAGGGTGACAGCCGGGTTGAAGTGGCCGCCGGACACGTGGCCGAAGGCGTAGGCGCCGGTGACCACGGTAAGACCGAAGGCGAGGCTGACGCCGACAAAGCCGAGGCCGAGCGAGGTGCCGTTACCACCGAGGCCGAAGTCGGCGGCAAGAATGGCAGCGCCACAACCCCCGAGTACGAGCCAAAGAGTGCCGAAGAATTCGGCTGCTAACGCTTTTGGATTCATTTTTGTGTTGTGCTCCTGTTTGCGTGTGGGCCTTGGACTTCCGAAGTGGGAAGAAAGTCGCGTTGCGGTTTATCCACAAGGGCTTACGTCGAGACGACGGTAGGCCATACAAACGTTATGGCCAGGGATAGGAGCAGAGAAATAGGTCGATTTACTCCACCGGCTGGGTGCACTCTCCTGGGATATAGCCGAACCGGTCGGTTGACCAGTCGCTGTTGTCCCAGTCCGGATCGGCGCTCAGGCCGGTGATTTCAACGATCTTGGCTCGAATCGGCGGGGCCAGACGAAAACCTGCGCCAGCACAAAGATGCAGACCGTCAGGATTGATGACGCGGCGATAGGGAGCATTGGGATCAGGGTCGCTTTCGCGAAACTCACCACCCGGAGCGTTCAGCAGACTCTGGCTATCGATCCAATGCACCTGGTCATTTGCGGACGCAACAAAGCGCCAAACCTGGTTGAGCTCAGCGAATTGGGCACTAATTTCGTCGGATCGAACCGTCGTCATCGAAACCCAAATGATGTGAGTTCCTGCCGAGGTGATCTGTTCAATCACCGGTTCGATCATCTCCCGGCGGTAGCGAAGTCGCCAGCCGGGTTCGGTGGTGTCGAGGTGTTCTCCGCTACGTAGGGCAGCGTTTTCCCAGACCCCGAACAACATGACCACAACATCGGGTGGGCCGTCCCGCAACACCCCCGGCCAGATCGGGTTGCCACTTACCGTCTCGTTGACAAAGCCCGGCACCAGGTCCTTGCTAAAGGAGACACCTGGCCCGGCGAAGGCGGCCTCGATCGGTGGCCGAACCCCCTCAACCATCGAATCGCCAGCAAAGAAGATGCGCACCGGCTCCGGTGGGGTGGTGGTCGCTGGAGGATCGGTGGTGGTCGGGGCAACGGAAGTGGTGGTTGAGGTTGTGGTGGTTGCAACCGAGGTAGAGGGCGCCGAAGTGGCTGTGGTTGGCGCGGACGTGGAGTCGGTGGTGCTCGGCGGGCTGGTGGTGGAAGAGGAGCTGGTCGCCGGCGGCTCTGTGGTGGTCGGGGCAACGGAAGTGGTGGTATCGGAGCTGGTGGTGGTCGGGTCTGAGCTGGTGGTCGTGGGGTCGGCAGTGGTGGTTGGGGCCGCCGACGTTGTTGATGACGAAGCAGGCGATGACGTTGATGATGATGTTGTTGACGATGACGAAGACGAAGCGGGTGGTTCGCTCGTGGCAGCCGCGACCGAGGTGGTTGTGGCTTGGTTGCCCGCGGCTTGAGAGTCCGAAGGGCCGGGATCGTTCGACCCACAGGCGAAGGCCACCAACACCAGGGCGATCAACCCAACCCACGCGTGGCGAGGCAAAGAGCTCAGAGTTCGTGCCAATTGATCTCGAGCGGCCCGCGGCAATCGTTGCGGATCGTCACCAGATGATCGTCGGCCATGCCCACACCAACGGAGCGGTAGGGCACGCTGAGCTGGCCCAGGCTGCGACCCATCGGATCAAAACCGACAACTTGGGAATCCTGGTCGCCGGTGAGGCTCAGCCAGACACCATTGTCGTCATCGAACGACACCGGCCGGATAAACGAGGTCCGGTCGGTTCCCGGGACCGGGATCCCGACCGGGCTGATGGCACCGGCGAAGGTACCGAGACTGCTGGTGGACCCGTTCTTAGGATCAAAGCGAAGACACTCGGTCCCAGTGCGGTTGTCGGCGGCGGCGATAAAGAGTGGGTGGCGGGTCTCCAGCCAGGCACCCGGCCGACGGAGCCGTCTCAGCGTGCGGGCCGACGGCCAATAGGTGAACGGGCGCTGGTGGATGCCGTCACGCTCCCACTCAAGGTCGCGAGCGGCGAGGTCCCGATAGCCCGCGGTCAGGAGATGCTCCTCGGCAAACACCACCTGGTACAGCCCCGACCGACCCCGAACCCGCGGCCGGGTTTGGCCCAGAAGCCGATAGTGGTCGGCATCGGGAGCAAAATACAGCACCCGCTGGTTGGCTTGACCATCGCTGCGATCGTGGGCCTGGATCAGCACCACGCCGCTGCTGGTTTGGTCATACACCCTTTGCAGTCGACAGCCCGCGGCCCCCTGGTTGGGATCGAGCACGGTGACATCGGGCCGGTCGATTTCGAAGTGATGGGTGAGAGCGCAGTCGGCCGGGTCGATGCAGGTCACGTCGAGGTCATGCAGCACGGCGGGAAGGTCACCGTTGAGGCCAACGTCGGCGCGATCGAACCCACGGGTGGAGAGGACCCAAATCGCCCCAGGCGTGGCGACAACCCAGATCACCTGACGATGATCGCCGAACTCGGTGGCGCCACGAAGGCTGCCGTCGGGGTTGTGGACGGCGAGGCGCTTGCCGCCAGCCGAAACCGAGTAGTCCTGGCACACCGACAACAGCGGACCGGCTGCGGGAACACCATCGTGAGCGCCGTCTTCGACATCGATGAGCACCAGGCGGGCGGCGCCGCCGTTGTTGGCCCGAGTAGGGGCCAAGCGGGCCACCACGGTGTTTCCGGTGCGACCAGCGAGCCGCACGGAACCCTGTAAGTCCAGTTGCACGCTCGTCCGGTTCCTCTGTCGGGCCTCTGCGGTCACGGCCGCTCTCCCCAGCTCGTAAGCAATGTAGTTTACCCCACGA
>CALAML010000231.1 GCA_937925845.1 uncultured Acidimicrobiales bacterium | reverse complement strand
CACCGGTCGCAGGAAGTTCCTCGACAGCTCCACCCCAAAGAGCTTGGCCACGCCGCGCGCCATATCGGAATAGCCGCTGAAGTCGCAGTACTGCTGCATGCCGAAGGCCAGCAGGGTGAGCATGGTGAGTTGCCAGCCCCGATCGGGACCGATGTCGGCGGTGAGCTGTGCCGGAGAAAACCCGTCGACCACCACGCGGAAGGCCACGTCGGCCACCGCCACTTTCTTAAACAGCCCGATGGCGATCAGGTCGACGGCCTCAAGCATCTGCGACTGGCGCGGTCGCTGCGGCAAATTGCGAAGCTGAGGCATCAACTTCGAGCTGCGCTCGATCGGACCGGCCAGAAGCTGAGGGAAGAAGGCCACGAAGGTGCCGAGGACCAGCGGCGAACGCTCCGGCTCGATATCGCCCCGGTAGACGTCGATGGCGTAGCTCATCGACTGGAAGGTGTAGAAGGACAGACCCACCGGCAACAACACCTGAAGCGCCCATCGCGGCGAACTCAGCCCGATGGCCTCGGCCACCGCGGCAAAGGAGTCGGTGAAGAAGTTGAAGTACTTAAAGATGGCCAGGATCGACAGGTTGACGACCACGCTGGTGGCGAGAAGCGCCTTACGAGTCCCGGCTCCCTCGGTGCGACCGAGCAGGCCACCCACGACGTAGTCGACAAAGGTCGACATGATGATCAGGCCGAGGAAGCGCCAGTCGGTAGCTGCATAAAACGCATACGAAGCCACCAACAGGAAGGCGAGACGGAAGCGCCGTGGCAGCAACCAGTAGATTGCCAGTGAGGCGGCCAGAAAGCCGAAAAACTGGGCCGAGTTAAAGTTCAAGGAGTCTCCCCGAGACCATGCCAGCGTCTACTTTGGCACACGGGAAGCAGAGCTTCATTTCGGTCCCGCCCCTCATGAAGTTCTATGATAGACACCCAGATGACTCGACGAGAGATTGACGTCAGATAATGCCGACGAGAGCCGAGATCGCCAGCGCATTCGCCGATGCCGCCATCGAAGTACTGGGCGAACTACCGCCGGATATCAACGAAAGTTCAGCCATCGCGGCCGATGTTGGCGCCGACAGCATCGACCTCCTCGAGATCGTTTTGGTCCTGGAGGAGAAGTTCGACCTCGTGGTGGCCGAGGACGACTTCGAAGAGGTGGTGACCGTCGGCGATGCCCTCGACCGACTCACCCTCCTACTCAACGCCGAGGGACGAGAATAGCTTGCCCGCGCCAGAGCCCGGCTCGCCGACCAGCGTCGCCATCGTTGGACTCGGCTCGGTAACCAGCGCCGGAGTAGGAGTAGAGGCCCTCTGGGAGGCCTGCCTCGCCGGTACCTCCGCCGTCAGCGCCTTCGGCTCCGATGACGACCCCGGGCCAGTGCGCATCGCGGCGCTGGTGCCGGACTCGTTTAACCCCAAGGACTACCTCACCCATCCCGAGACCCGAAGGAGTTCCCGGGTTACCCAGCTCGGCTTTGGGGCTGCCCACGAAGCGTTTACCGCGGCCGGCTGGGAGGACCAGCCGATGCCACAGCGGACCCAGGTGGTCGTCGGCACCGGACTCGGCGGCCTGTTGATCGAGGCCGAAGAGCAAATGCGGATCCTGCAGACCAAGGGCTACATGCGGATGAACCCGCTGGCCGTGCCGATCATGATGCCCAACTCGCTCGGCGCCCTGATCTCACTCAAGTTCGGCCTCACGGGCGCCACCAGCACCGTCTCGGTGGCATGCGCCTCGAGCACGGTCTCCCTCGGCGACGCGGCCCGACTGATCCGCAGCGGCGAAGCCGATCGGGTACTCACCGGCGGCACCGAATCCCTCGTCCACCCCACTGCGGTAGCCGCCTTTTCACGTATGGGCGCACTGAGCCAACGCAACGACGACCCGGCTCAAGCATCACGGCCCTTCGACGCTGGCCGCGACGGTTTCGTTATGGGCGAAGGGGCCGGCTTTCTTGCACTCGAGCGTGGCGACCTGGCCCGTGAACGCAACGCCGACATCCTCGGCTGGGTGACCGGCTTCGGTGCCTCGTCGGATGCGCATCACCTCGTAATTCCGCCCGAAGACGGGGCCGGCGCGGTCCTGGCCATGCGCCTGGCGCTGGATGCGGCAGGGATCGAACCGCAAGAAGTGGGCCACATCAGCGCCCACGGCACCTCCACCGAAATCAACGACCGGGCCGAGGCAAGAGCCCTCCACACCGTCTTCGGTTCGAAGCCACCTCCGGTCTACGGACCAAAGGGCGTGGTCGGACACCTGATCGGTGCCGCCGGAGCAGTCGAGGCCATTATCGCCACCCTCGCGGCCACCCACGGCCTCGTGCCACCCACCCCCAACTACTCGGACCCCGACCCCGAAGTACCCCTTGATGTTGTCGCCGGCGAGCCCCGCAAAATCGGACCCCACATCGCGCTGAGCAACTCTTTTGCGTTCGGTGGCCACAACGCTTCGGTGGTTATCGTCGGCGAGTCGCCCTGAACCCGTTGTCGTGTTGACCCCTTCGGTAGTGCAGACTTAAGCCGTGGACCAGCACGCGTTCGTCGAGGCCCTCGGCCAGCTCAAGAGCGGAGAGAGAAAGCGACAACCCGAACTTGTACGCGCCTTTGGAGAGGTCGACGCGGACAGTCAGGCGGTGCTGTTGAACCTGGTGGCGGAAACGGTGGGGTCCAGGGCCGAAGTGCTCGACCTCCTGCTGAGCCTTATCGATGCCCATGGCCTGGCCGTCCCGGCCATCCGCAGACTCGTCGCCAGCGACACCGCTGTCGACGAGGTCAGCCAGGATGTGCTGGTGGCGGTAGCCGAATCGATCAACAGCTTCGGAGGCCGAGCCAGTTTCCGGACCTGGCTCAACGGGGTAGCCCGCAACCAGACGCTGCAGTACATCCGCCGCGAAGGCCGACGCCGCAAGGTTGGGGACTCGGCCGCGACGCAGGCGGACAACCTGGCGCCAGCCATGCGAATCAGCTCGATGGTGGCCCGACGCGAGGTGCTGGCCGATGTGCTCGATTCACTTCCCGACCACTACCGCACCGCGGTGGTCATGCGTGACATCGACCGATGCTCCTACGAGGAGATCGCCAACGAACTTGCGGTTGAGCTCAACACCGTGCGGTCCCGAATCTCCCGGGGGCGGGCCCTGATCGCATCGTCGATCGCCAGCTGATGTGAGCAGTCGTTATCCATCCCCCCGTCGCCGCGCCGCGATCGAGACCGTCGAGGCTTTGGCTCGCTGATGGCCTCGCTGCGCGGAACCCACCTTGGCCGATACAGGATCGGCGAGCTCCTCGGCAGCGGTGGATTCGCCGCGGTGTACCAGGCCCGCGACGAAGGGCTGGAGACCGATGTGGCCATCAAGGTGCTGGCCGACATCCACAGCTTCGACCCCGAAGCCCGGGAGCGCTTCCTCGCTGAGGGTCGCATGCTCCGACGGGTTCGGCACCCCAACGTCATCCAGGTGCACGACATTGGCGAGACCAACGACGGTCAGCCCTACCTGGTGCTGCAACTGGGCGAACGGGGCAGCCTGGCCCAACGCTTCACCGCTGACACCGAGGCACCTTCCCACGACCACGAGGGCTCAGCGGACTTGTTGGATGGGACCTCCCCCGCTGATCAACCGATCTTCCAACACCCAGCTACCGAACCACCACCACGCAGCTACCCCGCAGCCACCGCCGAGGACCTTCGCCTGGTGGCCGACTCGCTCACCCAGGGTCTCGGTGCCCTGCACCGGGCTGGGATCGTGCACCGGGACATCTCCCCGGCCAACCTGTTCATCACCACCGATGATGACACAACGGCCCCGCCCGGGACCGGCCCACCGCCACCGGGACTCTTTGCCTCCGACGAAGCACTTCTCATCGGCGATCTGGGGCTGGCCAAAGACATCACCCAGGGCTCCGGTCTCACCGTTGGCGCGGGCACGCTGTACTACAGCGCTCCCGAACAACGCACTCCCTATGCCAGCATCACGCCGGCCGCCGACATCTTTGCTGCCAGCCGAGTCATCACCGAACTGGCGGCCAACTCGCCCCTGGCCGACGCAGTCGCCACGGCTGTAGCTGGCGGGTTGGCGGAAGATCCGTCGGCCCGGCCAGAGACCATCGAAGCCTGGCGCGCCGATCTCGAGCTGGCGCTCACCCCGGATCAGGGAGCGGTTCCGGCACCTGCACCCTCAGCATCCCCGGAGCAGTCGTCGGCCGCGACGGCTGAGACCACGGACCAATCAGCTGCCGAGTCCGTAGCAGCCGAACCGGTGTCGAGCCGACGCCAGCCATTGGCCTGGGTCGCACTCGGCGCAGTCGGTCTGGTCGTAGCTGGCCTGGCCGCCTGGTTCCTTCTGATCGCAGCCGACGACGGGGGTAGCCGCGAGCAGGCTGACCCGACCCTCGCAGCACCATCAACACCGCTGGAACTCGCACCGGAGAACTCCTGGTATCAACCGCCAAGCATCTCGACCGGGTGGGAGAACCTCTCCTGGGGCGATCGAGGGCCCGACACTTTCAACCCCACAACCGGCGCGGTGCAGTTCGGACAATTCGCCGGAGTCTCCCTGCGATCACTCTCCGACGGCGCAGCGGTCGACAACGATGACTGGCTACTGATCGAGTTCGAAGACCTTCAGCCAGACCTCGACCCCACGACGGCGCTGGCGGTGCGAGCCAACGGCGAAGGCGACCTCTGTGGCCTTGGCGGCACCGACTTCGTCCGCACCGATCCCGCAACAGGCGGCCAACAAATCGTGATGCCCGCCGAACTGCTCATTCCCGCCAGCTCGGGTGGCACCATCACCCGCATCAGCCTGGTCTCGAGCGGCAACCAGGAAGAGCTCACCCTCCGCCTACTCGGCATCGGCCTCACCCAGACCGGCCCCTGGGTCGCACCCGAGTCGACCACCTGCGGCAGCTAACCCCTAGTGTCCTGTCACGATGCCAATACCCGAAATGTCGGTGCCGAGCGCTAATAAACCGCGTCCGGCCCCGACCTTTCGGTTGTCGCGATTGACCTAGACGCTGCGACCGAGGAAGGCGGCCAGCTGATCGGCAGCCGATGCACCCTCGGGAGCCTGCTGCTCCATGCCGAAGATGGTGCCCTCTTCGGAACGGAACGCCGGCTGGATCGACTGCTGGGCGCCGCCGAGCAGCTGCTGAGCCATCTCGGGCGAAAGGTTGGTGTCCTGACCGGTGGCCTTGGCCAGGTCCCAGGCGTGGGTGAAGGTATCGGTCATGGCCAGACCGAGCAGAGCCGGAGCGGGCATGTCGCCAAAGCCCGGGTTCACGGTGCGCTCCATGGCGCCCTCGGCGGCAAAGGCCTGGTGGCAGGAAGCCGCGGCTTCGTTGAAGGTGGAGCAGAAGTCGCCCTGGCAGGCGCCCTCGCCGGTCTCGGCCTGCTCGACACCTTCCACACCGGAGCGGGCCCAATGCTGAGCGCCGACCATATGGTCGATCAACTGGCCGACGTTCCACTCAGCACACGGGGTAGCCATTTCCATTTGTTCAGGCTTGACGTTGGCTAGCACGCCGGCGGCAATCGACTGGACCTGGGCAAGAGCTTGGGGGTTCATAGAGACTCCTCATTCGTGTTGTTGAAATCGGTGCTTCGCTCACGCGGAGCCTCCGATCCCGTCAGCCTAAGCCCAATCGGGCTGCTTGAGGCCGCAGCGCCGAAGCCACGGCCCGCTGATGAAAACGATTGACAGTTGAAGGCTTAACGGGCAGGATCTCGGGCCGACCTCTTTGGAGGAGCGGCCGTTCACCAACGGCCGCGACTCTGCGCGCGAGCAGGTAGAGATATGGCCGACCCGGCACCCCATCCCGACCACGCGGTTGAACAGGAGTACCTTCGACGCGCCCGCGCTGCGCTAGAGGCGATGCAGGAGCGGGCCGCACTCTCGCTCGAATACGGCGAGCGGGCGGTCCGGGAGGAAAACACTGTTGAGTCCCGCATCGCCCGGGCCCACTTGATCGACCGCACCGCGGCCCTGGCTCTGGGCGAGGTGGCGCTGTGCTTCGGCCGTATCGACAGCGAGGATAGCGGCGCCGACGGTGCTGGCCCGGTATCGGCCAGTTCGCTGCTGGGTCGGGCTGAGGATCGCGGCGCTGATGACCAGGCACCGGACTTGACCGGCACCGACGACCCGGGTCGTCCCGAAGACCCGGGCACGGCCCGGCCCGGTGAGCACTACTACGTCGGCCGCCGCCACATCGAGGACACACAGAACAATCCGGTGGTGGTCGACTGGCGAGCGCCCGTGGCCATCCCCTTCTACCGGGCCACCGCCGCCGACCCGCTCGGGCTGGCCCGGCGGAGGAGGTTCAGCTGCGAGGGCGACACGCTGACCGCCATCTTCGACGAACACCTCGACGACCCCGACTCGATGGTGGCGGCCGGGCTGCCCGACCCGCTGCTGGCCGAAGTCGAACGGAGCCGCACCGGCGAGATGGGCGACATCGTGGCCACCATCGCCGCCGTACAGGACGAGATCATCCGGGCCGAACTCAACGAATGCCTGATCGTGCAGGGTGGCCCCGGCACCGGAAAGACGGCGGTCGGCCTGCACCGGGCCGCCTTCCTGCTGTTCGAACATCGGGCCGATCTCGAGTCGAGCCGGGTACTGGTGGTGGGGCCGAACCCACTCTTCCTGCGCTACATCGCCAACGTGTTGCCCTCGCTGGGGGAGACCGCGGTGAGCCAAGCCACCCTCCGCTCGCTACTCGAGGGCAAATACCGGGTTCGGGGGACCGACACCGACGAGGTGGCCGAACTCAAAGGGGATTCCCGTATGGCCAGCGTGGTGCGCGGCACCGCCCTGGACCAGCTCTCGACCCCCGATGAACCGGTGAGCCTCGGCGTCGGGCTTCGCAGCATCACCATCACCCCCGACCAGGTCGAGATGGCCCAGAAAACGGCACTTGGTCGCAACCTGCCCCTCAACGATGGCCGCGGGGTGTACTCCGAACTCCTCCTACGCGAAGCCCGAGCCCAGCTGATCGACCGCGACATCGACGAGGTCGAAGCCGGCACCACCATTAGCCGACTCCGCGGCAGCGACGACTTCAAGAAGCTGATCAACCGCACCTGGCCTTCGCTGGCGCCGGTATCGCTGGTGCAGTCGATGCTCGGCAATCGAGCCCGGCTCAAACGGGCCAGCGCCCAACTACTCAGCGACGCCGAACGAAAGGCGCTCCACCGGCCGGCGGCGAAGAAACGCGACGACGAGCAGTGGACTGAGGCCGACCTGCCGCTGCTCGATGAAGCCCAACAGGTCTGTGCCGGCGTGATCACCGAGTACGGGCACGTGGTAGTCGACGAAGCCCAGGACCTCAGCGCCATGGCCATGCGGGTCATCGGGCGCCGGGCTCGCAACGGTTCGCTCACCGTGCTCGGCGACATCGCCCAGGCCACCGCCGTCGGCGCTCAGCACTCGTGGGAGGCGGTGATCGAGGCCCTGGCGCTCGACACGCCAACCCGAACCTGTGAGCTCACAATCGGCTACCGGGTGCCCGGCCCGATCCTCGACTTTGCCAACCAGCTCCTACCGGTCACGGCGCCCGACATCACCCCTTCGACCTCGGTACGCCACCGCGGCGAAGGGCCCACGCTGGTGCCGGTCGAAGATTCGGAGATCGCCAGCGCCGCGGTCGCCGCCACCCGTGAGCTGGCCAAGGTAGCAACCACCATTGCGGTGATCGCCGGGCCCGGCCGAGTGGACGAACTCTACGACGCTCTCGCGGCGGCCGACCTGGAGGTGATCGACACCCGAACGGCCCGGGAGCTGTCGGCGCCGGTATCGGTGGTCGACGCCCGAGCGGCCAAGGGGCTCGAATTTGATGCCGTGGTGGTGGTTGAGCCGGCCGAGTTTGCGGTGCTGCCCAACGGCCTTCGATTGCTCTATGTGGCCTTAACCCGCGCCGTTCAGCGACTCAGCATCATCCATCACCAGGCACTCCCCGCACCGCTGGCTGAGTAGAGCCGAACATCCTCACCCGACATCATCGCCGGGGATTTGCGACAATTGGTCGGGTCGGTCCGTTCACCTGGACCGTTACTGGGAAGTGGTGCCAAGGAAACGGGGGAATCGGGATGGAAGCCGAAGGGCGCGCCCGACTAGAAGATGTACTGGTCGATCGGGTTGGCGCGCGCCACCAGCCCGGCATCGAAGCGATGGCGGAGGTGGCGGAGCGGGTCGAACTGGTTGCGGGCGAGGTGCTGCTCACCGAGGGCACGCAGTCCGATGCCATGTTTGTCATTACCTCCGGACGGCTGCGGGTGACCCGGGGCGGGCATGCGGGTAGCCACGCCGATCAGTCGGTGATCGTGCTGCGCGAGATCGGCAGAGGCACGGTGGTGGGTGAGCTCGGCATCATCGATGATCACCCCCGCTCCGCTACGGTCACGGCGATCCGACCAACGGTGGCCTACCGGGTTTCCCGGGACGCCTTTGATGCGGTCTCGGAGCACCAGCCCCACTTTGTGCTCGCTCTTTTCCGCTCGCTGCTGTCGGCTGCGGTCCGAGGCACCCGCACCAACGACCCGGCCAGCGTGATCGCCATCGGCGGCCTCGGTGGCGCCGGCGCCGATGCCGTTGAAGGGATTCTGACTGAGCTGCGACGCCACGGAGCGGTGATGCGAGCCACACCCGAGCAGCTCTCGGCCGGACTGGCCGACCGACCCGAGGATTACGTGGTGGTCGACCTCGGCCCCAACCTGGAAGCGGACTCTGGATTCATTGCCAGCGCCATCGACAACTCCGACCGCGTGTTAGTGCTGGTTGGCGCCGATCCCTCGCCGGCCGACCTGACCATGCTGGCCAACGCCGGACGGATCTCGAACGAGATTGATGGTCGCACCCTGTGGTGCGCCATCGAACACCCTTCCGGAGCCGCTCAAGCCCGAGGGGCAACGAGGCTCCTGGCTGTGGATGGTGTCGATGAGGTCCACCACTACCGTCAGGATCGCTCGACCGACCTAGCCCGGATCGCCCGGCTGATCTCCGGCAACGGGGTGGGCCTGGCCCTCGGCGGCGGCGGGGCCCGGGCCTACGGGCACCTGGGCGTGCTGCAGGCGTTCGACGAACTCGACATTCCGATCGACCGCATTGGCGGCACATCCCAGGGCGGTGTGATCTCGGCGTGGGCGGCCATGGGAGTGAACCACAAGGAGATGCTGACCCGAGCGTCGGACCTCCATCAGGAGTCGGTGCTCGACTACACCGTGCCGCTCGTGGCCCTCACCAAAGGTCGCCGGATCGTGGCCAAGATGGCCGAGTTCGCCGAAGTCGAGGCCGAAAACCTGTGGTTGCCGTGGTTCTGCATCACCACCAACCTCACCCAGGGCCGAGCCGAGGTGATGCGGCAGGGCAACCTGCGCCAAGTGCTGCGGGCCACCGTTTCGCTACCCGCCATCTTCCCGCCCGTACCGATCGACGGCGACCTGCATGTGGACGGAGGCCTGCTCGACAACGTGCCCGCCGACGTCCTGGCCGCCGACCCATCGGTGTCGAGAGTGGTGGCCGTCGATGTGACCCCGCCGGGTGGCCCCCGAGCCAAGTCCGACTACGGCCTCTCGGTCGGCGGCCGCCAGGCCGCGCTGGCCAAGGTCGGCCGCGGTGGACCCCTGCCCGACCTGATGACCACCCTGACCAGCTCAGTGCTGATCGGCTCCGATCTGGCCCGCCAGTCGATGCTGAGCAAAGGCCTGGCCGACGTCTACCTCTCCCTCAACCTCAAAGGCATCGGCCTCTTCGACTTCGAGGGCCTCGAAGAGATCGCCGACCGAGGCTGGAAAGCCGCCCACGAACCCCTAAGAGACTGGTGGGCCACCCAACCCGTCGGGTGACCGCCAAGACCAACTACCAAGCAGACAAGTACTAGACAACACCTCCAAGGTCCACCTCCGAGGTCGACCTCCGAGGTGAATGGCAATCACCTAGTGGCTGTGAATGCTGTGGCCTACCGTTCAGCAAGAGGCCAATGTTGTCACCGTTGCAGACAAGTACTAGACAACACCTTCGAGGTCCACCTCCGAGGTGGACCTTCGAGGTGACTGCTCGTTGCTCGTCGGGGTCGACGAGCGGGCGATTTGTAGACAGGTACTAGACAACACCTTCGAGGTCGACCTTGGAGGTGAGTTGGTTGTCGCTAGTTGGCGGTGAAGGCTGTTGCTTGGCGTTCGATGAGGCGAGCGATGTTGGCGTACTCCACATGAACATCGTGAATGTGGGCGCCCCACCGCGGCAGGAAGGCCAGGTTGAACGGTGCTATCGGTGAGTCGTCACGAAGCGACAGTTCGAGATAGTTGTGGTCGCCCTCTTCGACACAGCGGGTGTCGAGCAGCGTCGGAATGCGAGCCCAGGTGGTGGAAACATCGGGCTTGGGGTCGGTCTCGCGAAGGGCCAACTCGCTGTCGAACACACTGTCGGCCTCCTCACCCAGCAGGGCGGCCGGGCTGACACACACCGCCTGTCGATCGCCGACGGCCCTGGCAAAGATCCCGTCGGCGCCTGGAGGGTCGGTGTCGACATACGACGAGAAGGAGATCACACATCCGGTCTCCTCGGCCGTGGTGCACACCGGCACGTTCTCGAAGTCGCCGCCCACCAACTCGCCGTCGGGCACCGTGACCGTAGAGCCCAGAATGTAGGCCGCTACCAAGCGCTCCCGCATCGCCGGATCGGCGTCGATCTGTTCCTGGATCAGCTGACGAATCAGACCGGCGCCCTGGGAGTGGCCGATCAGCACCACGCCACGGTCGGGGTCGGAGTTCTGGAGGTAGTGGTCCCAGGCGGCGGAAACATCACCGAAGGCGATCTCTCGGGCCATGGCCCGATCGCCTTCCACCCCACCCAACAGAGCGGGCAGAGTGGTCGAACGGTAGAGCGGAGCGTGCACATCACACACTTCGCCCAGACGGCTGGTCTGGCTCACGGTGGTGCCGATCTCGGTACCGGCGATCAGATCGGAGTTGAGCGTGGCGTCCTCGGACGTGGTCGGGTAGTAGTACAGGCAGTCGATGGACGAATCGGCGTCGGCAAAGGGCTCGACCGTTGCGCTGCCGTCGGCTCCCAGCAGGGTGGCACTCTTATCGGCGGCCCGACACACATCGTCAGCGGCGGCCTTGTCGGGGTGACACATCCAGATGCCAAGATCGTTGTAGATGTTCTGCGGCTCACTCGGGCCGTACTCATCCCCCGCTGCTTCGCTCTCCGCAACAGCGACTTCGGTGGCGGTGTTATCGGCGTCAGCCCCGCCTGCGTCAGACTCCTGTTCAGCCGCATCACCCTCGGCATCGGCTGCTGGCGCCTGCGTCCCTGCTTCGGTGGACGCGGTGGAATCTGTTGGCTGGTCCTCAGCGCCAGATGACGCCTCGGGCTCAGTGGTAGACGCCGCCGCGGCATCGGTCTCTTCGGCCTCGACTTCTCCGGAGTCAGCCTCTTCGGCAGGCGCGACTTCGGCTTCCCCGGCGCCTTCGGCCTCGCTTTCCCCCACCCCTGCCCCCTCGTCGGGGTCGGCGGCTTCGCTCTGGCCCTCAGAGGCCGACGCCCCCTCGGTTTCGGTATCGGGTGTGGCGCTCCCACCCCCGCAGGCCGAAACCACAAGTACCAACGCCGTCAAAAACACCAGGATCCGCAGCATGGATCCCACGGTAGTGCACCAGCCGAGATCGGCCCGGTTCGATCCGGGCCCTGGGGAGGCTACGAGTGGTGCCGATGAGGGTCAGGTGCGCCGGGCACCCTTTTCGGGCTGCCGCACCCGCCACCCTGGACGAATCGGCGGAAACGTCGCGCTGGCTGGTGGGACAAGTCGGGGTCCTGACGCCGGCGCGTATTACTGGACAGTCTCCCGGCGAATTAGGGGCGGGGCCGGTTGGCCAGCGGCTGCTCCGACCACCAACGACCCGACAAACGCCACGCCGGCGCGGC
>CALAML010000230.1 GCA_937925845.1 uncultured Acidimicrobiales bacterium | reverse complement strand
CTCCAACCCGGTCACCGGCAAACTCGAAACCCTTCCGCCGGGCTTCGATATCGATCCCAGCCTGTTCTTTGATCCTCAGGGCGGCTGGCAACCCCTGATTGAGGATCTGACCGACGTCACCTTTGTGGGCGAAGAACAGCGCGAGGGCAACACCCGCTACCACCTCACCGGTACTGCGCCGGCTGCTCGGATGCAGGCGGTCACGGCCGGTCTGGTCCGGGGCCAGGACGTGGATCTCGACCTGTGGCTGCACCCGGTTACCGCCGAGGTGACCGACCTCGAGTTCGACACCACCTTCGAAGGCGATACCTCCAGCTGGGTGCTTCAGCTCCTCGATTACGGCGAGTCCTTCGACATCACGCCCCCTGAAGAATGACCAGCACCGAATCGACACCGACCCGCGGTGCGTCGCCGAGAGCGATCCTGTGGGTCGTGGGCTTTGCCGTGTTTGTGGCGGCCGACGACCTCACGGTCGTCACCACCATGCTGCGCCCGATCATCAACGATCTCGGGCTGACGCTGCCTGACGGCCTCGATGATGCGGCCTGGATCGTCAACGTCTACCTGATCGCCTTCGTTTCGATCATGCCCCTGGCCGGTCGGTTGAGCGATGTGATCGGTCGCCGCAACCTGTTTGTGCTCGCCTACCTCGTGTTTCTGGTAGGCACCATCACCATCCCCCTCACCTCGTCGATGACCCCGTTTCTGATCGGTCGGGTGCTCACGGCTATCGGGGGCGGTGCCATGGTGCCGGTGGCCCTGGCGGTGGTCGGCGACGTCTACCCAGCCGAGAAACGGGCCCGAGCCCTCGGCAACCTGGGCGCCATCGAGACGATGGGCTGGGTGTGGGGGCCGCTCTATGGCGCCCTGCTGGTGCGGTTCCTCGACTGGCGCTGGCAGTTCTGGCTCAACATTCCCCTGGCCGTGGCCGGCCTGGCCCTGGCCTGGTGGGCCCTGGCTGGTGTTGATGCTGGTGTTGATGAGGGTCGAGCCCATCGGCGGGCATCCGATAGGGCTGCGGGCCGAAGGGGTGTCGACTGGACCGGCGCGGTGTTGTTGGCCCTGACCCTGATCACCCTCGACCTGGCCCTGCTCGGCAACGCCGAGATCCAGAGCGTGTCGGGGTTGGAGGACCTCCAGGGTGGCCGCGGCTTCGACTTCCGCTGGCTGTTCCCGGCCGCCGCCGCCCTCGGTGCCGCGTTTGTGTGGCATCAGCGCCGCACCGACGATCCGTTGATCGATCCGGGGTTCTTTCGGGCCGCCAACCTGCGCATCGCCCTGTTGGTGAACTTCATCGTTGGCGCCGCCCTGATCATCGCCATGGTCGACGTGCCGATCTTTGTGAACGCGGTGGAGGTGGAACTCGAACGGGCTGCGGTGGTGGCCGGATGGATTCTCGCCGCCCTCACTGCGGCCATGGCGGCCGCGTCCTGGTTTGGCGGCCGGCTCACGGAACGGTTCAGCTACCGACCACCGACCATGCTGGGGATGGGCGCCGCCGCGATCGCCCTGCTGGTGATGGGTCTCACCTGGGAGCCCAACCTCAACCTGGCCTTCGGCGTCGCCCAGCTGGCCCTGCTCGGCGCCGGGTTGGGTCTGGTCTTTGCCCCCACTACCGCCACCGTTGTCGACGCATCGCCTCCCACCCAGCGGGGCGCGGCCGCGGCCATCGTGATGATCGTGCGGCTGGTGGGGTTGAGCGTTGGTCTGGCCGGTCTCACCGCGTGGGGCCTGGCCCGGTTTAACCGGCTGCGCGGCGAGATCGAACTCCCTCCGATTACCGATCCCGGCTTCGAAGCCGCCATCACCGAAGCGTCGGCCCAGCTCACCGCCGATGCCATCTCCGAAACGTTCCTGGCCGCCGCCGTCCTGACCGCCCTGGGCGCCGCGATCGCCGCGTTCCTGCGAAGACCGCCAACCAACCCCACTCCGCCAGCCACCACTCCAACAGGAGAAGAGTCCATGGCTATCGAAAAACCCGCAGTGCCCGAACAACCCGCACTGTCCAAGACCTCCAAGACCCCCGAGACACGCGAAACCAGCCCCGGCTGGCTGAAGTTTGCCGTGATCGGCCTCGGCCTGGGGTTGCTGGCCACGCTGGTCGGCCTCGGCTTGATCCTGCGTTCGCTCAACAACACCCAGGATGAGCTGGCTCAAACCCAGGAAGACCTGGTTCGGGTGGAGGAGGCGGCCGCCGGGTCGGCCATCGTGTCGGCTCAGGTGCTGGAGATCTCCCGCCAGATCGCCGAGCTCGAACCCGAGATCTCGGCTGGACTCGACCAGGCCATCACCGAGCTGGAGAGCTTCTCCGAATCGTCGCTGGAGTTCGATGTCGCTGTCGACGAAACCATCAACATCGACACCACCATCACCATCGACCGCGACTTCAACTTCCCGGTCAACGAAACCATCGTGATCGACAAGACGTTGCCGATCAACGAGACCATCGAAACCACGATTCAGATCGACACCGGTATCGGCTTCGAGGTGCCGGTCGACGTTGAGGTGCCGGTGGAGGTGGACGTGCCGGTAAAGCTCGATGTGCCCATCGACCTCGATGTCGACGTGCCCATCAACGAGACGGTGCCGGTGACCGCCGAAGTACCGGTGAAGCTCGACATCCCCATCAAGGTCGACATCGCCGAAACCGAACTCGAAACCCTCGCCACCCAGTTGGCCGAAGGCCTACGAGACATTCAGGAGGTGGTCAACGACCTGGCCGGTGAATGAGCTTTCGAGTGGGTTCGAACCGACCTACTGCAGGATCAGCAGGTCGACCCGGGGCGGCACCCCGAAGCGCACCTGGGGGGCTGAGCTTCGCTCCACTCCCACCCCGGTCGTCACGTAGATGCGCTTGTTCTGGTAACGGGTGAGCCCGCCGCCGGAAACCGAGCGGGGTACCTCCACGTTGTCGAACAACGGGCCGATGATCGGCAGCTGGATCTGGCCGCCATGGGTATGGCCTGAGACCACCAGGTCGATACGGGTTCCCGGTTCGACCAGCTCCAGCACGTCGGGAGTGTGCGACAACAGAATGCGGATGTCGCCGGTACCCGAGCGCTCCAGGTTCTCGATCAGCTCCTGCGGTTGGCGATAGGACAAGTGGTAGTCGGTGCCAGCCAGGGTGATGGTGCGTTGGCCGATGCGGATGCGCCGCTCCTGGTTGAACAGCAGTTGCACACCGGTGCCTTCGAGCATCCGCTCCATCTGCTCCCGCTCTTCGGTGTTACCCCGCACCGCGTAGACGCCAAGCGGTGCGCTGAGGGTGGCCATCAGCTCCTGGAAGTCGGGTACTGCGGCTTCGAACTGGCTGTCGTTGCCCTGAAAAAGATCGCCGGCAAAGAGGATGATGTCGGGCTTTTGTTGCATCAGCTCCCGCACTGCGTTCCACTCGTGCTCACCCACGCGGCTGTTTTGGATGTCGCCCAATACGCCAACGCGAATTGGCCCCTGTCCGGTGCGCTGGGCCGCCAACGGAACGGTGACGGTGTTGGTGCCGATACGCGACGGTTCGTAGTGGGTGGCGTACCAGCCGAGCACGCCCGGGATCAGGAAGATCAGCGCCGCAATCAACCCGCCGGGCCGGGCGTTGGGCAGGATACGACTCGACCCGGGAAGCAGCGGCACGCTCACCATCGCCGCCGCGGTGAGTGGCACAGCCACGGTGGCGGTGTTGTAGAGGATGTGAGCGACCCCGAAGCGGTCGTAGTCAAACAGCAGCGCCATGGCCATGGCCTGAGCCATGCCGGCGGTGGCCACAAAGGCCACGGCGGTCAGCACGTCCTTATGGGAAATGCGCGACCCACCGGCCCTCGTCCCCAGAAGGACAACCAGGGTGGCAAAGCCGGCGATCGCCAGGGCGCCGATCAGGGAAAAACGGGTGACGCTGATACCTAAGCTTGCCCTCTAGAGAGCCACAATTGGGGGCAAGGCGCCGGCTAACCCTTCAGCCGCTCGTCGAAGAAGTCGAGCACTTTGTTCAGCGCGTCCTGGGTGGGGTGGCCGGCCTCGTCAACCAGGTCTTCGGTGAGCACCGAATGGGCCGCCTTTTTGATGCCATGGCTGTTGCCTGCGGAGGAGTCGATCTCAACGCCGATGAAGCCTTCGCCCAACTCCTCGCGCAATCGGGCGAAGCGTTGGGGCGGTACAAATGAGTCACCGGTAAAACGCAACCCCAGCACGCAGGCGTCGTCTTCCGCCACCCGCTTCTTAATGGCCACAAGCGTGCCGTCGTCGATACCGAGATCGGCTTTGTGTTTTCCGCTTAGAGCGAACGGGAGCGACGGCTGGCTCAGCACCGGCGCCAGCATGTGCGGGTCGGCCATGGCCGCGAGGGCAAACCCGCCCGTCAAACACATGCCGACCATGCCCACCCCCGGGCCACCTGTGCGTTGGTGGAGGTCGGCAGCCAGAGCCCGGGTCCATTCCGATGCCGGTGAGGTTTTGCGCTGGAAGAACGTGTTGAACTCTTTCGAGATACACGCCTGAGCCATGGACTTCAGCAGGTAAGGGGGTGAGGGCTCGCGGCCAGGCGTGCCAAACAGCGATGGCATCACGACCTGGAAGCCACGATCGACAAGTCGGCGGGCGAAGTCGGCCACCAACGGGGTGATCCCGGGGATCTCGGCAATCACCACCACCCCCGGACCTTCCTCGCCTTTGGAGAAGGTGGAGTACGTCTTGTCGTTGGCGGTGAAACTGCCCCGGGTGAAGTCGGTGAGCGGATCGTTTGCCATCGGAGCCTCCAGGGCGTTCGCGACACGGTTGCACCGGCCTACCCTATCGAAGCGCCGTTGACCCGTTTTGATGAGGTTTGGGCTTCAGACCGGCGCCCGAAACGCCGATGCTGCTTCTATGGGTATTCGTCAGAAGCTGCGCGAACAGCCGCGTCTGGGCACCGCCCTGGTTGCGCTGGTGGCCTTGGCCCTGTTGGCGGCCGGCGCTGCGGTCATGCTGGGCGGCGGCGATGGCCAGTCCCCCGAACTCACCGCAGAACTCGAACGGGAAGAGGTTGAGCGCTTCGAGGCCGAAGCGGAGGCCGAGGCTGCGGCCCAGGCCAGCACCACTCAAGCGACCGTGCGAGCCACCACCACTACCGAGGCCCGGGTACGTCCCACCCAAACCACCGTGCCGTCATCCACTGCACCGACTCCCGGCGAGGGTTTCGATGATGAGCCGATTGCGGAGGTCACCACCACCCAGCCCGGCCCAACCACCACCACGACGGTGGCGACCGGACCCACCCGGATCATCCGCGAGCTGACCAGCCCGGTGCAGGTGTACGCCGAACCGGCTCTGAACGCAGCCGTGGTTGGCGAGCTCGGTATTGCCGCTCCGGTGGAAGTGCTGGAACGCAAGGACGGCTGGTACCGAATCGAATCCGAGACCGCCTCAGGCTGGGCCTTCGGAGCCTTTATCGTCCCGGCCCCCGATCCGGAGCTGCAAGCGGTCATCAGCATCGACGGATCCCCGCTCCAACCGCAGTACGCCGATGGTGACCTGGTGCCCGACCTCTACCAGCCCGGAAAGTACGGCTTCGGCTTCGTCCAGACCGACGGCGCTCGCACGCTGATCTACCTTCCCGACGGCCTGGTGGTGTACGTACCCACCAACTCGGTCCGCCTCGTTGAGTAACTCAACTTCCAGCGACCGAGGGCCCTCCTAGCAGCTGCCGCCGGCGATCTCGATCAGCCGGGCGTCGGCTTCTTCGGTGTAGCCCTCGCTGATGTCGATGTTGTCGATCGTTCCTTCGCTGGCGCCGATCTCGGTCGCTTGGGTTCCTTCGAAGACAAAGACTTGGCGCTCGTAGCTCACCACACCGTCATTTTCGGTCGCCATCACTTGAACAACCTCAAGGCTTCCGTCGCCGTCTTCATCGGTGCAGGCGACCGTAGCGGCGCGGGGCATGTCGCTGGGGAACGGGATGCCCTCGGAGAACACGACTTCCCTGCCGTTCTCCCCGGTCAGCGCTACCAGACGGCCATCGTCCACGATCGCCACCACCATCCCGGCCAGACCAGCGCTGTGGTCGCCAGCCCAAATCTCGGTCTGGCCGTCGCCGTTGGCGTCTCTGGTGAGAAACACACGGCCCATGCCGCCGAGCACGATCTCATCGTGGGTCCCGTCGGTGGTGCAGGCACCAACCACAAAGAAGGTTCCGATCTTGCGGTGCCGGGTGTAGATCGTGTCGTTTTCGCCGTCTCCGTCGATATCGCCAGCTTCGGTGAAGACGCCTTCGGCGTCGGCGTCACATAGTGAAGCTGGTGGGGCGAATCGAAGCAGATCAACCGGTCCGTCACAGGTGACCCGGCCGAGATCTCCGATTTTCGGATTGTCGTCGAAGTAGCCGCCGGTCTCTTCGACGCCGCGAGCGGCAGCCTCGTCTTGGCCAAAGAGCAGCTGGGTGGCTTTCCACGGAATCTTGTTAGCGCTGTCGACGGAGAAGTCATCGCCGATCTCCACCAGGTCCCGCGTGCCGTCATTGTCGATGTCCTGACAGGTCAGGCCACTGCGGGACGCCAACCCGTCGGGCGGAATATGGGAGGAGACGGACACGCCAAGCTCAGTCAGGCCAGCAGGAACCAGGGTGCCGTCTTGCTCGATGAGCAGGTCGGGGGCAAACCCGATAGCGCCGGGTCGGTCGTCGATGTCCTGGTGGCCATAGATCAGTTCGGCCCGACCGTCGCCCTCGATGTCGAGGGTGCCGAGGTAGTAGACCGAGGCCTCCAGTGTGAGTTCGTTGTCAGCTTCCGGGTCACTTCCGGAGAGACACCAGGTAAGCGCTTGGACCGCCCCATCGTCGATGATCGTCGCCCAGTCGGTAGCGCCATCACCATCAAAGTCAGCCCGGACTCCCCCGTCACCATCATCGCAAATGGGTTCCGGCTCCGGCTCGGGTTCAGGTTCCGGTTCAGGCTCCGGTTCAGGCTCCGGTTCGGAGTCAGAGTTGGAATCTGTCCCCGGATCCGTCTCCGGATCAGTGCCGGAGTCCGCTTCAGGGGCCCGTTCTGTCGATACATCGGCGGCGTCCTCTACCGAGCCGTTGCCGCCGCTGGTGCAGCCGGCCGCCACCAGAACGGTGGTGGCTACGACGGCCACGATGGCCATCGGAATTCGTCCCGCTCGCGACCATCGGCGAGTTGGTGTGGGGATTTCCTCGAAGTTGGAGGGCGATGTCGCAACCTGGGCAGGGTGGTTCATGCCTCCACCGTAAGGACAGTGCGGCCTCGGCGCAGTGGGGAGCGCTCCCCGAAAAGGCGGGCTCGGGGTTAGGCGGCAGGGTTGGCCGCCGGGTTAGGTGGGGTTAGCCCTGGCCGACGCAGGTGTTGCCGACATCGTTGGAGTTCATGCCGTTGGGGCAGGTGGTGTTGATCCAGTTGGTGTTGACGAAGCTGGCGTTGGTGATGTCAGCGCCGGTCATGTCGGCTCCGATGAAGGTCGCGCCCACGAAGTTGGTGCCCCGAAGATCTACGCCAACCAGGTTGGTGCCAAACACCTGCGCGTTGTTGAACGTGGCCGAGATCGCGCTGGCACCCGACAGGTTGGTTTGTTGCAGTCGGGCCCCTTCGAATCGGGCTCCGTCGTGGTTGCCGCTGCTGAAGTCGGCCCCGGTAAGCGTGGCTTCGAGGAGGCTGGCCCGCGCCAACGTGGCGTTGGCGAAGGTGGCATTGGTGAGGTCGGTGTCGTTGAGGATGGCGTCGGCCAGATCGGCCGCTTCACCGGTGGCTCCGATCAACAAGCCGGTGCTGAGGTTTGAGAATTCGAAGTTGGCTCCGGCGACGTCAGCACCGGATAGGTCGGTGGCTTGCAGGTCGGTGAAACTGAGATCGCAGTTGGCCAACGCTGCCCCGGGCACCAGGTTCGGCGGGTCGGTGCAGTCCGACCCGACCGTGTTGCAGGCCGAAAGCGTCAGCAGCGCGACGGCCACCAGCGCCAGCAGACTCATCGGACGAACTCGGCGGCTCGGCACCGTATCGGCTCGCCTGGGCGCAGAACAGAGTTCGAACATG
>CALAML010000229.1 GCA_937925845.1 uncultured Acidimicrobiales bacterium | reverse complement strand
GACGCCAAAGAAGCCCACAGCAGCGGCCACAGCGTCGCAGTCGAGAACGACCACGGACAAACCATCGGCGAGTTCATTCTCGTTTCGTTCGCCAATCGATTCGGTGCGGGAACCTCCAACGGCACCTACACCTACGACTTCACCTACCACGGCCTCACCGAGCTCTACCCCGGCCTCAACCCCACCAACACCCCTACCCCATGTCACCGCTACGCCCCCGACCAAGCAGCCAACACCTTCGGAGTGGGCTTCGGAGTCGTCTTCCCACCCGACCAAGTCGCCGAATACATCGACGGCATCCACAGCCGCGCCATGCAAGTCGGCGGCATCGCCGTCCAATTCGTACCCGGCTACGACTGCTACGACGCCTACACCAACGGCATCAAACCCGGAAACGCCATCGGCTGCACCCTCGACTTCATACCCGTAGTCGGCACCGCCGGCATGGTCGCCCTCAAAGGCACCGACGCCGCCATCACCACCACCCGAGCCAACAAAGCCGTCGAAAACTTCACCGACATCCCCACAACCTGGATCGACGACCTAGAAGCCGCCGTCCACCCCGCAGCCAAAGACCACTACCTCGACCTCATCAACACCGGCAAAACCCACGACGAAGCCGTCACCCTCACCAAACAAGAATACGCTCCGTCGCTTGGCCGTGGTCCTCCGCTAGGCGAGGGGTTCTTCAACAAAATCGCAACGAATGACGAAGGCGGTGAAATCTACGCCGCAACTGGAGAGATCCGGCAGGAAGACTTTGCCGACATCATCCACGATGCTCTTGACCGGGGGGACCAAGTACATCTCATTTCCGGTATTCACGGGCTCCCCGACGGCACCCGAACTGTTGATCCAGCGATTTGGGATGAAGACATCAAAGCATTCCAGTTGCTCGACAATGTGACGCTCCACAACCGACCGAGCGACTCCGAACTGAGCGCAATTCTGCAAAATGAGTCGGGTACTATCGTTGCAGGATTTTGTGACAGCGCGGCATGCATTTCCTCGTTCATTGACTGAAGACACACTTTCAGGACTTCACTATGGAAGAGATTGCTGACACCGGTGGGGAGTTCGGACACCACCACTGGTGGCGCGTCGAGATCTGGGAAAAAGGCGAGCGTGGCGAGCTTCAAATCGTCGACTGCTACTTTTTGTGGGACCGCTCGCCCCCTGCGGCCCATCACCGGGTCAAAGAGAGAAGCGGTACAAGCTGCATCTACAGCCTGGGGCCCGCATCATCTGCGATGCACGACAACCTGAAGCCAGCCGTCGACCATCAGATAAAGATCTTTGAGCGGAACGACCGAGGTGGACATTCGATCTCCGTAACATATGAGCTTCAAGCGAGGTCGTTCTCCGAAGCCGCCGCCTTGGTCAGGGCAGAACACGGAACCGATTGCATCTTTGGCATCTCGACCGAAGAGTCCCGAACCCGCCAGCGGTAGACAAGTACACCGCTCTGGATTCCTATCGAGGCGGCACCCACAACAGACTCGGCCGGCGGATGACGAACAAACTTGACCCAGCGCTGGTTTCCATCACGCTTGGCCAGCCAACCTCGGACTTTGCAGTGGCTGGCTGGCACCGGGCCCGAGGAGCATTGCCTACATGTCCGAGTCTTTGGAAGCCACGGGCAAACTGCAGACTCATCGCCGTCCCGGAATACAACGAGCCCATGAACGATCGAAGAGCCAGCTCACCAACCACCGGCGACCCTCAATGTCCTGTGGTTGGGGAACACGAAACCCCCGACCTCCCAAGAGGCCGAGGGTTCGCAACTACCGTCAAAATGAAATGGGCGCTGAGGGACTCGAACCCCCGACCCTCTCGGTGTAAACGAGATGCTCTAGCCAACTGAGCTAAGCGCCCTTGCAGCATCGAACTGTACCGGCTTCAGCGCCGGTCGACGCCACCAATTTCTTCCCTGGGTCGGCACCGCCACCGCAGCCACCCTGATCGGCGCTAGTCCCGGGAAGTAGCCAACCCCGTTCCGACGTCGCTGGCCCCCGCTTTGTATGCCGGGAGGGCTCCCCATTGGCACCGTCGCCGGTTCGTAGGAAGCTGTTCTCAACCAGCCCCAGTGCCGCACCGGTGCCGTGACATCACCGGTGCGGCACATCTCTGGAAACGTGATTAGGGTGCGAGTTGGATTCGCCCGAAACCATCGAGAGTTCTGAGGATCACCCATGCTTCTTCGCTCCGGCCGCCCCGGCAGCATCCTCCGTCCCACCCGCCCGACCGGCCCCGCGACTCCGGAACCGTCCTCGCCTTCCCCCGCTCGGCGCAGTCGCCGAATCGCCGCCCTCTCGGTGGCCGTGGCCATGCTCGCCACACCGCTCGCCGGAGTCGCTACCGGCACCACCCCCGCCGACGCCCAAAACGCCTCCAGCGCCGACGGCCAACTGGTGATCGGCGGGCTCCTGCCCCAAACCGGCAACCTGTCCTTCCTTGAGCCCCAAGCCGACGCCGCCGCCCGACTGGCGATACAGCGCATCAACAACGCCGGCGGCGTGCTCGGCCAACCGGTCCGCTGGGTGCCCCGAGACACCGGCGAGTTCGACTCAACCGTGCTCGACGCCGCCAACGACAGCCTGATCCGCAGAAACGTCGACGCGGTGATCGGTCCCCTCACCACCACCCAGACATTCCCCGCCATTGACACCCTCACCGCTGCGGGCCGCATCGTCATCTCGCCATCAGCAACGGCAAACAACCTCGGCCGCCACCCCGACCGGGGCCTGTTCTTCCGAACCACCCCCAACGAATCACTCGAAGCCCGCGCCATTGTCGAAGATCTGACACGCCAACGGCTGCGGCGGGTGATGCTGCTGGCCCGCAACGACACCTACGGCAACAACCTGGGCAACGCTCTGGCTCGTCAGGGCCGCGCCGCCGGACTGCAAATCTTCCATGTCCGGTACAACCCCAGCCGGCCCAACCCAGCGATGCTGGCGCGCCTCACCGCCAACAAGAAACCGGCTGCCGTCGTGATCGCCGGCTTTGAGGAAACCTCCGGCATCATCAAAGCCCTTAGCACGCGCGGGATTCGAGGCACCAACACGGTGATCCAACTCACCGATGGCAGCAGCGGCAACTTCGCCAACGACCTCACCGACCGAGACCGAGCCCTTTTCCGCGGCGTACGAGGCATTCTGCCTGGCGCCACCACCAACCGAGAGCTGGCCCAAGCGCTCCTGCGGCTCGACCCCAGCCTCACCGATGGTTCCTATGCCCCGGAAACCTACGACGCCGTAATGCTGGTCGCTTTGGCCACCGAATCGGCCGAGAGCGACAACCCAACCAGAATCGCCCGGGAGATCCCCAAGGTGACCCGAAGCGGGGTGGCGTGCAGCAACTTTGTGCGATGCCGAGCGCTGATCCGTCGAGGGGTCAACATCGACTACCAGGGTCAAAGCGGGCCACTCACCATGGCGCCGAACGGCGATCTGGTGGCGGCCACGTTCACCCGATTTGTGTTCGGGGCAGACGGCACCATCGACGACTCGCGTACCACCACCCAACTCGCGGCCTTCCGTCCCCGCAACCCGACGCAACTCGGAAGGTAGTCAAAACACTGCCGGGCCCAGGCCGGGGCCCAAACCTGATTTGGGCCTACCGCACGGAACGGATGTGACTCACCGTTGAGTCATGACCAGCGAACGTTTCCCCACCCGCACCACGCCGACTGCGCCTACCGCCCCAATCATTCCTATCGTCGCCAAGATGACGGCCGGGCTCATTGTCGCTGCCGTTTTTCTGTTTGGCTGCAGCCACAAGAGCGAGGTGCCGCAGTCGCTTGCTGAGCAGCAGCACACAATGCCAGAGACCGAACGCGTCGACGTCGGCTCCCCTGCCGACGAACCCACCGCTCCCACCGGCGAAACTCAGCCGGGCACCGCCGCTGTGGCCGCGGCCGTCGACATTGCCGACACCGAGAGAACAGGAACACCGGTGGCGACCGAGGCCTCCGAGGCCGACCAGAGCTTCGACCGGGACGATGCCGTAAGCAACGAGACGAGCAACGACTCCGTCACCAATGCTGCTACCGACAACGATGACAACGACATCTTCTTCACCGAAAGCTACGACGAAACGTTCCCCGAGGAAGACGACGAGGTGGAGTTCGTCTCCGTGGCGGAAACCGAAGCCCAGGACCGCGCTGATGCGCTGGTGAAGGTCGAAGCGCTCAACTTCGCCGACGATGCCGAAACCGAGCGCTGGCTGCTCGACATCTCCCGCTTCGGGCACAACGACACCCTCAAAGCGCTACGCGCCTTCGAACTCACCTGTGTGGCTGAACGCCTCGAAACGGTCGGACTTACACCGCACGACCGAGCCAGCACCGGCACCCACTTCGCCGGACTTCGCGCCGAACTGGTGGCCGAACTCACCTCGGCCACCGTCGATTGTCTCGACTACGAAAGCCTTGGACGCCTCTTCGACGCCACCTCCACCGACTTCATGCGCGGCGGCTGCATGGAGGACAAAGCCGAACTCGGCAAGATCGACCTGAACCAGGCCGTTGAAGCGGTACTGCTTGATTTCCACCTCGATCAGGAGCGGGTACCCCCGGAGGTCCTGACCGGGCTACTCGAATGCGGCCTGATCTACCACAACCTGATCTCCACCTGGGTCGCCGACTACGACCTGTCAATCGCCACCGCCGACTGCGCCTACATCGGCCTGCTCGACAACAACCACCTCACCTACGACTACTACTTCGGCATCGACGGACCCAGCGAGCAGGACCTCCGCCGCGACGTGGGCATCTGCCTTCCCGACCACGTGGTTGACGAATTCACCCGGCTCTACGCAGCTGGTTAGTCGACCCGCCTCTGTGGCCGAACCCGCATCTGGGCCACGGGCCGCCGCCTCATGGCAGTAGGACCAGCTTGCCGACGAAGTCCTTGGCCAGGAACCGTTCCTGGGCGGCGGCGATGTCGGTAAGAGCAAAGGTTTCGGCCACGATCGGATCCACTGACCCGGAGACGGCAAAACCGGCCAGCTCCTCGAAGTCGGCCGGAGTGTGCATGGTGGAACCCACCAGCGTGCGCTGCTCCAGATAGAGCTGACGAACGTCGAAGGGAAAGACCGGACCGGCGATGGCCCCGGCCACCACCAGGTGGCCGCCCGGCGCCACCCGATCCATCACCCCGGCGAACTCGTCACCACCCACTACATCAAACGCAGCCTTCACCCGATCGAGGGCCCGAATGTTGTCGACGCCCCGCACCGACAGCTCGGCCACCCCAGCCGCAGCCACCAGGTCCCGCTTGGATTCGCTGGTGCGAGCCACCACCTCGGCCCCCTTGGCCACCAGCATCTGCACCGCGGCCATCCCCACCCCGCCGGAAGCGCCGGTCACCAGCACTCGATCACCCGAACCGACCGGCGCCCGATTGATCATGCCCAACGCTGTTCCGTAGGCGGTGGGCAGACAGGCGAGCTGGGCGTCGCTCAACGGCGACCCGGTGACCTCGCGCAGCTGGGACTGCGAACAGAGGTGGTACTCGCAAAACCCACCGTCGACCTCGCTGCCGATGATCTCGACCGGAAACGGACCGTCATAGGCGAAGGCCGGGTCGACAATCACCCGCCGGTCGACCCACCCTCCGTCGACGCCATCGCCCACCGCGGCCACCATGCCGGCGGCGTCGATGCCCTGAATCCGTGGAAACGATAAGGGCACGCCTCGCCAGCCGGCGATGGCGTCAGGGTCACTGGCGCTGCCGTAGGCGCCCTGACGTGACCAGATATCGGTGTTGTTCAACGCTGCGGCCGTCACCCGCACCACCGCTTGACCCGGCCCCGGTCGAGGCGTGGGCCAATCGGAACGCACCTCGGTTTGTTCGGGGCCACCATGGCCGAGGGTCACCGCTGCAGCCATGTTCGGAGGAAGGGCAGTCATCGCCGGAACCTACTTCAAGGTGAAGGTCAGGGCACACACCGATGCGGCTGTGTCGGGTGTCGCCGGCTGTTCGAACTGCCCCGATCAGACGCAGGTGACGGTCACCGGCGAGGCCTGGGCCACACAGTCAGAACGATTCAGGTAGCGGACCCGCCTCGGCTGGGCGGTCGCTGAGGTCCTCTACGGCTTGGTCGTTGTGACCACGTTCGCGGGCGCCGGTGCGTCATCATCGGCCCGGGCGGTGGCGGCCCAGACTGCTGCCAACCCAAAGAGGGCGGCGGACACCAACAGGGCAGGGGAAACGCCCGCGGCGGTGGCGATGCCAGCGGCCAGAAACCCGCCGGCGATCTCCCCAACTCCGTGGGCCTGACTCAGGAACGAGTGCACGGTGGCCCGGCTCGCTTCTTCGGCCTCGGTGTTGGCCCAGGCCATCGCCACCGGATCGAGAGTTTCACGGGTGGTGTCCTGGGCCAGCATGCCGATGGCCACCCCCACCACCGGCGCCAATGCCACCAGCGCCGCGCCCAGAGACGCCAACGCCACCAGCCCTCCGACCACGAGGGCAAAACGCACGCCACGGTCCAGCCGACTCTCGGCCACAGTCACCATTAACGAACCGCCGAAGGCCAACACCACAAAGAGCACACCGGTAAACACCAGGGTGTTGGTGCCGAAGTCGCCTTCATCGATGAAGCGCTTGAACCCGAGCCGATCTACCGCCTCAGCACCGAGACCAACCAGCAGCAACACCACCATCAACCGACGCAGGGTGGGAACCCGACGGCACAGCGAGAAGCCCTGACGAAAGATTTCTCCCGAACTCGGATCGCTGTCGGCCCGCAGTCGATGGTCGACCATGACAAAGGCCAGCACCAGCCCAGCAGCAACCGTGACCGCGCCGGTCAAGGCGATCGTGATCCGCAGCGACCACAACCCCAACAGCACCACGAACGGAATCGTGAGCGCCGCTGATATCAACACCCACCGTTGCCGGGCCACGATCACCTGGCTCACCCGATCGCCATCTTCGAACTCGGCGGTGAACCAGGCCACGTCGGCACCGCTGCGAAAACTCCAACCGAAGCCAAACAACACCTGGGTGGCCAACAGCACGGCAAAGTTGGTCGAGATCGGATGCAACAACATCGACACACCGGTCAGCATGAACGACAGCACCACAGACCACTTCCGACTGAAACGATCAGCCACCACCCCGGTAGGGATCTCCGAAACCAGCAGCGATACCTCGAGCGCGGTCCCCAGCATGATCAATCGAAACGCCGACAGATCCAACACGTCGATGTACCAGACCACCGCAACCAGGTAGAAGCTCCAAAGCGGCACCAGGCTGGCAATGCCCAACCCGATAAATACCCGCTCCGGGTCACGCCAACGCATCCGGTCATGGTGTCAGACAACACCAAGGCGGCGACACTCCTTTTCGGCCGCCGCCTGGCCCTGACCCCGAACGACCCCAACTTTTGGATTAGATGAGTTGGCCGGGCTCCACCTGGGGGAAGAGACGTGACACCGCTGGGGTTAGGATCACCCTATGACAGACCGTGAGTGGGGATTCCGAACCCGATCGTTACACGCCGGCGGCCAGCCCGATTCGGCGACCGGGGCCCGGGCCGTACCGATCTACCAATCGACCAGCTTCGTCTTCGAGGACACCGAGGACGCGGCATCGCCAAGGGAGAGATCGCGGAACTGCTCGGCATGAGCGCCGAGGAGCTGCGAGAAGCAGTCCAGGGAGGTCAGACCCTCGCCGAGGTCGCAGAAGCCGAGG
>CALAML010000228.1 GCA_937925845.1 uncultured Acidimicrobiales bacterium | reverse complement strand
CGTGTAGGCCGGCGCCCGACTCAAATCTTCAAGCGAGGTGATGGAGTTCGGGTCGAAGCCGGCCTCGGACCACCGTCGGGCGAAGAACGGAACCTTCTGGGCTTCGAGGGCGCGGGCCTGAAGCCGCTCCAACTGCTTGGCCTCGATGGTGGCCGGATCGTCGAGCCAGGCTGTATCGAAATACTCCGGCGGCGGCGGATACATCGCCTCCAGCCGATCGAAGTCCACCGCCTCACGAGGCCGCCGAAACGTGGTCATAAGATTCGCCGAACCCGGCTACTACGCGGAGGCTGCGGTCAGCGGAATGTCTGTGGCCTCGTGAAACTCGGTGGGCAGATAGCCATCGGGGAACCGGTAGTAGTCCACCGCGTTGTCCCACAGAATCTTGGCCTTGCTCTCCATGGTGATCTGATCCGGCAACAGGTTCATGAACTCGTTGGTGGTGTGGGGGTACTTCGAATCGGGATGAGGGAAGTCGCTCTCCCACAGAATCCGATCATCGCCGAGCCAACGAATCACATCGGCCACAAACGGATCCTCGCACTCGGTGGTGATCCAACAATTGCGCTTGAAGTACTCGGTGGCGGTCATGGTGAGGTCAGGACACTCCATGGCGCCGGCCATCTCCAGATGCTCATCGATGCGATGCAGCCACGACGGCAACCAGCCACACCCGGCCTCCATATAGGCGCACCGCAACCGCGGGAACCGCTCGAACACCCCCTGGGTGATCATCGACAGGCTGGCGTTCATGGCCTCATGGGTGTGGACGGCGGTGTGCCACTCGGTGAAGGTGAAGAAGCGATCCGAGCCCTCGGTTTGGGCCCGCAACCCCATGAACTCATGGGTGGCAAAGGCACAGTCGAGATCCTGAAGCAGCTCGTAGATCGGGTCGTAGTAGCGGTCGCCCAGGTTGCGATGGTTGAAATAGTTCGGCCTCGACCAGAAGGCCCGAATGCCGAGCTCGTCATGGGCGTAACGAATCTCCTCGACGGCCCGGGTGATGTCGTTCAGCGGAACCGGTGAACTGGTGATCACCCGGCCACCCGACGTCTCCCGCATCTCCGCCCCCCACCGGTTGTAAGCCCGAACCATGGCCGCCTGCAGTTCCGGATCGATGCCGTCAACCCACAGGTCATACTCCGGGCCATAAATCACGGCTACGTCGATGCCGTCGACGGCATGAGCCGCAGCCACCCGATCGCCGGTGAAGCCCTCAAGCACGATGTCGCCGTACTGCTCGATCATGTCCTCGGCGGTCCAACCGATCGCCTTTTGAAACTGGCCATAGAGCGTGGTGTCGTGCTGAGACCAGCGGCCATCAACCACCACCGGGTTGTACGTATCGAGGCCGGCCGGGCTGCGACGGGTCACCCGATCCCGAAACTTCGGCTCCAAATACTTCTGCCACAAATCGGCGGGATAGATCACATGGGAGTCGGCATCAAAAACCTTGTAGCCGTTGCGCATGGTGCGGGCCTTTCTGCTTCCGAGAGAAGCGGACTGTGGTCGTGGTATTGGTGAGCGGGTAGTGGTGGTTGAAGTTGGTGACGGCGTTGGCCAGCTGGCTAGGAACTCTGGTACTCGGGGCAGTCGTGCGGTGTTGGGTTGGAAGGTGTCGGTGAATCAGGGGCCGCGGTGGTTGAGCGCCGCTAGGAGATGGCGGTGACGGAGGCTTCGGGACGAACCACCAGAAAGCGGATGCCCTGGTCGCCGGCCACAAAGCCGTATTCGGTGTCGGCGGGAATCTCGGCCAAGTCGCCGGCGGTGAGCTCGGGGCCACCCATCACCGTGCAGCCGCCCTCAAGCACCACCATCAGTTCATGGGCACTGTGGGAGTGCGGCGGAATCTCATAGCCGGCCGGCAGCTCGCTGATCTGGCTGTAAACACCAATCGAATCGCACGGAATCGGAGCCCGACGAGCCCCGGTACCGGCGGCCTTCTTGGCCAGCTCCTGAAGCTCAGGCGGCGCGTCCTTGGGGTTCTCCCACGGAAGCTCGGCCAGCTGGTGATACTCCACCGTCATCGTGTGTTGCCCATATCTGTCCCCCGTCTCCGTCCCCAGATCGGGCGAATGGAGAATTACTCTCGCCCTAGATATTCTCACCCTAGAGGGTTTAAGGTGGGGCGTCCAGAGGATGCCCAAGCAGCGAAATGTCGGCGCTAGACGCAGATAATTCACCCGGGGCGCCGACATTTCGGGCGGGTGGCTATAAGAGCCGGTCGCCAAACGGGCGGGCCCGCACCAGGGCAGGGGAGGAGGCCAGATGGAAGACCACACCGAAGGAGCCAACGCCGAGCCGACGCTGTCGGTTCCCGACTATGTGCAGGACCACGGCGACCCGGCGGCGCTGTTCACCCGGTTGCAGCGGGTGGTGATCCACCTTGAGCTGCTGCAGAACGAAGCGGTTCGAGACTTCGACATCAGCTTTGGCGACTTTGTGATCCTGGCCACCCTGCGCAAAGAACCGGCCCCCCACACGCTGCCCGTCAGCCAGATCGCCACCTATGTGCTGCGGCCGATGGGCTCCATCAGCCAAGCGGTCGACCGGGTCGAACAAGCCGGGCTGGTGAAGCGCACCCCAGACCCCAACGATCGGCGCAAAGTACTTGTGTCGCTCAGCAAAAAGGGTGCCCGCTTCGCTGACGAAGCCCTCGCCGCCTACAACGACACCCGCAAGCGAGTCTTCAAACGACTCAACAACGACGAACTCGACTCCATCGACGACGCCATCACCACCCTCCTCGGCGCCCTCGACTCCGACTACCTCGAAAACCAATGACCCGGTTGGATCCACCGGGCACCACGTCACCAAGGAGAACACCATGACCGCGAGTAGCTCAGTGCCCCGAGTCGACGGCTTGGAACACACCATCATCCATCCCGGCGGCGACAACGACGTGCCCTGGATTGCGGTGCGCAGCCAACGCAACCCCGACGGTTCGGAGTCGAGCGTGTGGGAACGCTGGGTGGCGTTCTCGGTTGAACCGCTCTACCTCGCCCTGTTCGCCAAGTGGGACCCGGGCATGATCGTTCGTAACCACGGCCACTACAGCCCCCACACCCTCACCGTGCTGAAAGGCGAGTTCACCTGCGGCGACGAAGTGTGCGGCGTTGGCTCCCACATCGAGCTGCCCCTCGGCGCATCGTTCGGCCCGTTCGTGGCCGGCCCCGAAGGAGTGGAACTCTACGAAGTGATGATGGGCGACCCCCGCTCATGGAGCGACCGACCCGACCTGATGAAGGCGATTCTCGAGGCCCGCGGCGTGGAACAACTGCCCGACCCACCCATCGAACTCCCCGGCGGCCTGGAAGACCTCCGCGCCGTCTTCAGCGCGGGAGCTGAAGCCGAGGACTAACGATCGCTGTCACTGCCAACGACCTGGCTGCGATTCCAGAATGCCCGACGGTCCGATCCGGATGAACCATGCCCGATAGGGCGACGGTATGGCTGCAACTAGATCGGGAAGATGGGCAGCCACAACTTTTGACGCGAGTGGTTGTTGGCAGTCGATCCGGACGTGAACCCCGATGGTCTGTCGTCTCTGCCACGCCGCGAACTCGCGATCGTGGGATAGGAGAATTCGCTTTTCGTCTTCCGCATAGATAGCGACATCCCGGTCCGACGCGGCAACGCGACCGGCCAGACCGACCACGTTTGCCGTTACACAGTCGTGCCCTGCGGTCCGGAGAACCTTGGCGACAGAGTTAGGAACGTCGTTGTCGAGTAGGAAGCGGAGGTACTCGCCGCGCCCCACAGCCGCTACGAGGCCGCGGCGGGCGTGTTTACCCAGTCTCGGACCGCGCCTACCTCCGCAGTAGTGAGGGCTGGGAACTCTGCTGCGATCTTCTTGTTGCTCCAACCAAGCTCGAGGTAAGGAACGATTGCCTCAACGGGAACTCGGCTACCCGCAACAGTGGGCTTTGAGCCGTGAACGGAGCGCTGCTTGCCCACTGCTCGAACGCCGTTGCGCTGCCGCTGGAAGTCGATGGCCTGCTGACGAATCACATCGAGAGTGAGCGACTGCTTCCACACCAACTGGTTGGGATTTTTTGCCCCTTCCCACTCGCCCGACGGATGCTGGAAGAAGATCCGGTCCTGGCCCTCCAGGGCGAAGCGGATCTCCCGGAGCGGAGCCTCATAGTCGCCTCGTAGACGTTCAACTACGGCACGAATCTGCTGAAGTGATGCAGCTCTCCTCAGCTGTGCGGCCACAAGTACTTCGACAATCTCCCTCAGCCGGTAAACCCGAACCTCGCGGTTGCCGACTTGTCGAGAGATCGACGGTTCAACCAGGCCTGACTCACGCCAATAGCGAAGCTGGGAGTAACTGATTCCAGCCAGGCTGAGAAGCGCCTTCTCCGACATGGCGAGTTCTTCGGCCTCGATGTCCATGTTCCCACGGTAGTGCGATGCGCTTGCTGGTTTGGCCCACTTCTCGTTGCTAGTCATGTGGCCACCTCTCCTTCGGGCGCCGGATGGGTCCTGCCTTGTCGGTGTTGCAGGTAATGGCGGTCGGTTGTGTCCACTGTGGACCTCCGCGTTTATGCAGCTTGCGGCCGCGCACATTCGGCATGAGCGGCATCACTTGATTGAAGGACGCCCAGCTGATGTGGTCGGACTGTCGAGAACCAGCGCCCCTTGGCGCACTGGAAAGTCTAGATAGGGGCGGTGACAGCCCGAGCGGCCCCTCCTGGGGTAGGGCGAGGCTGGGGTTCAGCCGTCAATCTGCCGGTTGAAGCTCCTTGCCTTTCGCAACCTGACACCTGCAGGTGAAACTGCTGCTGCTTCAAGTCGGAGGGCGACCCATCCGTAAACGAGAAGTAGGAGCAATGAGGTTTTCACGGATGGCGTTTGCAGCGGTGACAGCATGATGGGCGGAGGTGGCGGATCTGCGGCGGGACTGGTGTTCCCGCTCTTCTTGGTGATCGCCGCTCCGTTCATTCTGGTTCGCGTGTACCGCTGGTATCAGCCTCAGGAGACTCGGGCGAGGCGATTGAAGCTAACGGTCATCGTGCCTGCTGTTCTTTACGTACTTTATGGTGCGGCGTTCTGGACCATCGGGAGGAGCGAATCCGGGCAAGCGTTCCTGCTGTTGCTGGGTGTCGCGGCACCGCTACTACTGCTCGCTGTGCGCCAGTGGAGAAGGTTCCGGGTGAAACGGCGGATGAAGAACGTGATCGGGTTTTGATTTGTCCCTGCTGCTCGATCTTTGTCGATTGACCCTTCGGCGGCAATCGACCCTGCTGGTCAGGTTCAGCCATCACTCGACGCGTGTGGCGTCCCGGTAGGCCTGCCAGATTTCGGGTCGGAGCCGGCCTCGATCGCTTACCTTCAACCCGGCGTTGATGGCCCAGGCTCGCACCTCGGCGGTCGTTGGCTCGGACGGTTCGTTTGGTCCGGCTGGTTTTGCTGCTGCCGCTGGCGGGACCTCTCCGGCCGTTGGCAGTTCGGCGAGGAGCGATTCCCCGGCAGCTTCGTTCACCCGATGCTCAACGGCGGCCCCAAAGAAACGGTAGGTCCACTCCTGAGCTAGCTGTCGGGTCTCGGCGAACACGATCGGCACCGTTGGATAGCGCACTGCGGCTTCGGCGATCTGTTCGGCGATGGCAAGCGGCCGCACGTGCTTCAGCTTGAACACCGCCGAATACCGATCGTCGATCACCACCGCACTTGCGGGCCCGGCGGCCAACGCGGCCAGCAGCGTCCAGAGCTTGCCGCCGGTGATGGTGGAAGACAGGTCCTCAAGGCTCTTTCGTTCGACCACGGCGACGACCTCGCCGTTGTGCTCCACGGCATAGTCGCCAACCGGCAGCGCCCGCTTGGTGGTGGCTGCCTGTTGAGCCCCGAAGTTCCAGGCGTAACGCTCGCGAGTGTCAACCACGATGTCGAGCTGACGGCCCGACGCCCGAGCGGTCGGCACCTTCACACTGGGTCGAGCCTGCTTGCGGGTGCGGGCCGACTGCCAGAACACCACATCGCGGCCACGGGCCTTGGTGAACACAAACTGCGACCGGTTCTCCTGTCG
>CALAML010000227.1 GCA_937925845.1 uncultured Acidimicrobiales bacterium | reverse complement strand
GTCGGGCAGCAGGGTGATCGACGGTCCGGCGATAAAGATCGAACCAAACAGGCGACCAAGATCAAAGTTGGCCATGTCGTCCTGATGAAGCGTCACCTCCAACCCCTTGGCCTTTGCCCGGGCCCGGCACCGATCCAACATGTCGACCGAACTGTCGAGGCCCTCCACCTTCAAACCATCGGCGATCAGGTCCAGCATCGGGGTGCCGTCACCACAGGCCAGTTCGAGCACAGTGCCGCCGGCGGCCCGAACGAATCTCGCGTAGGGGGCGGGGTCGGATGGCATCGACACCAGTGCCGAGTAAGCCTCGGCTACCAACCCTGTGTAGAACTTGGTCGGATCATCAGACGGCGGATTATCGGACCTTGGCTCTTCAGACATTGGGTCTTCAGACATTGGCTCTTCAGGCATTGGCTCTTCAGACATTGGCTCTTCAGACACTGACGGCTTCCCTTCCGTTGGCAACGCAGCCTAGATGGCGGGGTTCTCTCCGCGCTCGGCAATATTGTCCGGGTTGGGTCGGTAGGAGAGACTGACCGCGACGATGGCGGCAGCGGCCAAGACGTGCCAGGCGGCATGGGGTTGGACCAGGCTGTCGGGGTGGCAAAGCGGGCCCCCGGTTCGGCCAAGCACGTAGAGCGCGGCGCCAGCGCCACCCGTCACCAGGCCAGCCAAGATCCAGCGCGGCGGCGTGGTTCGGACGACCATGACGATGGCCACGATCATCAGCACCAGGCCAAGGGGACCGCGCAGAACAGTGGGAAGAGTCAGGACCGCAACGAGGGCGACGACAACACTTCGGACGACGACCGCGAAGTTGTGACTCCAGCGGTCATCGATGATGGCCAGCGCAACCAAGGCAACCCCGAACCCATCGAGCCAGCCGGAGAAGAAGCCCGGCGCCTGATGGAAAGCAAAGCTGCCCAGACCGAGGATCGACAGCGCGACGGCGAGCGGTCGCGAGCGGCGGTGAAGAACGATGGCGGCCAAGAGGAACGCCCCAGCCGAAAGCGCGTTCACCGGCTGGTCAAGCCAACCTTGATGTATGGCCTCGCAATCGATCGGCACGTCGTGAAACAGTCACCGGCAACGGGTACTTGACACCCGTTACCGGTCCTCTTGCTGGCGAGCGACCGAATCCGTATAGACCGCAGTTTCCATAGAAGCAGTTAACCACCCTGGGGCAGGGCAGCCAGGACTGCGGCAGCGATCTTGATGTCCTGCACCGCCACACCGGTGAGATCGGCGACCGTGATTTGGGAGTCGTCGGTTCGGCCTTGAGATACACCTGAGATGACATGGCCCAGTTCCTGCACCCCTGACGGCTCGAGGTGGCCGGCGGCGATGGCCTGGTGAATCTCGCCCCGCAAGAGACACTGCTCCAAGCTGTCGGCCACCACCACTTCGGCGTCACGCAACATCGCGGTTTCGACCTCATGCTTGGTCGGGGTATCGGAGCCCACGGCGGTCACGTGGGTGCCGGGCTCGACGTCGCCAAGGGCTACCAACGGTTCAGTACTTGCTGTCGTGGTGACAATCAGATTGCAGCTCCGCGCCACGGCCGCAACATCGGGCTCGGCGGTGATGGTAAAGGGGCCGTCGGCCATTTCGGTGAGAAACCGATCGACCCGCTCGGGTGTCCGCCCCCAAACCGCAACCTCGCGACACCCGGTGACCGAGGCCAGATGGTGGAGCTGCAGCCGGGCCTGCACCCCGGTGCCAACGATGCCGATACGGGTGACCTCGTTTGGGGCCAGATGTTTGGCCACCACGGCACCAGCCACGGCGGTGCGCACGTCGGTCAACCAGCCCTCATCCAACAGTACGGCCGCAATCTCCCCGTCGGCCTGACTACACACCAGCATCAGGCCGTTGTTGGGCGCCAACCCCTGATCAACGTTGCCGGGAAAACCCGACGCCACCTTGATCACGTAGTGGTCGTCGTCGACCAAATAGCCGTACTTGATGTGCACTTCGCCATTGGGCAACAACAACTCACCCACCGGCGGCACCACGGCCTGGCCCTGGGCGTAGGCCACAAATCCTTCCTCGATGGCTGGTACCAGGTCGGTGCCGCCGATGGCATGCTCCATCTCGGCGCGGGTGATGATGCGGGTCACCGGAGACTCCGCAGCGATTCGAGAGCCACGTCGATGTCGTCGCTGGAGTTGTAGAGGTGGATCGAAAATCGAAACAGGTCCCGCCGGGGCGACACCACAATGTTGGCCGCTCCCAGATGCTTCACCACCTCTGCCGACTCGATGCCCGGCATCCTGGCGCTAACGATCGAAGTTCGTTCTTCCGCATTGCGGGGCGACACCACGTTGGCGCCAAGTTCGTCGAGGCCGGCCAACAGGCGATCGGCCAGGGCCAGGTTGTGGGCGGCGATGGTTTCGACGCCGATGCTCGCCAAGTGGTCGACGGCGGCGGCCAGACCGATGGCGTTGCCGTAAGCCATGGTCGAGAACTCGAAACGGTGGGCCGAGTCGGGGTAGTCCTGATAGTCGACGTCGAGTTTCCAGATGTCCTTGTTGGATCGGAAGCCGATCAAGCCCGGCTCGAGGGTCTTCTGCAGGTGGGGCGCCACGTACATCACCGAGGCGCCAAACGGTCCGCACAACCACTTGTAGCCACCGGTGATCAACACATCCACACCGCTACCAGGAGCATCGATCTCGATGGCCCCGGCCGACTGGGTGGCATCGACCACCAACAGGGCGCCGTGCTCGTGACACTTCTCCGCGAAGGCGGCGAGGTCATAAAGTTGGCCGCTGCCGAACTCGACATGCGAAAGACAGACCACCGAGGTGGAATCATCGATCGCTTCGAGCAGCTGCTCGGCTTCCACGTAGCCATCCTCGCCGGGCACAAACACCACCTCGGCGCCGGTGTGGCGGGCTACGCGGGCGAACGGATAGATGGTGGTGGGGAACACGATGCCGGTAGTCAACACCCTCGTTCCCGCCGGCGGCATCACCGCCCAGGCGATGGTGGCCAGTTGCTCGGTGGCGCTCGAGGCCACCGCGATGTCGTTCGGCGTGGCCGAGACCAGCCGGGCGAAGGCGTCGTGGAGTGGATCAAACACCTCCTGCTCCGCCACCTCGTCGAAGAAGACGGTGCCCCGCTCGGCCACCTGACGATTCCACTCGTCGATAGCCACCTGGGCACCGCTGAACATCAGCGCCACCGACGCGGTGTTCAGATAGGTGGCTTGGGCAGTGGCCGGAAAGTCCTCCGTAGAGGCAAGAGCGGTCATGGTTCCCCCATCGGTGAACGCAACGTCGGCCCCCGTCCGGGTGGCCTGACGTAACGACGGAGTATAGGAGGTGGCCCTCTAGCAGACGCCTAGCTCAGCTGCTCCACGAGATCCTCGACCCAACCCAGTGACCGATCGGGTCGGAGCTTCTGGGCGGCGAGGGCTTCGGTCGTGGTCGTGCCGTGCTCGGCAGCACTGAAGGTCCGAACCAGCCTGGGTTCCTGATACGGGCTCGGATGCGAGACCACAAAATTGTTCTCGGCGCTCACCAGCACACTGAGCCGCCCGACCGCCTTTAGACGGTCGATCACTTCGAACACGCGGGTGGAGCGCACGGGGAAGGCGGCGATCACGGTCTCGTCGACCAAGTCGACCATGCGGGGGTCGAGGGAGGCCAAGTAGTTCTCCGGCGAAAGCAGCTTCCCGTGCTCGACTCGGTGCTTCAGAGCGACGCCATTTGGCTCGGCGAGGGTGCTTGGGTTGAGCACCGGTGAGACCCCGTTGGGGTAGGCGGCCCGGTACCTCGAGTCGGCGATGAGATCTTCGATCAACTCGGCGTAGCCAAGTTGACCGGGCGGACTGGCGAAGGCGTGATAGCACCAGCCACGGCCCGCCGCGTTTGGGCCGAAGGGCAGAGGGGAACCAGTAACCAACTCGTTGTTGGTTTTGGAAAGCTCGGGCAAAGGTGTTGAACGCGGCACCCGGCTCACAACCGTGGCGGAGCTCAGGTCTCCGCGACGAGCCTTGAGGAGGGCAAACTCGCTGGCGGTGACGGCGACCGCACCCCTCGTTTGCACGATGGGGGCCATAACCGAAGCAAGAACCGCCAGCATCAGGAACGAGACGGCGGCTCGGCCAAGAAAATCGTTGTTGATGAGGCTGGCCACCCCGATCAGGACTGCGGGGGTGACAAACAATCCGATCATCAGGGGGACGTAGGATGCCTGTTGAGTCCGGCGGCGCCGGACCCCGAAGGCGGCGATAGCGACGTCGTCCAGTTCATGCTCGGCAACAGGCTTCACCAGTTCCAGAAGGGCCTCGGGATCGGATAGCGGCGGACCTAGAATCTTGGCCTGGTTGGGCGGCCTGGTGAAGGCCCGAATGCCCAGGGCCACACCACCAGCCAGGGTGGCGAATGCGATCGCGAAGCCGCGGACACCAAACGACTGCGACGGAGCCCGTACCGGAGACGGATCATCCGGACGGTAGGAGATCTCCAACGTGGTGCCCGGATCGATGCGACCATCGCTGGCTAGTGGCGCCCGCTGGGTGCTCCCGTCGGCGAGGGTGAACTCAACAACGGCGTTCAGCGAAGCCGACTCGCCTTTTCGTACGTTGTCGACCACGACGGCTTCGGTTCGCACCTCGTTCTCGAAGGGGCGGGTCTCGGCGTAGTTGAACCAGGCCACAGCAAAGCCCATGAGCCCAAAGAAGACCAGGAAGCCGGCAAGCGCTTTCACCACTTCTTGATCGACGGATCGGCCGACGAGCTTGAGTTGGCCGGCTGGCGCTAGCTCGCAGTCTGAGGATGCTCGAGGTGATCCTCGGGTGGAGTTTCCGACCGCGTCGCTGAGAGGCCGATCTCACCATCAGGCCTCTTCGACCAGGGCCATTGGGCCGGGTAGGCCAAGAGCGCAACCGCCAAGCCGAAGTAGGCGCCGTAGGTCGACAGCGATAACAGCACATTGCGGAGTTCCCCGGGGAGGGTGAAGGGCAGGGATTGGTGGGTTCTGAACAGCAGGACATCGCCGAGCACCGCCACCCCGGCCGTGGAAACGGCCAGGGCGAGAGCAGCAACCGAAAAGCGGCCGCGGCCTACAGCGAACCAGATCGGAGCCAGCAGCGGCAGGCTGAAGATGGCTCGCTGGCCAGCCTCGCTATCGGGAGTTGGGAGGGCCGGGAGCAGCTCGGCCACAAAGAGATAGGCCAGCGCGGCGCCAACCACCACCGATACCAGCGAGTCCCGCACCGACGATTTCCTGTTGGTGGCCACCAGGGCCACAACCGCGAAGGCGAGCGTGGTTCGCCGACCCATGCGTCTCATGATCGCCTGCCTTACTTCCTCTCTCGTTCGCGTCGGGTCCTCAGAATCGAACGGCGATGACGGAAGGATCTCCGGCAGCACCCAACGAAGGGCGACATAGCCAGCGACGGTGGCCACAAGCGCCTGGAGCCAGTGCTGGCGAATCGCGGTCACGAGCCTTCCCGCAATGTGGCGGCTGGCGGCCGACTCCGTCCAGCTGCTGGCGGACAGCCCCAAGGCGGCCAGCCCGACAAAGAAGATGGCGGTCACAAGTAGCGGCGCACTCCAGTCGGATGGCTGAACAACGAGCGCCAGAGTCAGGCCGATGAGCGGCACCGCTATCAGCTGGGCCGACAGAGCCCGCCCCCGAGCCGCACCCAGCGCAGAGCGCAGCACCGCCCAACCGAAGGCGGCGAACACCACGCTGGCGGTTAGGTCGTCGAACTCGACAAATTCCGGGCCTTGGCCCAGGAATCCCAAGCCGAAGCCGTAGGCGTAGGCGACTGCGACAAAGAAGGCGCCTAGAAGTGATGCCACCGCGACAAAGCTCCGACTGGCAAATCGCTGAGATGACCGGGGTGGCGAGGCCGCAAGGCTGGAATCAGCAGCCGCATCATCAGCGGGGTTGGCGGCATAGACCATCACCGTCAAACAGGCGGCGGCGGCCAGGGCCCGGCCCGGCTGCGCCTCGCCGCTGGCAGCGTTGATCACCGCCGCCAGTCCAGTAAAGCCGAGGGCGGCGATGCCAGCCACGAACCTGCTCCAATACTCCAGGCTGGCCCGGTCGTAGAAGTAGTACCAGATCGACAGGGCCACGATGGCGGCGCCAGCGAACATGGTGACCCGACCGTCGAACCCGCCGATGGTGGTGCCCGGCCGGTAGTTGACGAGGAATCCGCCGCCCCACGACATAAACGGAGCCGCCATCATCAGCAAGCCAGCGTTGGCGAACACCACACACGAGTGGCCCCGACGCAGTTGGGGAGTGGTGGCCCTGCTCCGCAGCACAACGGCGGCGACGGTTGCAGTGGCCAAGCCGATGGCGAGGACCACCCATCGCACCGTCGACAGCCCGGCCGAGAAGGTGCCGGCGACCGACGCTGCGATAAAGACGGTGCCACAACCCAGCGCCAGAACATGGAGAGCGACATCGAGCGGTCGGCGTAGCTGATCCCAGCCAAGACCGACGGCGATCACACAGAGCACCAACCCAAAGACCAGCGTGTACCAACCGCCGCCGCGATCGAGTCCGGAGAAGGAGGCGGCGTCGGTCTCAAGCCAGGTGCTGAAGGAAAGGAATGCCACCAGGAGGCCCATCACCGAATACCAGCCGAGAACCAGCGGATGGGTAGGTGCCGGCAGCGACGCAGGATCTGCACCTGGATCATCGGCCAGAGTTGTGGCCGGTGCGAGAGCCGGCTCGGGTTTGCTCAGCCCCTCTTTGATGCAGGCCAGCAACAGCGGAAGCAGGACCAGCAGGTAGTACTTCGTTGCTCTGGATGGGGCAAGAAGCGACAAGGCCGATAGCACGACCAACACCACACCCAGTATGCGGGCGCCCAACCTCCGCTCGGTCACGGCGGTGTGGGTTGCCGCACGCCAGTTGGATTCAGAGGAGGTCGGCAGGACCGGTTCCATAGATGCCAATCGGTTGTGCTGGTGCGATTGTGATTGCTGTCTATCTCTCGGCGTCGTCGCGGACGGTGTTGGTGAGTCGGCCGAGGCCCTCAACCTCAACTTCGATCACATCACCGGGCTTCATAAACACCGGCGGGGTGCGGGCGTAGCCGACCCCCGATGGAGTGCCGGTTACCACCACATCGCCGGGCTCCAGAGTCATGGCCTCACTCAGGATGGCGATCAGCCGCGGCACGCTGAAGACGAGATCATCGATGCGGCCAATCTGCATCTGCTCGCCGTTGAGGTGGCTCCGAAGAGTCAGGCCGGTCAAACCCGGCGGTAGCTCGTCGGCAGTAACCAGTTCAGGACCGAAGGCGCCGGTGGAGTCGAAGTTCTTGCCCACCGTCCACTGTGAAGCCTTGCGCTGGTAATCGCGCAAGGTGGCGTCGTTAAAGAGGGTGTAGCCGGCGACGTAGTCCAGCGCGTCAGCCTCCGAGATGTTGCGACCGGCTCTGCCCACGACAAAGGCGAACTCGCCCTCGAAGTCGAGCTTATCGGAACAGGCCGGGCGCACGATCTCCCCCTGGTGGGCCACAAACGATGTGGCGCCGCGTACGAACACCTCGGGAAAGGTCGGCGTATCGGCACCACCCTCGGCAGCATGGGCGGCATAGTTGCGCCCTATGCACAGCGTCTTGCCCGGTCTCGGGATCAGTGGGCGATAGGAGATTGCATCGACCGCGATCCCGGCCCGGTCGACCTCCGCCGCCGCCTCAGGCGTGCCGGCCAACTCGGCCAACGCTGGCAGATGGTCGCCGGCCAACAGCCCAAGCAGCGTGGTGGGCAGCTCCGGCGCCAGCTCGGCGATCGACACCACGTGGCTATCGAAGCGCAACCCCACTTCGTCGGCGCCGGTGGTGCCGTTGATAAAGGTGAGAAGTCTCATGGTGGTTTAGCCTTCAACTAGTTCGGCGCATCGGCACCCCGATAGGGCCCACCTTACGCGGTCCGAGGAACCCGCCCCTTGGACCGGCGCCGCAACTCTTCTTGACCCCAGCACGCCGGAAGTCTATTGCTAGTATCACCCGCACTAGGACGGACCTGAGAGGCTGCTGAGCAGTCTCCCAGTTTCGCTGGCGACGTGTGAGGTCCCGATGAACGAACCCGTGCCCGAGACGGTGGCCTATGGCCAGGTGAACGCGGAATACGCCAGGAAGCTACTTGAGGCGTCGGCCGACGATGGCCCGGTGTGGATGGTAAACCTGATGCACTACCGGGACAAGGCTGAGTACGCCGATGGCCGCGAGACAGAACTGACCGGGCGCCAGGCCGACGACGTCTACGCGCCGTTGGAACAGATAGCCGCGGTCGGAGCCGAAGTGGTCTTTGTGGCCGACGTCGAGGACCAACTGTTGGGTGAGGGAACGGTTTGGGATCGGGTCGCCATCGTGAAGTATCCGAGTGCCAAAGCATTCTTCGACCTTCAGGAGCAGGACGGCTACGCCGAGAAACACGAGCACAAAGAGGCGGGGATGGCCAAGACCATCATCCTTGGCTGCAAACCAATGGACATCCAGGGCGTCAACGACAACCGGGTCCCCTTCGACCAGGTACCGCATCCACCGACCGAGGACGACGGCGAAGTGGTGGTGATCCACGTCCTCAACTTCGGCGGCTCAGCGAAGGAGCAGACGCCGCAAGACATGGTGGCTTACCAACAGGCGGCCGGTGAAGTGGCGATACCCCACGGGGTGTATGTCGACGGCTTCTTCACCGTCGACGGCGCCATTGTTGGCGACGGTCGCACTTGGGATCAGGTGCGGTTCAACCACTTCCCGTCGAAGCAGGCGTTTTTGGAAGTGGTGATGGACCCGCGCCGACTCGAAGCCCAAACCAAGCATCGCGAAGAGGCGATCGAAGACACCTACACCATGATCCTACGACCGGTCATCAACCGCTTGGCCGAGTCCACCGGCCTGCGAACCTGAGTTGATCGGTGGCGGTTCAGGAACCGCCCCTGCTTTAGAGATCGAGCCCTGGTCACCTACTCTGGGGCGATGTCTCTTTGGCGAAGAATCGGTGCGGTCCTACTGGTCGGTTGGGTTGCATTGGCGGCCTGCTCATCCCCCGACCCGGACTCCGCCAGCGACGCGGACCCGAGCTCAGCCTCGGACTCGGCCACCGAAGCAGAGGCCGACGAGAGTGCAGACGCTGACGTCAGTGCAGACGAGGACTCGGACCAGGATGAAGCGCCGGCCGGCGACTCAGACTCAGTCAGCGACGTGGACCCCGATACTCCCGACGCTGACACCGAGGAGGCGACCGGAGCTGACGCCGAGGAGGCAACCGGTGGCGAGGCCGGGAGCTCCACCACCATTGCGCCACTGCGGCCCGCCGGCGAACCCAGCCCCACAACCATTTCTGATGAGCCAAAGACTTCGGCCTACATCTCGCGAACATCGATGGCCGCCGACGCCATCGGGCTTACCTGGTCCAACACCGAAGGTGTTGTTGAGTATCAACTTCATCGGATTCCCCGAACCTCGGACGATGAGCCTGAGTTGGAGGCGATGACCGACGGCAACCGCATCCACGTGGCCGACGAAGGTGGCCGATTCACCGACGAGAGCGTGGCGCCCGGGACCGAGTACTGGCATGGGGTCCGCGAGCTCTCTGCCGACGGCGAGATCACCGCCCATGGTTGGCACCCCACCGCGGCCATCGATGACGAAGAGCCGCCATCGGCGGTTGATGACATCACCGCAGTGGTAGAGAGCGGCGAGGTCCTGCTGACCTGGTCCGAGCCCGCTGAAAACTACAAGCTCCACAGCTATCGAGTGCTGCGCGGCGTCGATGGACAACCACCGGAGCGGATCGCTGTCACCTGGCGTCTCGATCAAAGATCATTCCTCGATGACAATCCGCCGACCTCGGGTGAGGTGGTCTACCAAGTGGTGTCCATGGATTTCCATTGGAACGAGTCGGCGCCCGGCAGCGTCACCGTCGACCTGTCCTGAACCGGTAGGACAGCCAGAACCTAGAGACCCTAGGACCGGGTGCGCAGTCGTTCGGCGGCGGCTCGAGCCCGGTCGGTTACGGTATCGATCTCGCGGATCAGGCCACTTCGGCGAGCGATCACCGCATTGATTTCGGCGCCGATCACCAACGCCAGGCTCAACACGTACAGCAGCGTTAGCGCCAGCAACACCACGGCCACACTCGACTGAACCTCGTTGCCATCGGTCGAGAAGCGCACGTAGTAGGCAAACGACTGGGTGGTGGCCAACCAGGCGACGGTGGTGAACACTGCGCCGGGAATGTCGAAGCGCCACGGCGTTCGTTGGTTCGGTCCGAGATGAAACAGCGTGGTGGCCCACAGCACCATCACCGTCACCGCGGCGATCGGTGCCGCAATCCTCACCACAAGCGCCAGCCCCAACGAAGGCAGCAGCGCCAGGAAGGTGGTGGTGCCAGCAACAACCACCAGCGTGGCGATGCCGAGCCCGATGGCGACAATCCGCAGATACCAGAACGGTCGACCGTCCTCGACGCCGTAGGCCACGTCGAGGGCTCGGATCAGCGCAGCAAACACTCTCGACAGGGTGAACAGAGCCACGAGCAGAGCAACCACGGCCACCCCGGAGCGGGACTCGTTAAACAACTCATCGACCGCACCCGACAGGGTTTCGGAATCAACCAGGGTGTCGCGAATGAACTGTTGGGTTTCGTCTTCTACCTCGGCAGCGAGGGATCGACCCAACGTCGATTCGAGCGAACTCAACGTGCTCACCAAGGCCAGCACCGCAGCCGGAATCGACAGGATCGCCCAAAAGGTGATGGCCGCAGCCAGATCGCCACCGTTGTGATTGGCGAAACGGCCAACGACATCCTTCACGAACCGCCACAGCCAGGCCGCGAAACCCCACGGGGTGCGCGGTGGGGTGGGGGAGGATAAATGGTCGTTCATGGGCGTCGACCTTCAAGGGTACGGCGCCGGAGCCGCTCTCTCTGACACCGGTGGACTCGCAGCCCGACATCAGCGGCCGCTCTTGGCTTAGGCTCCGCCCATGACTGTCGCGGACTCCTTTGATCTCACTGGCCAGGTTGGCGTTATTACCGGGGGAGGTACCGGCATAGGTGAAGGCATCGCCAAGGCCTATGCCGCGGCCGGAGCCAAAGTGGTCGTGGCCGCTCGTCGGGCCGAACCCATCGAGCGGGTGGCCGCAGAGATCAACGAAGCCGGCGGCGAGGCCATCGCGGTGCGCACCGACGTGACCGATCGAGCCCAACTCGAAGCGTTGGCCGACGCCGCAGTGGAGAGGTTCGGGTCGTTGTCGATCTGGTGCAACAACGCGGGCGGTTCGCCGCACCGCACCCCGCTCACCGACCTTGGCCGTGATGGCTGGGACCAATGCTTCGACCTCAACGTGAGTGCGTTATGGGAGGCGTCGACCATTGCCGCCGACCGGATGGATCAGGGATCGATCCTCAACATCTCGTCGGGGGCAGCCCACCGAGGTGTGCCCGGCAGCGGCCACTATGCCGCAGCCAAAGCGGCGGTCAACTCGCTCACCAAAACCTTCGCCCTCGAGCTGGCGCCGCGGGTGCGGGTGAACTGCATCTGCCCCGGCTGGATCGAAACCGACATCATGATGACGGCGATGAGCTTCACCCAGGAAGACCTGCCCAAAGTGGCCAAACGCATCCCGATGCAGAAGATGGGCGAACCCTCCGACGTCGGCATGGCCGCCCTCTATTTCGCTGCGCCCGCCGCGGCCTGGGTTACCGGGCAGATCATCGACATCTCCGGAGGCCCAGTCGGTTAGCCCGAAATGTCGGAAATCGGCAACAAAGTTTGTCGTTTTCTTCCGACATTTCGGGGTGGGGGAGGGAGTAGGATTCATAGGTGGCAGCGCCGACAACCTCCGATCTTCTTGCCCGATACCGGCAGTCGTTGCCGTCGTTCCTGAGCCCGTACTACGCCGAACCGATCCAGATCGACCGTGGCGAGGGCAGCTACGTCTTTGACACCGAAGACAACCGCTACCTCGACTTCTTTGGTGGCGTGCTCACCACCATGATCGGCCACAACAACCCGGCGGTCACCGCCGCAGTGCAGGAACAGGCCGGCAAGGTGATGCACACCTCCAGCCTCTATCTCTCTGAGCCGATGATCGCGCTGGCCGAAACGATCGCTCAGCTCTCCGGCATCCCCGACGCCCGCGTCTTCCTCACCCCGTCGGGGACCGAAGCCAACGACGCCGCGCTGCTGTTTGCCACGAACTACCGCAAGTCGAACCAGGTGCTGGCCATGCGCAACAGCTACCACGGACGGTCGTTCACCACCCAGGCCATCACCAGCCATTCGTCGTGGTCGTCAACCAGTCACTCCGGGCTTCAGGTCACCTTTGTGCAGGGGCCATACAAGCTGCGAAGCCCGTTCGTTGATCTCGACGGCGACGCCTTCACCGACGCCTGCGTCGACGACCTCAACCAGCTGCTGATGATGACGTCGGCCGGCGACGTGGCCGCCCTGATCGCCGAACCGATCCAGGGCGTTGGCGGGTTCGCTACGCCGCCCGACGGCTTCTTTGGCGCCATGAAAAAGGAACTCGACAACCTGGGGATCCTCTTCATCTCCGACGAAGTCCAGACCGGCTGGGGGCGAACCGGCGATCATTTCTGGGGATATGAAGCGCACGGCATCACCCCCGACATTCTCACCTTCGCCAAAGGGGTTGGCAACGGAGTCACCCTCGCCGGAGTGGTGGCCCGAGCCGAGATCATGGACACCATCGACGTACTGAACTTCTCCACGTTCGGTGGCAACCCACTCTCTTCCGCTGGCGGTCTGGCCACCATCAACTTCGTGCTTGAAAACAACTTGCAGGCCAACGCCAAAGTGATGGGGGCGCGGCTGCGGGCCGGCCTCGACGAGATTGCCGACCGGACCCCTTGGATTGCGGAGGTTCGAGGCCGAGGGCTGATGCAGGCCTTCGAAACCGTTGGTGTCGATGGCCTTGAACCCTCACCCCAACACGCGGTCGAGGCGCTCGAAGCCACGAAGGCGGCCGGGCTGCTGGTAGGCAAGGGCGGGCTCTACGGCAACGTGATTCGTATGGCCCCGATGCTCAACGTCAGCGAGAGCGAAATCGATGAAGGCCTGGCCGCGATCGGCACAGCCATCGCGTCGATGAGCTGACACGCGCTCCGCTCTCGCCACGCTCACTGCTCCTCAGCGAACTAGAAGATTCAGAAAGAAGGCACGGGAACACTATGGACACCATCAACCACCTCATCAACGGAAAGAGTGTGGCCTCAACCTCGGGCCGCACCTCTCCGGTGTTTAACCCAGCGACCGGGGAGCAGAGCGCCGAACTCGGTTTGGCATCGATCGAGGAAGTTGATGCCGCGGTGGATGCGGCCAAGACCGCGTTCGAGACCTGGTCGAGGGTGAGCGTGGCCCAACGAACCAGGATTCTGTTCTCGTTCCGCAACCTGGTGGAAGCCAACATCGACGAGATCGCCCGGCGGCTCACCTCCGAGCACGGCAAGGTGCTCAGCGATGCCGCTGGCGAAATAGCCCGAGGCATTGAGAACATCGAATACGCCTGTGGCATCGCCGAACACCTCAAAGGCAGCTACAACGGCAACGCCTCCACCGGCGTGGACGTGTACACGGTGCGCCAACCGCTCGGCGTCGTCGCCGGTATCACCCCCTTCAACTTTCCGGCGATGGTTCCGCTCTGGACCATCCCCAACGCCATTGCCTGTGGCAACACCTATGTGCTGAAGCCGTCGGAGAAGGATCCGTCGGCGCCGCTGTTCATCGCCGAACTCTTCCACGAGGCCGGTCTGCCCGAGGGTGTGCTCAACGTGGTGCACGGCGACAAGCTGGCGGTCGACCGCCTCCTGGAACACCCCGATGTGAAGGCCGCAAGTTTTGTGGGCTCCACCCCGATCGCCAAGTACGTCTACGAAACCGGCACCGCCGCCGGCAAACGGATCCAGGCCCTGGGTGGCGCCAAGAACCACATGCTGGTGCTGCCCGATGCCGATCTTGGGCTGGCTGCCGATGCCGCAGTATCGGCGGCCTACGGTTCGGCCGGTGAGCGGTGCATGGCCATCAGCGTGGTTGCCGCCGTTGGCGACGTTGCCGACCCGCTGGTCGATGCCATCACCGAACGAATGCAAAAGTTGACCGTCGGCGACGGCACCAACCCCGACTCCGAAATGGGACCGCTGATCACCCGCGAACACCGCGACAAGGTGGCCGACTACATCGGCATCGGCGCCGACGAGGGGGCAACCGTGGTGGTAGACGGCCGCGACCAGAACTTCGACGGCGACGGCTTCTTTCTCGGCGTGTCGCTGCTCGACAACGTCACTCCGGAGATGACCGTCTACCGTGACGAGATCTTCGGCCCGGTCCTGTGTGTGGTGCGCTGCGACACCTACGCCGAAGCTCGCGACCTGATCTCGGCCAACCCCTGGGGCAACGGAGCCGCCATCTTCACCCGCGACGGTGGGGCCGCTCGCGATTTCCAGGAGACCGCCGACGCCGGGATGGTCGGGATCAACGTCCCAATCCCCGTGCCGGTTGGCTACCACTCCTTCGGCGGCTGGAAGGACTCCCTCTTCGGCGACGTCACCATGTACGGACCCGAAGGCGTGAACTTCTTCACCCGACCAAAGGTGCTCACCTCACGCTGGCCCGACCCCGCCACCAGCACCGTAGACCTCGGCTTCCCAACCAACACCTAGAAGACGGAGGGTTCGAGTCCCTCAGGGCCCATTTCATTTTGACGAAAGCTGCGAACCCTCGGTCTCTTCGGAGGTCGGGGGTTTCGTTGTTTGGCAAAGAGACCCGGCGGCTCCACCTTTTGACCGTCGCCTGATCACGGCCTTCAGATCTTGGGTTCCGGGTCGGTCCATGCTTTGACACCAGCGGAGGCGTGTATACGCTGACTATAGGTTCACGGGGGTTGATTGATGGTCAGAAAAACCGGTACAGCAGCTGCGGCCCTTTTTTTTGTAGCGGTTCTTTCCGCGTGTTCTGCTGAAGGATCAGAAACCGTAGCTGGACAGACGGATCGGTCTTCGCTAGCGACGACTCCGTCGTCTGAAGTCAACACAACTCCGTCATCGCGAGGCATCAGTGATGTGCAACGTGCAGTTCCCGATGTGTGGGTGTCGGGTGGTATGCGTGATGACTTCGGCTACGAGAAACTTGAACATATCGTCGACCATGTCGATCTCGTTGGGCGAGGTCGCGTTGTAGGAGTACGCGAGGGCGCTGCCTTTTCCGATGACCCAGCGAGCAAGGCCCGGCTTTTGGTTGTGGAGGTTACGAGTGTGATCAAGGGGCGGACGCCCGGTGAAGTATTGGTGCCGGATGGTTCCTGGATTCGCGATGGCGTCACCCATGGCGTGGAGTCTCGCCCGTGGCTCGTTGAGGGCGACGAGGTTTTCCTTCTAGCGTTCGAGAACAACGGGATCTATTATCCGACCTCCTTATACGGCTTGGCGCTTGCCTCTGCTCCTTCCGCCGGCTACCCGTCAGGCATCCTGCCACCTCGAGAAATCGACTCCGACGAGTTCGAAAGGCTCCTCAGAGAGGCCGCGAGTCTTGTTGCCTCGGGTGAAGTTGATTGGGAGTCGCCCGAGGAGCGGTTGGCACGAATCGAGACCTGGACGAGTCCCCCGGAGGTTCTTGGTACGGCCAAGGATGTAGCCGGAGCTGAATGGAGGCTTTGGGCGGCGCCCACCGTTGACGGGTTCTGTTATCAGGTTGTTCCCTCGACACGAGAAATGGATCGAGGTACTGGGTGTCTGACGTGGGAAACAACTCGACTCATGGCGCGCAATGGCCCAATTGCTGCGCCTGTGGTGCCAGAAGGCATTGAACTCAAGCTTGCCCTTTTCGAGTCACACATGGAGCAGCTCCGCAGGGAAGCGCAAGGGGATGGGCCAGTCCAATTGATTGAGCGAACTATGGAAACGAAGAATGGGCGCACGCAAGCGCTGACGATCATCTTGAAAGGTCAGTAGCAGATCATGAGTGTCAGAAGATCGTCAAAGATCCGGAAAGCCATTGCGGCGAGCGCGATTGCAGCGCCCTTGGTGGTGGCTGGTACACCACCCCCGGCCGGAGGCCACCATGATAGGCCGGATCGTTTTCCGGACGATGTGAACCCACTCGACGTCTGGACGGACCAATCGACCTTTACCGTAGATGTCAGCGATGCGACAGCGGGCGTTGCGTGGGGGAACGTCATTGTTTCGGGACCTGCAGAGATTCAGGCACTAAACGTGAATGCGACCAACTGGGACGACGTTAGGGTCACACAGATGGTGCCACCCGACCCGACTGATGCTGGGTGGTACTCGTGCGTCACAGCTGTCGGCTCGCCGATGACCGCCTGCGCTCAGTCAGTGATTCGACTCAATCCTGTGAACCGGCCTCTTGGCGATTGGAAGCGACTCGGCTGTCACGAGCTTGGCCACGCCATTGGCTTGGACCACTGGAGCCCACCATCCGCTGGTTGGACGTGCATGGAACTCTCTCTGGGCGCAAGCCCCGCTGCTGGTCTTGTCGCTACTGCGACTCCGCAGACGGGCGGGCATAGCGACTACGAAGCAGTTGCTGCGGCCGCTAATGGGTAGCTCTAGCCTTGTCTGAGCTTGCTGCGGAGCTTTCCATGGTTGCATCGTTCCTGGAGTCGTTCGTGCCGAGCCTCTCGGATTTGAGCCACCGCGCTGATGATGACATGGCCGAAGGCTTAGATGCGCTCGGTACGGCGGCGCTGCGAGTTGGCGTAGATAGAGCTTGCCTAAACCCTCCAATCGAAGCCGCAGCGGCGGTCAGAACAGCACGGCACTGCGCCGAGCTGATGCAAGTTCGAATGGCGCATCTCACAAATCCACCAGTTTTGGGTTCCCGAGAGCATGCCTCGATGACGGGGCACGCGACTGTCTCTCTTCGACCAATCGAGTCCGCCGATCTTCCACATCTGTACCGAGCCGCGATGCAGCCTGAGAACGCGCACCGATGGCGATTTGGTGGCATGACCCTGAGCCAGCAAGAGTTTGCGAACTCGCTACATGCTGGGGCGTTGTCCACCTTGGCCGCAGCGGACGAGAGCGGGATCATCGGGCTTTTGTCGGCGTACAACGCCAGACTTGCGCATGGAACTCTCTACATCGCCTTTCTTCGGGCCGATGCGACTCGGAGCCCCTACGCGATGTTCGAGGCAATGTTCCACTTTATTGAGCATGTCTTTCGGACCTGGAACGTTCGGAAGGTGTACGCAGAGATGCCCGAGTTCAACTATCGCCCGTTGCTCGGTAGCTCTGCGGAGCTGTTTCAGCTAGAGGGAAACCTTACGGGTCACTCTTTCTTTAATGGAACTTTCCATGACGAGCTTCTGCTTGCCCTCAAGCCTGATTCTTGGAAGCGGTATGCAGATGTATGGCGGCCATACCTCGCCTGACCGCCTCGACCGGGCGCCCCCAGGGGTTCTAGTTGTGTCCCGTTAGGACCATTCTTTTGGTAGAAGTTGCGAACCCTCGGTCTCTTCGGAGGCCGAGGGTCCGTTGTTTTCGCCATGAGCTGATGAAGTCGGCTTCGCTCGACAAGCGCAATTTTCCCGGCTGTTGTTTCCTATGCCGACTGTGGCCGCCGTTGCCAGCTACTCGAAGTCGCAGAAATGCTGGTCGATTAAGGGACCAATCCAGGGAACTGGCGCCGATTGGGAATGTCAACCTGTTCTGGTCCCACCGTGCTCATGTGTTTTGGCCCCGGCTGGTTTTGAGTCTGTAGCTGTCGGTTCCGGTTTCGATGATGGTGGCGTTGTAGGTGACGCGGTCGACGATGGCGGCGGCGAGGCGGGGGTCGGTGATGACTTTGTGCCATTCGCTGAAGGGCAGGTTGGTGGCGATCGCGATGGACGATTTTTCTTCGCGTTCGGTGAGGATTTGGAAGATGAGTTCGGCGCCCTGGGTGTCGAGGGCGACGTAGCCGAGTTCGTCGAGGCAGAGGAGGTCGTAGCGGCCGTAGCGGGCAACGAGCCGTGAGAGTTGCCGATCGCTTTGGGCTTCAGCGAGCTCGTTCGCGAGTTGAGCGGTGGTGGTGTAGCGGACCCGGTGGCCTTGCTCACAGGCGGCGTGCCCAAGCCCGATTAGCAAATGGCTTTTGCCGGTGCCGGAATCGCCGAGGAGCACGACAGGGTGTCCGTTCTTGATGTAGTCGCCTTTGGCGAGCGTCGCGATGGTGGCCGGGTTGACGGGACTGTGTTTGGTATCGAAATCGGCGAGGCGTTTGAGTCTGGGGAAGCGTGCTTCTTTGGTGCGGCGAGCTCTGCGGCGTTCGTTTCGGGTATCGACTTCGGTGGCCAAGATTTCGGCGAGGAAGTCGAGGTGGCTGGTTTGGTGTCGGGCTGCTTCTTCGACGATCTGGTCAAGGTTCGTGCGAATGGTGGGCAGTTTCAGCTGCAACGCTGAAGCTTCGATGGACGTTCGGGCTGCTGTATCACTCGTTTTGGTCACTGAGGCTCCTCCAGGAGTTCGTCATAGGCATTGAGGGTGGGCAAGGGTCGTCGATCGGTGTGCAGCGCAACGACTGGAGCGAGTGGTGTGTCGGCGCTTTCATCGAGGTGGCGGCGGCCCTCGATGGCCACCACGTTGGGGTCCAGCGAATCGATGGTGAGGGCCCGTTCGATGCCAGCCACGACGGCGTAGCCGGGGATGGTTCGATGCAACAACAGGACCTCGATCAGGGTCCGGGTGCCGTCCTGGTCACCGAGCCGCCGGCGGGCTGCACGCCACAACCGTTCATGGGTCGGGGTGAACGTCCCTGCTTTCTTGGCTGCAGCCAGAGCAGTGGAACCAGCGAACGCTCCGGGTTTGTGGGTTAGCACTTCGAGGTAGTGGTCCAGTTCGAGGATCTGTTCGCCTTTGCGGCCTCGATCGTGGCAGGCGACCTGGTTGGCGCCGTCGTAGATTTCGATGGTGTCGGGGCGAACCATCACATCGACACGATGGCGAACCAGCCGTGCGGGCACCGAATAGTGAACTGCTCGCACCGAAACCCTGGCTTTGGTATCGACCCGGTGTTGAGACAGGCTCACTGCGTCGAACCGCTCAACCGGCAACCCGGCCAACGTCGGCGCTTCCAACGCGAAGTGCTCTCCGACCGTCATTCGGCGGCCGGTGATGACCCGATCATCGTCCGTAATGCAGCCAGCCAGAATGAGGTCGTTCAACTCCGACATGCTGGCCACTCGGGGGACTGGCACAAGGTGGCGTCGGCGGAACCGGCCAACCTCGCCCTCAACACCGCCTTTCTCATGAGCGCCCTTGATGCCGGGTTCGCAGAAGAACGACTCGAACCCGTAGTGGGACCGCAAAGCCACGAATCGGTCGGCCTCTACCCGGTTGCGACCCCGGCAGACTTTAGTGACAGCGGCTTTCAAGTTGTCGTAACGGATACGTTCCGGGACACCGCCGAAGTGTTCGAATGCTCGGACATGGCCATCAAGGAACGATTCCTGCGCCTCAGACACATACGCGCGAGAGAACCCGCGGCCCGAGGCAGATAGGCGCATCACGAACACCGCCACCTTGACTAACTCGCCAGCCACATAGGCCGACGATTCGCCGTAATCGACCTCAGCCTCGACCCCCAACAGATGATCCTGCGGGACCGACACCGCCGCCAAAGGCGTCTCAAACGAATCGCGCACCTGTTTCACATAGCGACGCACGGTTGATTCGCCCACATCCGCGCCATGCTCGGCAACAAGACGCTGCCAGACCCGACGTGCCGTATGCCGCTGCTTCTTCGACACCCCCTTGTCGGCCTCGAGCCAGCCATCGATCGTCGATTTCCACGGATCCAGCTTCGGAGCCGGCTTGGCAGGCATCGGCTTGGGTGGCGGCGGGATCGGCGACTCCAACGCAGCACGCACATCCCGGCGATGCACCCGAAACCGACGCGACAACTCCCGAACCGAAACCTCCGGCTCAGCCCGCTTCACCCGACGGATCTGCTCGAACAACGACACCTTCGACCTCTGAGACATCCCCCACCGGAACACCACCAACAGCCAAAACCGTGGACCCCACAACAGCCATCCAAGTGGGGCCAAAACTCGTGAGCACTACCTACTCAAGTGGGGCCAAAACAGATGAGCACACCCAGCCGATCAATCTCGACGAGCTACCACGCGTTGTTTCAGCGCGGTCACCGGTGCGGGGGCAGGTGATCTTTCAAGAAGATCTTGTGAAGGCCCAGCCGCAGGCAAACGACGTTCGGCGAGGTGGCAGCGATGTGCTACTCCTTGCCCTGGAATTTCCAGAACTCTTCGAGCTCTTCGGGATGCCAAATTCGCAGGTCTATTCTGTCGACCAAGCAGCTGGCGGCGCCGGGGACTAGGCCATCGTCCTGCCACTCAGCGCAGTACCGTCGAAACAGCCAGCACATTGGCGAAAAGGATCCTACGTATTCAACGTCACCGAACGTAAGGTTTGGTCCCTTGCGGGCTTGTGCATCTTCGACGAGTCGCTCTAGCTCGATGTGTGCCACCTCAAGTGCGCTGTCTGGATAGCTTGTTGGTGCGTCGGCGTACACATCCGGCACCAGTATTTGTCGGTCATGTCGCAGCTGGAGCGCCGCCTCAAGAGTGTGTCCTCTCGAGAAACTCTGGTCTTCGAATACCGCCCAAAGTGGCGCTTCGCGCCACTGGTCGGAGCTGTAGCTGTTGACTCCGCTAACCATTGGGGATCACTGCTCTGCCACTCCACCATTCGCTGAAGTCTGAGATCGACACTGTATAGGCCGAACCTTCCCCTACTGGCCAAGGGTCACGGATAAACACCCGTCCGCCGGAGACTCCATCAACAACGACGGCATGGCCGTTGCCTGCAACGATCGACGGTCGAATCGTCGCAGCCGCTAGGTCGCTGATGGAGAGATCTGTGCGGTATATCGACGGGATTCCTTGGTCGTTGAGCGCTCGAGCGGCATCGGAAAGCTGTGTTCCGTCAATGGCCGTGTCGGCGGCAGTCCTCCAATAGGCCTCAGGCCATCCCCCAACCATGGAGCATGCAGCTGCAACGCAGCTGTAGGGTTGCATCTGTCCCTTCAGTCCATCCGCGTCGTAGAGGCCCCGATCGCCACTTGGGCCGGAAGCTCCTCCTCTGCTCGGTAAATATTCTTGTTTGGTGAGGGTGACGGCTTCGTCGTGGGTTTTGCCGGAGTTGATGAGGTCATCGAAGTAGGCGCGTGCGCCGGGTGGTAGGGCTGCTTGGAGTTTGTCGATCCATGCGGACAGGTCGGTGAAGTTGCCGATTGGCTTGTTGGCTCGTATGAGGGTGATGGCGGCGTCGGTGCTTTTGAGGGCGGCCATGCCGGCGGTTCCGACGACGGGGATGAGGTCGAAGATGCAGCCGATGGCGTTTCCGGGGTCGATGCCGTATGTGTACGCGTCTTAGCAGTCGTAGCCGGGTACGAATTGGACGGCGATGCCTCCTACCTGTTCGGCTCGGCTGCGGACTCCGGCGATGTATTCGGCGACTTGGTCGGGTGGGAATACGACGCCGACGCTGATGGCGAAGCTGTTGGCGGTTTCTTCGGTGAAGTGGTGACAGGGGGTGGGGATATTGGTGGGGTTGAGGCCGGGGTAGAGCTCGGTGAGGCCGTGGTAGGTGAAGTCGTAGGTGTAGGTGCCGTTGGAGGTTCCGGCGCCGATTCGGTTTTCGAAGGTGACTCGGATGAATTGGCCGATGGTGTCGCCGTGGTCGTTCTTGACTCTGATGGGGTTGTTGAAACCGGTGTTTTTGTGGGCGTTGAAGGTGATGCCTTGATCAGCGAAGTCTTGGCTGAAGGGGGTGATGTGGGCGATTCCGGGTGGGTCGATATCGAGTGACCATGGGCCGGCGGTGCCGGAAGCGTGGGCGTTGAAGCCGTTGGGGATCCAGATGTAACCGAGATCGGTTCGGACTGAGGAGTCTCTGTCACCGAGCCAGGGCCGAAATGTGGGCCGGCACAATAAGTAATTCACTGCCCGGGCCCACATTTCGGGAGGGACGGCTGGGTCTGCTAGCTTGGCTTGCACTTCCTCCTTTGATTTGTTTGATCGAAGGAGTGCGACAATGGTTGCACCAACTCGGGCCGACCCTCGCTTGGCGGCCCTTCTTCAGGCGCAGCATGGCCTCGTTTCTCGCCAGCAGGCGTTCGGGCTCGGACACACCAACAACCAAATCCAGTACCGGCTGCGTAGAGGCGAATGGATTCGTGTCGAACGCTCGGTCTACCGCCATCATCTGTTCAAGCAGAGCTGGGAAGCTCGGTTGCTGGCGCCGTGTCTGGCCGTCGGCGCTCTAGCGAGTCACCGGAGTGCTGCTTGCCTCTGGCGCCTTGATGGGTTCTCCCGGGTACGACCGGAAGTCGTCGTACCGAAGGGTGCGAGTATTGACCGTACTGATGTGCGGGTGCACAACACCACGTTGTTTGACGAGTGTGAGCCACGCCTCATCAACGGAATACCCACGACCGGGATCGAGCGGACACTCATTGATCTGGCCAAGGTCGTTTCCTACAAGAAGCTTCGCCAAGCGGTTGATAGCGCACGTCTCCAGGAGCTCGTTACGTGGCCCGATGTTGGTCGAGCGTTTTCCACCCACGCCCGTCGGGGCCGCAACGGCATCGCCAAGATGCGCTTATACCTTGAGGATCACCTTGGTGAGGAGTCGATTCCACTTAGTGACTGGAGTCGGCTTGTGGCCGATCTGTTGGTCGACGGCGGGCTCCCAGTTCCGACGCTGGAACATGAGGTGATCGGACCTGGCTTCCGCTACAAGATTGATCTTGCGTACCCCGAGGTTGGGCTCGGGTTGGAGCTTGACAGCGCGAGCTGGCATCTCAACAGGAAGTCCTTTGAGAAGGACCGCCAGCGGCTGAACGCATTGCAGAACCTAGGTTGGTCGATGCGACTATTCACGTGGTCAGACTTCAGTATGCAACCAGCTCAACTAGTCCAGACCGTCCGCCAAGCGCACGAACAGCTCACCAAAGCCCGAAATGTGGGCCGACACAGTGAATAATTCACTGCCCGGGCCCACATTTCGATTGGGTTGGGTGATCGCTACCAGTCGGCGGCTATGTACTGGGTTTCGCAGAACTCGTAGATGCCCTCGCTGGCGCCTTCACGGCCCAGGCCCGACTGCTTCATACCGCCGAACGGGGCCGCAGGATCGGACATTGCGCCCCGGTTCAGCCCGACCATGCCCGACTCAAGCCGCTCGCTGACCGCCAGTCCCCGACCGATGTCGCTGGTATAGACGTAGGCGGCCAAGCCCATCTCGGTGTCGTTGGCATTGGCGATCATGTCGTCGGTATCGGTGAAGCTGATCACCGGCGCCACGGGGCCAAAGATCTCCGTGCCGGTGATGGCGGAACCGGCGGTGACATCGGCCAGGACCGTCGGCTGATAGAAGAAACCGGGACCATCGACCGCCGACCCGCCGAGAGCGGAGGTGGCGCCGCCGGCGGTCGCGGCCTGCACCAAACCATCAATCTTCGAAACCGCAGCGGCGTTGATCATCGGACCGCAGTCGACACCCTCGGCGAAGCCGTTCCCCACCTTGATGGCGGCCATCGCCGCCGACAGTTTGGTGGTGAACTCATCGGCCACCCGCGCTTGCACAAAGAACCGGTTGGCTGCCGTGCAGGTTTGGGCCGAGTGGCGCATCTTGGCCACCATTGCGCCCTCCACCGCAGCATCGATATCGGCGTCGTCAAACACGATAAAGGGGGCGTTGCCGCCCAACTCCATACCCACCTTCAGGACCCGGTCGGCCGAACGGCGCAGCAGCTTGCGGCCGGTTTCGGTGGAGCCCGTGAACGACACCATCCGTACCGCGTGATGGTCGACCGCAGCCTCAAACCAGCTGGCGGCATCGGCGGTAGGCACCACGTTGATCACCCCGTCGGGCACCCCGGCTTGTTGCAACAGTTCCGCCACCCGCAGTGCGGTGAGCGGTGTGTCCTCGGCCGGCTTGATCACGACTGCGTTACCCGCAGCTAGCGCGGGTGCAACCTTGCGAGTAATCATGGCGGCCGGGAAATTCCACGGCGTGACCACCAGAACAACACCGACCGGTGGGTGCTGCACAATGATCTTGTTGGCGCCGCCGGGCGCAGTGGAGATCGAACCGTGCAGGCGAACCGCTTCTTCGGAGTTCCATCGAAAGAACTCGGCGGCATAGGCCACCTCACCCTTGGCATCGGCGAGCGGTTTGCCATGCTCCCGGGTGATCAACTCGGCCAACTCATCAGCATGGTCGACCAGATTCTGCCAACAGGCCCGCAACACCTCGGCCCGAACGCGGGGCGCGGTTGCGGCCCACGACTTCTGGGCCTCAGCGGCGGCATCGCAGGCCTCAAGTGCATCGGCCGGGGTTCCGGCAGCTACCTCGGCGATGGTTTCGCCGGTTGCCGGATCCAGCACCGGCATGGCGGATGATCCGGCGCGCCACTCGCCGCCGATGAGAAGTTTGGTCAGCACGTTTTGCCTCGCGTCAATGAGAGTCGATGGCTCGCCCGTGGGTAGGCGACGACACAGTTGGGAACGGGGGGTAACACCACCACGGTACCGGGCGTCCCGACCAGAACTTGCTTCGTTGAACGGGCTCCTAGGCTGCTCCTAGGACGCTGCGCCTAGGACTCGCCCTGGGCCAGCTTGGCGCCGTATTCCTCCTCGGAAATGAGGCCACCGTGCTTTTCGGCTTCGCCTTGGGCGTCCGAAGGCAGGAAATCCTGAAGCAGATCGATACGCTTCCACGCCGGGAAGGGCTGATTGCCGTCGGCGTCGGGAACATACTTCGACGTTTCGACCCGCTGGTGAGGATGGATGTAGCGGGCACAGTTCACGAACACGCTGGTGATCTCCACCCGCACCACAAGTTGGGCGCCGGGGTATTTGGCTAGGAGCTCGTCATCACGATGAAGGGTGGCGTTGCCCTGCACCCGAACCCGCTGCGGGGTTTCGAAATCGATAAACAGCATCCCCACCTTGGCGGTGTCATCGATGTTGCCGATCGAAAGAAACATGCCGTTGCCGTCGTAACTCGGGAAGGCCAGGTGGCGATCGTCGACCACCGTCACCGTGCCGACATCACCGCCCTTAAACGACACGGTCGGTTCGCCCCGCTCGTTCACCGTCGAGAGAAAGAAGAAGTCCCGAGACTCGATAAAGGCGGTGTGATGTTCGTCCAGTTCCTCCACGATGATCGCCAGATGAAGGGCGTCAGCGAGCGAAACACTGTCGAACTCGTCCTGAATTGCTCGTTGGGAGTCGGTATAGAAGGTCATGGGCTCAGCTTCCGGTCGGATTGATGCGTCGGGACCCCGCCAGCACCGGTTGTAGCGGAGGCGAGTCCGTCCAAACAGTAGGCCACTGTCGCCCCGGCGATCGCCGCAGCTGGGTTACCGTGGCAGCTACTGGCTCGATCGATGATGGGGGAGTGCAGATGGCGACGATTACTTCGACCGGCGAAGCGTGTGGGGCCTTGGTTACCGATGTGGATCTCACTCGGCCCCTCGACGCATCAGAAGCGGCCACGCTACGGGTCGGCCTCGACGACCACCATGTGCTGGCCTTCCCCGATCAGATTCTCGACGACGCTGGTCTCGAACGGTTCTCCACCTACTTCGGCGAGCTTGGGACCGACCCGTGGTTCAAGCCGGTCGAGGGCAGCGACTTCATCGCCGAAGTTCGTCGCAACGCCGATGAGACCACGCCTCTTTTTGCCGACGCCTGGCACTCCGACTGGAGCTTCCTCGAAACCCCGCCGGTGGCCACCTGTCTGTTCGGCAAGGAAATCCCACCGGTTGGCGGCGACACTCTCTTTGCCAACCAGCACCTCGCCTACGAACGGTTGCCCGAGGATCTGAAGGACCGGGTGAAGGACCTCTCGGTGGTGCACACCACCAAGGGCATCTACGGCGACGGCGGCGTGTACGACGCGGCCAACGACGTTGAGGCCGGTCGCAGTATGGAGATCGTCCAGGGGCCGGAGCGCTACTACGGCGAGCATCCGCTGGTGCGGGTACATG
>CALAML010000226.1 GCA_937925845.1 uncultured Acidimicrobiales bacterium | reverse complement strand
AACGCATACAGATGTTTGCAACAAGATCCGAAAGAAATCTAGAGAACCGAACAGGTGTGGAGAAACGTGAAGATTGGCCAAGGATGGGGGTGGGTTCTGGAGCCACACGCCGACCGATGCCCCAGCGGGTCGTCCTAGGCTGTTAGCGATGCGACCGGCTTTGACGTGGATTTTGGGTGTACTGGTGGCTTTGGTGGTGGCCGGGGCCTGCGGTACTTCATCTTCGACGACTGGGGCCACCCAGGCGGCTACCCCTACATCGGTCGACCCTTTTCCGACATCGACCAGGTTGGACACGACCACTTCTTCAGTCCCGCCGACGGACTCAACTGCTACAACCACCTCGACCATCCCGGCAGACTCGGCGCCTGCCACTCCCACAACCACTGCAACCGCCCCCGTCCCCGACCGAACCCCGGTGGCTGGAACGGCGGCGCCGGCCTGGCTGGGTACCCGACTGCTCACCCCGGTCCCCGGTAAGCGGTGGGGTCAAGCCGAACCCACCCCGCCCGAACTCGTCGACCGTCAACTCTGGACTGAAGACCACCTCGCCCCACCCACCGACGACGCCTTCGTAGCTACCCGCACCTCGCCGCCGCCAGCGGAGGTGGTGGCCCGCTCCACCTGGTCGGCCGGCTGCCCGGTCACCCTTGACGAACTTACCTACCTCACCGTGAGCTTCTTTGGCTTCGACGGCCTGACCCACACCGGCGAACTGTTGGTGAACGCGGCCTGGGCCGACGACATCACCCGGGTCTTCGAAGGCCTCTACGCCCAACGCTTCCCGATTGAGGAGATGCGGGTGGTACGCACCGACGAACTCCTTTCGCCACCGACGGGCGACGGTAACAACACCACGTCGTTTGTCTGCCGCCCCTCTGTCGGGTCGGCCAACAGTTGGAGTCGCCACGCCCTGGGGCTGGCGATCGACATCAACCCGTTTCACAATCCCTACAAGAAAGCTGACCTGGTGCTGCCCGAACTGTCCTCGGCCTACCTCGACCGAACCACCCTGCGGCCGGGCATGATCGGCCCCGAACAGGCGGAACTGTTCGAGGAGTTCGGATGGGGCTGGGGCGGGGAGTGGAACAGCGCCCTCGACTTCATGCACTTCAGCGACAACCATCGCTAGTACTCACCCGGGACACTGGCGATGCGGTATGAAGCTCCAGAATATGCACCATGGGACGGCCAGCGGGTACCCGTGACCCTCCTGAGCGGCTACCTCGGCGCCGGCAAAACGACCCTGGTCAACGAGGTGCTGATCGCCGCCGAACGACCGATCACCGTGCTGGTGAACGACGTCGGCGAGATCAACATTGACGCCGCTCTGATCCGCCGTCGCAGCGCCGACACGGTTGAACTGACCGACGGCTGCGTCTGCTGTTCACTCAACGGAGGCCTCGCCGAAGCGTTCGCAGCGATGCTCGAACGCGACGAGCCTCCGGCCCAGGTGCTCATCGAACTCTCCGGAGTGGCTGATCCGTCACGGGTGACCCCGTGGGCCCACACCCCCGGCTTCCGACTCGACGGCGTAGTGGTAGCCCTCGACGCCAGCGTCGATCTTGACCAACACCGGCCAACCAGCCGCGACACCATCGACACCCAGCTGCGAGCCGCCGACCTGGTGCTCCTGACCAAACTCGACCGCATCGAAGCCGATGGGGGACAAGACGAGGTGGCCCGAGCCGTGGCTGAGCTCACCTCCTGTTGCCGAGAGATCGCCGGCTCTGAACTCGCCGTGGTGGCAGCCCCCAACGCCACCGCCAATGCAGCCTGGCTAACTCTGGGCGCAACCGGCCCCGGCACCGCAGCCAAGCCGCCCCCACCCACGCTGTTCGACAGCCATCGAGTGGAAACCGTGCCGCTCCCCAACCCGATCTCGGCCGACGATGCAACGACGCTCTTGGAATCGCTTCCCGAAACGGTCGTGCGGGCCAAAGGAATCGGAGCCAGCGCCGACGGCGCACGGTTGCGGGTAGAGCGGGTCGGGCTCCGCAACACGGTCACCGAACTGACGGCGGCCGAGCCATTTTCGCCGACCGACCTTGTGGTGATCCACGCCGACTGAGGTCGGCGACCCCCGGGAGAAGGCGCCGAATAGCCGCGCAGGTTGGGGATGGGTAGCCCTGCTCAGGTCCGAACAGACCTGTCGACGGAGGTACCTGAGGGTTCTACCTTCGGATAGCAGAGAACCCAGGGAATCCGGGAAGGATCACGGGCACACGATGACTGCTCCAAACCCACCAGCACCAAGGCCAAGCCAGGCCGCACCGCCGCCACCAACGGGGCCAGCTACGGCGGTCCAACCTCCGCCACAAGGCGAGCTTCAGAGCAACCCGCCCCACCAGGCACCGGCGATGTTCGACCGGCCGGGCTGGGATCGCGGCACCGTAGCCGCCACCACCGCGGGCTGGGCGGCCCACGACATGCCCGAAACCATCCGTCGCGAAGAAAAGTCCACACCCAAGGGTCTGCTTTGGGCCGGCGGAGCTCTGGCCGCGCTCATCCTCATTCTGGTCATCGGCGGCGTCATCTCGTCGCTCGGTGGTGAAAGCGACGACGCCACCGAAGTAACCCTTGGAGAGCCGGTCACCACCGTGGCCCCGCCCACGACGGCGGCACCCACCACCACCGAAGCGCCGACCACCACTGTTGCTCCCACCACCACCGTTGCTCCCACGACCACGGTGGCCCCGCCGACCACGGTGCCGGCCACCATCCCGACCACCACGTCCGACCTGGTCGAGGCGCCACGCTGGGCCGTCTACCGCGACGGCAAGATCTACCTCCAGGGCAGCGTTCCCACCCAGGAAGATGCCGACGAGCTGGCGAAGCGAGTGGCCGAAATTGTCGGAGAAGACAACACCGTCGTGGAGTACAGCATCAACCCCGAAACCCTCCTGGCCAACGAAGCACCACTCTTTGTTGAGGACCTGGTGCTGTTCGACTTCAACAGCGCCGAGCTCAAGGAAGACTTCCACCCGTTACTCGATCTCGGCGTGATCCTTTTCAACACCAATGAAAACGTCACCATCCGGGTGATCGGCCACACCGACGACGTCGGCTCCGATGACTTCAACAACGAGCTTTCCGCCCGCCGGGTCGAAGCCATCTTCGACTACATGGAAGACAAGGGCGTCGACCCGAACCGATTGATCGCGGACCCCCGTGGCGAAACCGAACCACTCGAAGACAACGAAACCGAAGATGGTCGCCAACAGAACCGCCGGGTCGAGTTCGTGGTGCGCGGCTTCCTCGAATAACAGACCCTCCCGGCAGAACAGACGCTCCGGCGTGGAGGTGTCGACGCCTTCGTCGTTCGACGGTTCAGCTGGCCTCGTCGAGGAGCTGAAGATCGGCGCTGGTAATGATCCGACGGGTTAACAGCCAGGTGATCAGGCGCTCGCGATCAAACGACACACTCGGCGGTCCACCGGCGGCCAACACTTTGTCGACAACTCGCCGATGATCGGACTTCACCTTGCCCTCGGCCGCTTCCAACACCACCGCGGCAGCCCGAAACGAGGCTGGGGTGCGGGAGTACTCAGGCGGCAGCCGCAGGAAGCTGGCATAGATCGCAACGATTGAGCGTCGCTCGTTGTCGGTCAGCACCACTGGCTGCTCTTCGGTAGTTGGAGCCAACGAGTCGTCGCGATCCAGCGTTTCACGAGCCGGTAGCTCAAACTCGTCAGCGATCAGCACCACCATGTGATCCTCAGCCTGTCCCGGGAAGCGAATCCAGCAGTCCGGGTGAACGATGCGACGCTCAAACCCGTGCTCCGTCGGCGGCAACTCAACCTCACCGGTCGGCTCCACCAAATAGATGCTGCGTCGACCGGTGTTGCGTAGCACCCAACTGTCGCCTTCGAATCGCAGAAGCGCAGCCAAGCGCGAGACCGAACTGTCGTCGGCGGCGATTTGGAAATCGGCCTCCATGCTTCGGCCAATCACCACCTCATCGGCCAGTGTCGCCATCAACTCGGCGGCGCGGGAACGCACAATCATTCAGCCACCGTTCGGTCGGTCCGCTCGGGCCTACAGGGCCATTCGACCCATTGATCGATTTTCGAACCCGGTTCTATTCTCGGTAACAGAGCGGTGACGGCGTTTGGAAGAGCTGTCGATCGGTCCAGCGGGAGCTGTCGCGGCCACGGGAGGTGTTGACGATGTCGGAATCGGTGTTGGTATCGACGCCTCGTCTCGGTGCGACAACCACCGGCGGCCAAGTTGGCATCGAGCGTTTTGTTCCCACCCGCGACCTGGTCGGGGTCCTTCCCCCAGGGTGGCAACACGAAGCCGAACTGGTGGCTGGCGCCGCCGACGGTAGCGACTCTGTTCATGTGGTCGCCGACCCCAACGGCCGCCGCAGCGTGCTCAAGCTCTTTGCCAGCGGATCCTGTAACTTCACCGAAGAAGTTCGGGCCCGAATGGTGATTCCGCGTCATCCCAACATTCTGCCGCTCTGGGACTCCGGGATCGCCGATACCGGTGAACCCTTTGTGCTCATGCCCTACGAAGAGAAGGGAACCCTGCGTCAACGGCTCGAAACCGATGGTCCCTTCGAGCGCGACGCCGCCCTGACGCTGGCCCTGGGACTCGTGTCCGCCGTGGTCACAGCCCATGAATACGACGTGGTGCACGGCGACATCAAACCGGCCAACGTGCTGATCGGATTCGGCGATCAGCTGATCCTCACCGACTTCAGCGCCGCCTGCTCCACCAACGAACCGCGGCCGCGGCCGGCAACCAGCGCGAACATCGCAGCTCCCGAACTGCTCCAGGGCGGAGGGAACACCACGGCATCCGACATCTACGCCCTCGGCGTAACGCTGCGACACCTGGTGCTTGGCTTGAGCGATCACGACGACGAAATCGAGACCAGCGCCATCGAGGTTCTGTCACCGGCGACGAGCGTCGGCCAGACCAAAGGTCGCACCCGCCGTCCGGTCCTCGCCGCCTCGGACCAATGGCTGGCCCTCACCGATCGGATGATGGCGCCAGAACCGAACCGCCGACCGAGTGCGATCGAAGTCCTGGAAGAACTCTGTGCGATGAACCAGGGGAGTTCGGCTACCTCAGGCGCGGTGCTGAGCTGCGACGTGGCGAAATCACTTCGCCGCCAGACCGGCCAGTCCGCCGGGGCTGGCTCGACCCCGGTCCCGACTGAGCTTCGGTCGATGCTGCGACTGCTCTACCTTCTGTCGGCAGTCACCCTGCTAACGCT
>CALAML010000225.1 GCA_937925845.1 uncultured Acidimicrobiales bacterium | reverse complement strand
AAATATTCGATAGTCGATTCCGGCGATTGCTTCCTCGCCAACGTTCCAGATGCCTTCATCCGACAGTTCGGCATTGATCGAGTCATGAAACGTACCAATCTCAATCGGCACACCAGGTTCGACCACTTCGCACCCCACGGTGATGAACGAGACCATCAACAGAATGTGAAAGCAAAAAACTTGTAGATACCGTCGCATAACAATTCTCCTAGAGCTAGCCAGCATTATCCCAAATTTCGCCAGCAGACACGGCGAGGCCGTGCTATCCGGCGACTACCGAAGCCGAGTTCCTACGTGTTGTAGAAGAACAGTTCGCGGTCGACGTCATCGCGAGTGGCGGCCATAAAGAGGGTGTTGTCGAAGCCGAGGAACTCGGCGGGGAACGAACCGGCTGCGCCAGGGTTGATTTCCCCCTCAAACTGGGCCGCACAGAAACCGAAAGTGCTGCAGTTCGGTGGGCTGGTCGGGTCGAAGGAATAGAGCTCATTTCCCTGGTCGGTCCCGCCGCCAGCGCCGAAGTACAGCCGTAGCTCGCCACCCGAGAACCCTTTCCCAAGCGACGTGATGCGTTCTGTGCCTGGGTTGAGGACACCTTGGACCAGCGATTTGGAGATGGTGTTGTACTCGTAGATGAGGTTGTCGTCTTGGCCGTTGAAGGCACCGATGTACCACAACCGGTCACCGCTCACGACCCGGTCGCTGGTCTCATTCGACGTGACCACAACGCGATCCGACATGTTGTTGGGGTTGATTAATTCGAGCCGCTCGCTACCGGACTCGTTGGTGACCATTGCCAGGCTATGGGTTCCCTCGACCTCGACGAGCGAGTGCATGGTGGTAGCCGGTTGTGACAACATCGTTACCCCACCGGTGACGGGGTTGAATTCATAGAGCGCTCGGGTGGTGCCGGTGCTGTCGGTATCGCCGATGAAAAACGGGGTGCTCTGGCCCGGGGTAGCTGGCTTCGCGAACTCCCGGATCCGCCCGTCAACCGGGAAATACTCGGGGAAGGGCTGCGCCAAGCTTAGACGCGCCAAGCTAGTGGTGAAGTTGGACCAGCCAGGAAACCAAACCGTTTGGTCGATAAGGGCTGGCGCCCCATCAAGCCCGGTTGCTTCTCCGACCGTCTCATACCCCAGCGTGGTCGGGTTTCTTATGGCCAGAGTTGCCCTGAACTCGTCGATCGACTCGATGAAGACAACGCTGGTTGGCCCAACGCCGATGTCGTAGGGCAGCAGATCGGACAGAACGTGGTCTGCGGCGCCATTGGCGCCGCCGCTCCCTTGTCCGAGCAACGTGAACTCGCCGGTCTCTTTGTCGTAACTCCGTATGTCCGTCGTGTCGGTCACAAAGACCACATGGTTTCCGGTGTCCACCAAACGTTCCGGGTCGGAGCCGAAGACGGGGTTGAAGTCTCCGATCAAGCTCGGAGAACACGCCGACATAATTAGCAGTGTGACCACGGCTGGTGCGAAAAGCCGCAGGCGTCGGAAAACTGGTCGAACAGGCATATAACTCTTCCCTCGTTGTTTGCTTGGTCCGGTCTCTTAGGCAGGCAGATCCCGCTGCTTGATGGGTGCGACGCTAGGGAACGGAGCTGGACGTGGTCTCAGCAAAAAGAGTCATTGGGCCGCGTATTCACACAGATTGGGCCGCGAGAACCAACCCGTTGGGCCGTAACGGTGATGTGGTTTGCCTTTCTGACTACTGATCCGTCAACTACTCCGGAGTGGTTCGGGGGCATCCGGTAAGGTCGACTAGGTATGGGAAGGGAAGTCCCTAGACTCTGGCCGCTAGTTGGGAGAGACGCGCTCCTTGCCGATCTGGCTGAATCGATCTCCACCACGGCGGGTTTCGTCGTGGTGGGCCCGGCTGGTGTCGGCAAGTCGAGAGTCCTGTCAGCCCTTAGTGAAACGATTGACGGCCCTACCACCCAGATCCTGCCCATCAGCGGTGCGCAGGCAACTGCGGCGATTCCTCTGGCGCCGCTACTGAAACTTGTCGACCTCGACCGCCCGGGACCACTGCTCACCAGGGTGCTGGCCGAGCTCAGCCGTCGTTCGCAATCGGCCGACCTCGTTATCGCCGTCGACGACGCCTACCTTCTCGACGAGGCTTCGGCCTCGCTGTTGCATCAAGTGGCGGTATCCGGCCTCGCCAAGCTGGCGTTAACCGGTCGTGCTGGGGTGACTCCCCCCGCCGCCATCACTGCCTTATGGAAGGACGGAATCCTCAGCCGGGTGGATATTGGACCGCTCGACAGACGACAGACGACCCGTCTGGTGCAGCACACTCTTGGCCCTACAAGTCGAGCTGCGGCCCGCTGGTTTTGGCAGCGGAGCCAGGGTTACCCACTCTTTGCTCGCGAATTGATCCGGGCGGCCCAAAGTGCTGGGGCGTTGCGAGAGGTCGATGGAGTAGTCGAATTGAGCAAAGCGATCGAGATCTCGGAACCCTTAAGGGAGCTGATTGGCCAAACGATCGATGGACTCGACGAGGAAACGACAGGTGGCCTGGTGGCGCTCACGCTGGCCAAGACTCTGGATCTGACGACAGCACGGTCGTTGATCGGCAACACGGTGCTGGAGCAATTGGTGCAATCGGGTTTGGCCCGCAACGATGGGGCCCGGTTGGAAGTAGCTCATCCCCTCTACGGCGAGCTAGCTCTGGCCCGGGCCCCGGCGACGCAGCTCCAGCGGCAACGGATCGATGTTGGATACTCCCTGCAAAAGGCGGGTGGGCGCGAGGCTGAGGCCATGCTGTTGTTGATTGAGGCGAATACCTCGGTGGAGGTGGCTCTGGCGGAATACGCCACCGCCCAAGCAGTAAGAATGCGCCAGAGCGAGTTGGCTATCCGCCTCGCAAACGAGTTGGTCAAGTTACAACGGGACGGTCCGGCAACGGCACAGCTTGCCGCGGCACACGCGCTCAACGGTGAGCTGGACGCCGCTGATGAGTACTATCGCGACGCGGTCTCCAGAGCCCGCGGCGTGGAAGAGTCGGCCGCGGTCTGGTTCAGCTGGATCAGCTCGACCTTTGAATACCGCGAAGATATTGCCGCCGCCCGGGACTTGGCGGCATCTGCCTCGTCGCAGCTGACCGGTGGCGCCGGCGACGTGGCAAAGGCATGGCATCTGCGAACCAGGATGTTCTCCGAGCCGTTGGGACCAGTGCTTGAAGGCCTCACCGAACAAGTGCAGCGCCCGCGACTGGATGAAGAAGCGGCCCGTATGGTCACCCTGGACCTGGCCGCGTGCAGTTGGCACGCCAACCAACCCCATCGAGGCATCGCCGCCTTGGCTGCGGGCGCCGCTCTCACCCAGCCGGACGTGGTCTACCGTTCCCGTGCCATGCAGGTACACAATGCGCTGCTGGTGTGGACCAAGGGGCCAACGGCAGCGGAGCCCCTCCTGCAAGAGCTCGTCGACTTCGCACTGGAATCCAAGGATCCGGACGTTGCGCTTCACGCCCAAGCGGCAAGGATGCTCTTTCACGCTCGGGCTGGGCAAGCGGCGGCCACGGTGAAGCGTGACCCGCCATTGGACTCCCTCGTGCTCGGTGCCTCAGTCAATCGATGGGTGTCGCTGTTTCTCTCGGAGCTGGCATGGGCCCAGTGCCAGCTGGTTAACTCCAAAGACTCAGCGGCGCAGACCCTGAAGCTGGCGGATTCCGCGGGCGAGAGTGTCGCCGCACCACTCATCGGAATAGTCCACTCCCGCCTGACTGATGACGCCGCGATTCGACTTCAGCGCCTCCGAAGTGCCGTGGCCGTGGCGCAGAAGTTTCAATTGTACACCTACGAACTGTTGGCGCAGCGCGAATTGCTTCATCACGAAGGGCCGATCAGTTCGGTGGTCGATCGAATCGCCGAACTCGCTGAGCGGGCCGGGCCCGGACTAGCCACAATATTTGCCCGCGAAGCTGAGGCCATGGCGGAGGACAATGCGGTGTTGATGGTCGCCGCCGCAGCTGATGCCCACGATCTTGGCGCGATCGGGATGGCGTGGGAGCTCTACGCCTCCGCACAGATCCTCTATAGCCAACAAGAACAGTTCCGCGATGCCTACCGGTGCGAACTAGCGGTCAGAAAGCTTGGATCGCAGCTGCCGAATCAAGTTTCGCCCATTGTCGATCAACTCCAGGCGGTGCTCACCGCCCGCGAACAAGAGGTCGTCGGCGAAGTTTGCGCTGGCCGCACCAATCAGGAGATAGCCCAGAGGCTGTTCCTGTCGCCGAAGACGGTGAAACGCCACCTCGAGCGGATCTACGGTCGACTCGAGGTAAAGAACCGTCAAGAGTTGGCGGATCTAGCACCGGCAACACCGCCTAGGTAGCAACCGCGTCCCACGCGTACCTCGGACAAAATGCCAACGTGTGTACTTCGCCCCCCGGGGGATAGCCGATCTAGCTGCCTCGGAGCCGGCTGAACAGACTCGCAGCGAACAACAAATCGTGGAAGCCATCACTACCGCCCGTGCCAACAACGTCTCGTGGCAACGGATCGGAGAACTCCTCGGAACCTCGGCCCAAGCGGCACAACAGCGCTACGCATCCGTCATCGAAGCCGCCTAACAAGCCACCTACCCCCGAAGACGCGCTATGAGCTGTCCAGTCACAGGAGCCGGTCGCGCCCGGTCACCCGTGGGTGCTGCTGCTGAGGCGTACCCCTCGGGCTGGATATCGAAGGCTCGATTGAAGCGGGCGCGGGCGTTCTCCCATGCGATGAAGTTGGCCAGCTCGGTGACCTGCTTCTCACTGAGGTGGGTGCGAAGCCGTATGCGCAGATCGTCGGTGACCTCGGCCGGCGTCTTGGTCATCGCCTCGGCGAACTCGCACGCCAATTTTTCGAGCTCGCTGAGCTGATCGGTACCCCGCCAGTCGGCAACCGCGTTGATCAGGTCCTCATCCATGCCCAGCTCACGGCCGAGCGCAACACCAATGTCGTGTCACCACATGCATCCGATAATCGCGGAGGTTCGTAGTTGGGCGATCGACTTGATGCGCCCATCGACTGATCCGGCGAAGAAGATCCATCTCTCCATGGCCAGATTCCCAAACAGCGTTGGTAAGTGCTTTCGGGCTTGGCGCATGGGCGCTGGCATCGTAGGACCCCGCCCCAGTACCTTGAGCGACGTCATTCTGCTCATGCTGGCGAAGCTGCCCGTGCTGAAGGTGTGTCGAGATGGCGAATGCTCCGGGAGCGCAGTCCCGAGAGCACGAACCAGTGCGATCTGCCGATACGAGGCGTGTCAAGATGAACCAGTGTCATGATGAAAACGGTAGGCCCAGTGGTCTGTCTAATCCAGACCAGTTGAGGTGAATTTCACAGACCAGTAGCCCGAGCTCGTCTGGAGCTGCAACGATCGATGCCTGCTCATTCGTGTTCCAGAGGCGAAACAAATCACCCAGCTCTGTCGGATGCTGAATGATTAGCCGAAGACCTGCGCCGATGCCCCTTGCACTGAGGTGACCCACACCTGACCGTCGGCGACGGTGGGAATGTTGGGCTGGCGGCCAACCCTTCTTGGGGCTTCGTCCATCAAGCCACTGTCGGCGGCAAGCACCGCTAGTTGTCCCGACTGGAGAACCACATAGACGTTGCCGTCCTTCACCACCGGCGGCTCGACGGGAATTCCGCCCGGTTGCACATTCCAGAGTTCGTCGCCGCCATCGAGCGCATAGGCCACCACCCGCGACTCGGCGCCCGAGACCGTTGTGAAATACCGGTCGCCCGACACTGCCACTCCGGTTACCGGAGCGGTGAAGGGATGGGTGATGATCAGTTCGAAGGTGGTGGTATCAAACACGCTCAGATTGTTGCCGTTCGGGACAAACAAGCGATCTTCGGACACCACCAGGTCACCGGTTCGGCCGTCGCCATCGAGGGTTGCGATGATCTGGCGCGATTCCTGATCGATAACGGTCACCGTGCCTGACGCCTGGTTGGGCACATAGACGTGACCTCCGCCGATCGTCGGCTTCGTGGGGTCGGTCTCAACCGCAACCGTCGCCAGCACTTCCGATGTAGCGGTGTCGATGACCACCACGTTGTCGTTTCCGAACGTGCTCACCCAGAGTTCCCCATCACTAGCGGCGGCTCCGATCGGGAAGGAGGCAACATCGATGCTGGTCACCTCGCCACTGGCGGCGTCGACGCGGGCAACCTTGTTCTGCTCAAACAGTGGCGCCCAGTAGGCGCCGTCGGCAAAGACCAGATCATCGGGTCCACCGGCAAGGTCAATCGGCGGGCCGACCTCGTAGGTGGTGCCGTCGACAAACCGCAGCGACTGGCTCTCCCAATCGCCGATCACGACGCCGCCATCCACCGCCAACGCAGGACCAAACGACGATGGCACGTCCACCTCGGCCAGTTGTTGCACTGGGCTCGGTTGAGGCTCGGGCTCAGGTTCCGGCTCGGGCTCTGGCTCCGGTTCACTCTCTGGTTCTGGTTCAGGCTCCGGCTCACCATCCCCCTCATCTGCGGGGCGCTGGGTCTGGTCGCCATCATCGGTGGTTTCCGCAGGCTCCGAATCCGTTGCGTCCTCGTTGGCGACTTCGCGGCCTTCATCGGTTGCTTCATCCGTGCCGACAGCCACTTCGATCTGCTCCTGAGAGTTGTCGTCCGACCCCGAATTTCCACCGTCGTTGTTGATGACGGCGGCTGCTACTCCCACGCCACCGAGTGCGATGACGGCCGCAGCGATGCCGATGCCAAGTCGGGTGCGCCCTCCGCCTCCGGCTGCGCTGACGGGAGTCGGGGCGGTAACTGTCGTGGCGACGCTTGTGGCCGTGACAGCCTCGGGCCCACTCGTTGGAGGCGAAAGCTGCTGCGTGCTGTTGTCGGCAGTAGTGGCGTCGACTACGGCTCCACTTGCTGTTGCCTGATTGACGCCGGCCAGTGCCGCGGCGAACGCGTCGACGTCAGCGAAGCGAGCCTTCGGATCCTTGGCCATGGAACGCTCCACGACGCTGGCGATCCCGTCGGGAATACCCGACAGGCGAAGGTTCGGAACGTCATCTTCCATGACCCGCTTGATGATGGCGACCGCCGAAGCGTCGTCTTCGCGGACAAACGCCGGACTCCCGGCCAATAGACAAAAGAGGGTGGCGCCCAGGCTGTAGACATCGCTGCGGACCGAGCCCTGTTCCCCATTGAGAATCTCTGGTGCCGCATAGGCCAGGCTTGCGGAGACCGATGCCGTTGCTGTCATGGTGCCAACCGACGCAATCCCGAAATCCGCCAACTTGGGCCGGCCATCGGCGACAAACAGAATGTTGGCCGGCTTGATGTCGCGGTGAATAACCCCGTTGGTGTGAGCAAACTGCACCGCCGCAGACACGTCGGTCATGATGTCGACAGCAACACTCGGCGGGCATGGCCCATCTCGGTCGAGTCGGGTCTGCATCGACCCGCCCGAGGCATACTCGGTGATGATGTAGGGGCTGGACGTTGAAGTGACCCCCGAGTCGTACACCGTCAGGATGTTTGGATGTCCGCTGAGGGAGCCGATGGCGCGTCGTTCGCGGTTGAACCGCCTCTGCTGATCCTCACTTAGCCCGTCGGCAAGCAGAATCTTGATGGCCACCAGTCGGTCGAGTGTGAGATCCTCCGCCATATAGACCGCAGCAAACCCGCCGCGGCCAACGAGCTGGGCTGGCCCATAACCGGCGATACCAAGATCGGTCGTTGGTCCGCTCATGCTCTCGACGCTACGCCAAGATGGGTGGTTCATCGACCGGGAGGTCTCCCCAGTCCCGCGGTTCAGCCGAGTTTCTGCTTCTCCGCGTCAGTTCTGCGGCTCGGTCAGGCGGTGCTGGTCGCTAGTGCTCGACCCCTCCCTACCGGACGAGGTAAGTCGGGGATCTGCGTCCTTGCCAGACGACGCCGGATGCCTCGCCCGCACCGCGACACTATTTCAGCGACACACCACCAGTGCTCGAATCCGTTCGGCCACCGCGTCATTGGTGGCGAACAGCACTCCTCGATGGTTCATGAAGGTGGAGTCGGCTCGATTGAGGTCGAGAGGCGCGCCACCGATATCGGTGGCAACGGCGCCGAGTTCGTGAGCCAGGCACGCGGTGGCGGCAAAGTCCCACAGGCTGCCGCCGCCGGTTGGCTTTGGGTGTTTGAAGTAGCAGGCGGCCGGATTGGCGAGCACGCCACAGGCGTTCATCACCGCACCCGCGGTTGGATGGACCTGGACTCCAGCCAGGCCGATGTCTTTTGCGACCTGCTCGAGGGCTTCGACCAGGTCGTTGTGGTCAGCCCGCCTGGCGAAGCTGCGGTCGGCGAACAGCGAGAGCACGTCGGAAGTTGGTGGGTGCGGTTCGGACGGCCAGGGTTGGCGGTCACAAAAGGCGCCGAGTCCCGTGATGGCGTGGAACAGCGCGGCCTCGACCGGGTCGTAGACCACACCGATCTGAGGGGTGCCATCGCGACCGACCAGCGCGATAGAGACGGCATAGCCCGGCGACCCCTCGATGAAGGGCAGCGTGCCGTCGAGAGGGTCGATGCACCAGAACGCATCGGCGAGCAGACGACCGCCGTCGTCGGTGCGCTCCTCGGTGAGCAAGCCCAGCTCGAACCGCTCGATGGAGGGCGTGAGGATTTCGAGGATGATGTCCTCGCTGCGCCGATCGATCTCGGTCACCACCTGCGACGCCAAGCTCTCGTTCCCCGCTTTGTGCTGAACGTCAACGGGTCGCGACCGAGCGATCATGCGCCCAGCCTCGATCGCCGCCTCGATGGCAAAATCGGCGAGTTGCTCCAGGTCCGGAGCCGATAGTTTCACGAAGTCCTCATCAGAGCGTTCCCATCACAGCGGTCCCGATCGCTCTTGTCCCTATCACAGGGCATCCAGATCACAGGGCATCCAGCACCTCACGGGCGAGGCGTTCGCTGTAGCGATGGAGCTTCCAGTGGCCGGGGCTCCATCCCTGCAGGAAGCGGTAGAAATCGGTCCAGGCCACGGGGTACAGGGCCCGCCAGTCGGCCTCCAGTTCGCCGAAGTCGATCGTGTTGCCGGCGACCGCCAAAGCTTGGCCCAGCAACTCGAAGTATCGGTCGAGCAAGCCGGGGCCGAGGCGCTCGCTGTCGTCCTCGTCGAGACAGCTGCTGATGAAATAGGCAACGTCCTTCATGCCGCAGCCGCCGCCGACGTACTGGAAATCGACCGCCGCGGCCTGCCGGCCATCGGCACCGAAGCAGAAGTTCGCCAGCTTGGCGTCACCGTGCACGAACGTCTGAAACGGGCTGCTGGCGAGCCGGCGGTCGATCGTCTCGGCCGCCGACTTCAACGGGCCGGGTTCGAGCGCATCGAGTTCGTCGGGGCGGGTAGCCAGGTGCCAATACGTGCCGGTGGGCCACAGACCCTCGGGCCGCTCGCCCATGAAGGTGGCGTGGAAATTGGCCAGCCACGACAGGCAGGCCTCGAGTTCTCCTTCGTTCACCTGCTGGCGGCGCCCCGCGAAACCCGAAGCATCGAGATCCTCCAGGACGATGAAGACCCCGTCGGG
>CALAML010000224.1 GCA_937925845.1 uncultured Acidimicrobiales bacterium | reverse complement strand
CCACCGAACTTCTGAACGAGAATTCCCATGGACCATCAGGCTATCCGCGCCATTGCAGGAGACCGCCGCAATTTTCCGTGGTCTCGGCCGGCTGCGATCACCGCCGGTGCGCTCTGACGGAACCGCCACCCTCGTCCGGTTCGGCCGATTCACGTGCCGATCGGTCCGCGTTGCTTGATCCACTCGGCGCAGTGACCAACCCTCCCTTTGTAGGACACGCCACTTGTTGATAGAGCGATCACCAAAGCCGGTCTCGGCGTTCGAGTGGTTACCCAGATCGATGCTTGCGCTGGGTGCGGGTCGACGAAGCTAACGTCGGGACGTGGGTAAGCGCGTGCCGTGGTGAGATCGACGATCTGGCTCGTCGGAGTTGGCGGCGCGCTCGGCGCCAGTCTTCGCTGGGCGCTTGGCACCACGATCGCCTCGGGCGACTTCCCCACCGCCACTTTGGTGGCCAACGTGGTCGGGGCCGGCTTGGTGGGCTGGCTGATCGCAGCCCGACCCGGCCCGAAGGTGCTGGCCCTGTTGGCAACAGGCTTTTGCGGTGGGCTCACCACCATGTCGACCTTCAGCCTGGAAACGGCGCGCTTTGTCGACGACGGGCGGCTGGCACTGGGTGCGGTCTACTTCCTTGCCTCGCTCCTGCTGGGGGCGCTGGCCTGGTGGCTTGGGCGGCGACTCGGTCTGGACCGCGCCTCATGAAAGCCAACTCGTGAAAGCCAACTCGTGAAAGCCAACTCGTGCTGACCGCCATCGCCTTTGTTGTGGCCGCCGCCGCCGGAGCGATCCTTCGCGGCGCTCTGGCCACATCAGCGTGGCGGGTGGTGGCCGTCAACCTCGTCGGATCGTTCCTGCTGGGCCTGATGGCCGATGTTGATACTCCCGAGCTCACCATCATCGGCGTAGGCGCACTCGGGTCGTTCACCACGTTCTCCAGCTTCATTGACCACGTCGGTCGGGCCTTCGATGCAGATGCCAGGTCAGGCGAGCGGGTTCGGGTCGAATCGGCCGCAACCAACCCAACGCCTCCAGACTCCAGTGCGTCGACCTGGCTGCTGATCCTCGTTGGCACCGTCGGAGCAGTGGGCGCCGCCGCCCTCGGATTGGCTCTTTAGGGCTGGGTTACCAGGTAGAGGGCAAGTTTTGCCACACCGTCGTGGTTAGCAATCGGTTGGTAGCACGTGCGCGGCTGGCCTTGGCGACTGGTTTCGATAGAAGACCTTCACGGTGCCCAGCCTCTTGGAGTCCCACTTTTTGACGGGCGACCGGGCTGGCCGACTGTGCCAGGGAACCCGTGGGCCAGGAGCCCCGGAGGGGTGCCAGGGGCCCTTGGGGTTCCCGCCAGCCAAACGCTCCGTGCCAGCAGTGAGGACCCCAAAGGCGCGCGAGCGAGACCCGGGTCCACAAGGGACAGAATTTGTTGGTTTGGCGGGGTTTTCGGAAGTTGTCACACCCCCTGATTAGAGTGTCTTTTATGGCATCACCACTCTTGTCAGAACGCAGGTTTGATCGGTCAACCGGGCCAGATTCACTCGATTTTGCCCGGTCGGCCGATGGTCGGGTGTTGCCTGGTGTGTCGGCCAACGAGGCGCTGCGACTGTTGGCTGAAGCCGAGGCGCTGCGGGCTCGGGCGGTGGCTCATCTGTCGGTGGCCGACAACCATGAGATCGCGGCGTTGCGCGGCTATCTGTCACCGTCGCGGATGATCGCCCACAAAACTTCAGCATCAAAAGCTGAAGCCGAAATGCTGGCCCGTATCGCCGCGTTTATCGGCCGCCACCCGGCGACAGCTGCGGCCTTGGCGGATGGCCGCATCACGATTGCCTATGCCGATCATCTGGCCCGGGCTGAACATCGGTTGCGGGACGAATACGCCCGAGACGAAAACCAGTTGTTGGCGGCCTGTGAATCTCGGGATCCAGAAGAGTTGGGACGGTTTGTTTCGCAATGGCGATGGAACAACAACCAGTCCGCCTCTCAACACGACGCCGCCCGCAGCTTCAACAACCGCGGCGTCTCCATCCAAGAAGGCTTCGACGGCTCCGGATCGGTGCACGCCAACCTTGACGCCACCGGACTCGCCACCGTCACCGCAGCCTTAGAGACGCCACCCGACCGCAACAACGGCCCCGACGAACCCCGCACTTTGGCCCAACGCCGAGCCGACCGCCTCGTCGGCATCTGCGACGACACCCTCGACGGTGCTGGCCCCACCAACACTGGACAGCCAGACGGCGAGAGCCGAGACGACACCGGCAATGAACGTGGCCACGGCCGAGGTGAGGGTGACACGCGCTCCAGAAAAGGGTGCGGCCACGACGCCCGCCCCGATGGCAGCAGCCGGCGCAGTCAACCACGTAACGACGCAACCGCCGGAGACGGCTCGGGCGACGATGCCGACCCTGACCCCAGCAACGGCGAACCGACCCTGGAGAAGGAGCCGGTTCGGTTGAGTCCCGAATCAGCTGACCTGCTGCTGAACCTCCTCGCCGGCGAACCGGTCAACCCGAACCGTGACACTGCTGATGAGATCTGTGCCGCCCTGGGCCTACCAACCCTGGCCGATATCGCTATGGGAGCGTCGTCACGATCCACTATCGACGTCATCGTCGACATCGAAACACTCCTCGGGCGCGATCACCCCGACATCGGGTCGATTCAACAAACCTTGGCTGACGGCCGGCCGATCCCCACCGAAGTATGGGAACGCCTGGCCTGCGACACCTCGATTAGGCGGGTCGTCACCAAAGGCAACAGTCAGATCCTCAACTACGGCCGCAAAACCGCAGTCATCTCACCACAACTACGCAACGCCATCCGAAAACGCGACCTGCACTGCCAATTCGCCGGCTGCGACATCGCCGCCCGCTACTGCGACATCCACCACCTCATCCCATGGCACAAAGGTGGCAGAACCGACGAACAGAACCTTGCCTGTGTCTGCCGCCGCCACCACAACATGATCCACGACGCCGGCTGGACCCTCACCCGCAGCAAATCCGGCCTACTCATCACCACCAGCCCCTAGCCGGGCGCGGCCAAACGCCCCAAACACCACAAACCCTCGACCCCACCCAGGCCGAGGGCCCAAACGCGCCCGGGTCTCCGGAGCCTGGGGCCAACCTCGGTCCCGGGGTCTGGGAGCATCCAGTCAAGCCCCAAGGGTTGGTTGCCTCGCGAGATTGCGCCCGGCCCGGATGTGGTTCCGATATAGACTGCCCAACATGGCCAAGGGCAACCATCTCGACAAAAAGAAGGCCAAAGCCAAGGCCGAGGCACGCGAGCAGGCATTGGCCAACCGCAAGCCGATCAAAGCAGGCTGGAGCCGCAAACGAATCGGGCTTTTGCTGATGGTGATTGCCCTCTCGCTACTGATGCTGATCCCGCTACTGTCAGGCCTCTTCGACACCGGCCAACAGCAGATTCCCGATCCCAACCTCGGCATCACCTCCGCCGTCTTCTAGCTTCAGAGCGAACTGGCTCCCCTCGGTCCGGCTTGGGGTGGGAGCTTTGGGTTTGTGGGCATCTGGCTGCGCCTGGCCAGGTCTATCGCTGAAATCGTGTTGCGGTCTGGGCCAACCCAAAGGTTGACGGCATCCGAGCTCGCCTGACCAGGACGCAGCTTCCCGACCCCAACCTCGCCATTTCTAGAACGCTTTCGGGCCCGGCCCATGCCGAGTTCGCTAGTCAACGCAACGAGATATGCCTGGCGTAGCTGACACGGATCTTGCAATCGCGATCGCCCTTCTCGGAGAAGAGGACGTCACCGGCGCCAGTCTCGACGTAGGAGTACTGGTGCCAGCCGAGCGTGTAGGGCCTTGCGATACCGTCGACCTTCGGCTCATACCGCATCATCCAATTCCACGGCAGTAGCCAGGACAAGATCGAGTCACTTTCCGCGATGTCGACAGGTCGGTCCACATCGCCAACCCCAACATCCTCGATCAAGGCCGAAAACGCTGACACGGTCTTGCGCTGACCTCGCTTGAGTCGAGCGGTGGCGCCCCGGAGCTCGCCGTCATGGACCCAGCGAGCGTAGAACTCACCGGGGTTCTGAAAACCAAGCGGGTTGTCACATTTGGTCAAAGGACGGAACGTCAGCGGGCTGTATCGGACGTCATAGCGGGGCTCAAGGGTGATATCGGCCCGATCGGCCGACTCATTGCCCAGCCCATCCCGGATCACGGCGTGAACTCGGTAGTCCAGTTGCGTATCCCCGTCCTCGTAAGGGTAGGTATGAGCGAACGAGAACTCCCGATGGCCAAAGCCCAACACGCCGGATGGGTCGAACGTGTCGGTCGTACCATCACCCCAGTGGACAATAATCTGTTCCGGCGCTGAAGGCCGCCGAGTCAACGAAGCGCCATCGCCCTGGTGGATCCGAACTCGAATTATGACTCGCATCGAGTTGCTCACCGTCTCAAAGACCTCGACGCCATGAGCTGAGTTCGTGAACCGCTCGACAGATCCGCCGTGAGAGTCCAGCTCGCCGCCCAACCGACCCGGGCGAATGGCGGGCTCACGGACCGGAACGCTGGACCGATCCGTAGTAGTCGATGAAGGTACAGGGACGGCAGCGGCTGGACGGTGAACCGACATATCGGGGCCGATCCCCGCCGAGCGGCCTTGGGAACGCCCGTTGGCAGCCGCGGGCGCGGTCACGCTCGCGGCTGCGACAAACACAGCTACAAGGGCCACAAACAGCTGGGAAACTCGGTAGTTCAACATTGGTCGCTCCTTTGATGGTCGAAGCTTGGATGCCGCCGACACCGCATCGGGTTCGCGGCGGAAGCAGATCTTCAACACTTTTTCTGCGAAGCGACGGCGCGAATATCGAGGCGGCCACCGAGGCCTTTGACGCGATATCGCTGGGATAGCCCGGTAAGTTCGATCGCCATGGGTACTGAGAAACGCGAACGTCAGAAGGCCAATCGGGCGGCCAAGCTCGAAGCGCAACGCGAAGCGGAGCGCAAAGTGGAGACGCAGCAAAAGATGCGCTCCTGGGTCATCCTCGCCGCCATCATCGTGGGCATTGTGCTGGTGATCGCCTTCTGCCAGTCCCGCAACAACGACGACGACGGCGACCTCGTCACCAACCCCGTGGCCGAGGAGGGCGAAGACACCACCGACGAAGGTGGCGAAGAGGACGCCGGCGATGAGGCGGCCGACGCCGATGCTGCCGCCGAGGCCGAAGCCGAGTTCCAACGGCAACAGGAAGAACGCGAAGCGGAGCTCGCCGAAGCTGGCGTGGTCAACGCTGAGCCCGGCGAGCCGGTAGCGCCCGACTGCCCGCCAGCCGACGGCAGCGCCGAACGCACCCTCGACTTCACCGGCGGCTTCGAAGGCTGCATCGAAGAGGGCGCAGCCTACGAAGCGGTCTTCACCACCAACAAGGGTGTCATCAAGGTCGACCTCGATAACGAGGACAACACCGGCACCACCAACAACTTCGTGAGCCTGGCCCGCTACAAGTACTACGACCAGACCCTGATCCACCGCTCCGCCCCCAGCATCGGCATCGTGCAGGGCGGCTCACCCCACAACAACACCGCCGGCGACCCGGGCCCCGGCTACAACCTGCCCGATGAACCGGCCTTCGAAGTCGACGAGACCACCGGTGGCCTCGTCGGCACCTACACCTACGAACCCGGCCAAATCGTGATGGCCCGCACGCCATCTCCCGATGGCGGTTCGGCCCAGTACTTCTTTAACGTCGACGACCGCGCCACCAACCTCGACGCCGATCCAAACGTGCCCGGCAGCGGAACCTACGTGCCGTTCGGCACGGTTACCGAGGGCCAGGACGTACTGGAAGAGATCCTGGCGCTGTCCGATGGCACCGAAGGGTTCTCCGAACTCATCGTGGTCGAGTCGGTGGTGATCAACCAGACCGGCGGCGACAGCGACAGTGAGCCCGCCGATGGCGATGAAGACGGCGATGCCGAAGATGGTGAAGCCGACGATGGCGAGGATGGCGACGCCGAAGACGGTGAGACCGAGGACGGCGAAGAGGCGGCACCGCCGGAGCCACCGGCCGTGCTGGACTTCGACAACATCTTCTTTGAAGTGGGATCGGCCGTTATCACCGCCGAAAGCCAGGCCACCCTCGACGAGGTGGCCGCCTTCCTCGAAGAAAACGCCGACGTCAGCATCAACATCGAAGGCCACACCGACGCCGATGGCGACGACGCCAGCAACCTCACGTTGTCGCAGGCCCGGGCCGACTCCACGCTCGACGCACTGGTAGAACGCGGCATCGACGCCAGCCGACTCACCGCAGAAGGCTTCGGCGAAACGCAGCCACTCGGCGGCGACAAGGCCGACGACCGCCGTATCGAGTTCCGACCACTCGCGTAGCCAAGGCGGCGATCGGGAGAAGGACGTGTCGGCGGCATCGCTACGGACTCGGCGATCAACGCGGGTCGAAATGATCGTGGGCCGGGTCGTTGAACTCGACCCGGCCGACCCCGGCCGGTCGGCCTACCAGGCCCTCGCCCGTGCCGCTGCGGGCAACGACAGCCCCTACGACACCGTGGTGTCCCTCGGAGCCATCGCCGCCGCGGCCGATCCGACCACCGCGATCGGCCCGCAGGAACTGCTCGCCCTGGTGATAGAGGCACTGGCCGACAACGGCCGACTGGTGTTTGTGGAACCGAGCGTCGGCGCCGGAGCCCGCAGTCGCACACCGAGCCGCAGCCCGAAGCGCAGCGGGATACCGATCCTCGACATCCCGGTTGAAGTCCGCACCGCGGGCCTCACCATCACCAACCTCGAGCGCACGCCGGTAAAAACGCAGGGACGCCGCCGGTGGGTGGTCGACGGTGTCGCCGAACCGACGCCGCATATCCGGCCCCTCGACGGCTCGATCGATCGCCCCCCGAAGGGCCATCACCGGTAGAACCCGGGGCCCGGCCGGTCGGGCTGAACCGACCTCAGGAGTAGACTCAGGCGGTGCCGGTGGAACCAACACCATCCCCCTGGATCCTTCCCGATGCCGACAGCGCCGACGAACACGGGCTGGTCGGTGTCGGTGCCGATCTCGAACCTGGCACCGTACTCGCGGCATACCGTCGAGGACTCTTCCCGATGGCGGTCGGCGATCAGCTCGGCTGGTGGTCACCCGACCCTCGGGGAATCCTCCCGCTCGATGGCGCCCACATCTCCCGATCGCTCCAGCGCTCGATGCGCAAGTTCCACGTCACCTTCGACACCGACTTCCCCGGCGTCATTCGGGGCTGCGCCGATCCGAGTCGCTCCGGAGGCTGGATCGACACCGACATCGTCGTGGCCTACTCCCGCCTTTTCGAACTCGGCTGGGCCCACTCCATCGAGGTGCGGGACTCCACGGGTGCCCTGGTCGGAGGTCTCTACGGCGTCTCGATCGGGCGGTTCTTCGCCGGAGAATCGATGTTTCACCGAGTCACCGATGCCTCCAAAGCGGCGGTCATCTATCTGGTTCGCCACCTCCGCCGCAACGGCGCAGCGCTGCTGGATGTGCAATGGCGCACCGACCACCTCGCCACCCTCGGCGTGATCGACATCGACCGGCGGGACTACGTATCGCGGGCTCGGGCCGCCACCGCAGCCACCGATGTCGACCTCTTTGGTCCCAGAGCGCGCTTTGAGACCCGCCCCGAAGTCGAACAAACCCACGAAAAACCGGGCTGAGAAGCCCAAGGAACCTTACAGACAGTGGGAAAACACCGATGGGAGAACGTGACAAGGCCGTTCTGGCAACAGAGAATGCACCCATGAGCTCCTTGGAGACCCAAAAGACGGCGACAACACCCACCTCCGGCGCGCCCGAGGCGGCGGAACAGACCGGCCCCAAGCGCGACCGGCCGTGGATGATGCGGACCTACTCCGGCCACTCCACAGCCAAAGCCAGCAACGAGCTCTACCGAACCAACCTGGCCAAGGGCCAAACCGGGCTGTCCATCGCCTTCGACCTGCCAACCCAGACCGGGTACGACTCCGACCACATCCTGGCGCGTGGCGAAGTGGGCAAGGTCGGCGTGCCCGTCAGCCATCTCGGCCATATGGAAACCCTGCTCGACGGTATTCCCCAGGGCGAGATGAACACGTCGATGACCATCAACGCCCCGGCCGCCTGGCTGCTCGGGCTCTATGTGGCCAACGGCGAAAACCACGGCGTCCCAAGCACGGCGCTGCGGGGTACCACCCAGAACGACATCATCAAGGAATACCTGAGCCGCGGCACCTACATCTTCCCGCCGCAGGCCAGCCGCCGGCTGATCGTCGACATGATCGCCTACTGCAACGCTCACATTCCCAAGTGGAATCCGATGAACGTGTGCAGCTACCACCTCCAGGAAGCAGGGGCGACGCCAGTCCAGGAAATCGCCTACTCGCTGGCCAACGCCATCGGCATCCTCGATGCGGTACGCGAGTCCGGACAGGTGCCGGAGGAGAACTTCTCGGCCGTGGTTGGTTCGATCTCGTTCTTCGTGAACGCCGGCATCCGCTTTGTGGAAGAGACGGCCAAGATGCGGGCCTTCACCGAGATGTGGGACCGCCTCACCGCCGAACGCTACGGCGTGACCGACCCCAAGGCCCGCCGCTTCCGCTACGGCGTGCAGGTCAACTCGCTCGGCCTCACTGAGGCCCAGCCCGAAAACAACATCCAGCGCATCGTGCTCGAAGCCCTCGGCGTCAGCCTCTCCAAACGGGCCCGAGCCCGCTCGATCCAACTCCCGGCCTGGAACGAAGCCCTCGGCCTTCCCCGGCCGTGGGATCAGCAATGGTCGCTCCGTATCCAGCAGGTGCTGGCCTTCGAAACCGACCTGCTTGAGTACGGCGACATCTTCGATGGCTCGGTGGTGATGGAGAAACTCACCAGCGACCTGATCGATGAAGCCCAGGCCGAACTCGACGATGTCCTCGCCATGGGTGGTGCCTTCGAGGCCATCGACACCCTCAAAGGGCGTTTGGTTACTTCCCATGCCAAACGAATGCGTGACCTGGAATCTGGTGATTTGACCGTAGTAGGGGTTAACCAATTCACCGAAACGGCCGAATCACCTCTAGGTGGAGAAGACAACATTCTCCGAGTCGACCCTGAGGTCCACGATCAGATGGTTACCGATCTAACAACATGGCGCGAGCAGCGCGACGGCGCGGCGGTCGACGCGGCACGTGCCGAACTCGCGGCCGCGGCCGAGTCCGGTGACAACATCATGGAACCCACTATTGCCCTGGCCAAGGCTGGCGGGACCACCGGCGAATGGGCCGACACCCTGCGCAACGTCTTCGGCGAATACCGAGCCCCAACCGGCGTCGCCGCCGCTGTGGGCAGCGCCGCCAGCGAGGGCCTCGGCCGAGTCGCCACACTGGTGAAGACCCTCGAAGAGGGCCCGCCGCGCATCCTGGTGGGCAAGCCCGGCCTCGACGGCCACTCCAACGGCGCCGAACAGATCGCGGTAGCCGCCCGAGACGCGGGCATGGAAGTTGTGTACCAGGGCATCCGACTCACCCCGGAACAGATCGCGGCAACCGCCCTCGACGAAGACGTTGATGTCATCGGCATCTCCATCCTGTCGGGCAGCCACCTCGAACTGCTGCCGACCCTTCTCGACCTCCTGACAGCGAAGGGCGTCACCGCCCCGGTGGTCGTCGGCGGAATCATCCCCGAAGAAGACCGAGCAACCCTCCTCAGCATGGGGGTTGCCGCCGTGTACACCCCAAAGGACTTCGAGTTGGGCAAGATCATGGACGACCTGGTTCAATTCACCAGAGAGCGTAGAGCAGCACATGCAGCCTGAGGAACAAGACAGCTACCACGAGTCCCCGCTGGAGCGGGCCCAGATCCGTCAAGCGATCGTGCCCACGCCCGCCAGCCCGGCTGAAGACCGACACCCACGGGTGGTGGCCACGATAGCCCTCGGCCTCGTCGCAGCGGTGTGTGGTGTACTCGCCTTGGTCCTCAGCACTCCAGCGCTGGGCCTCGCCGCAGGTGTTGTCGGAGCACTGACCGCCCTTGCCACCCTCTCCATCGACGGCGACCGCCAGCGCGTGGCCAACGAGAACCATCGCCTCTCCGGGCAGGTCGACCAGCTCGAGACCGCCCTCTCCAGCGAACGGGGCCGCACCAACAGCGCTGCCGCGGCAGCGCCGACAGCGCCCGACACCGCGGCCGAAAGTGGACCGAAGCCCAGTTCACTGATCGAACCCAACACCGGCCTGTTCACCGAGGAATACTTCACCGTCACCCTCGATGCCCGCGTCGCCGCCGCCCGCCGAAACCTTCGACCGGTTTCGGTGGTGCTACTCCAGGTCGTGACCGGAGTCTCCGGCGGAGCACCCCAGGCCTCCGACGCGGCGTCGGTCGCTGAAGGCATCCGAGCCACGCTCCGCGAAGCCGACACCCCGTGCATCATGGACGACGGCATGTTCGG
>CALAML010000223.1 GCA_937925845.1 uncultured Acidimicrobiales bacterium | reverse complement strand
CCGAGACCCTGGGCGCCGAGGTTGAGGTCACGATCATCGATGAGGTCGACCGGCCCGTCGATGTCGACTTCGAAGCGGACATCGTGGGTTTCACCGGCTATGTCAACCAAATGGATCGGCTCTTCGAACTGGCCCAGGCGTTTCGAAGCCGGCGAGACGAACCGATCGACGGAAGCGGCCAGGGCCCAGCTGACGGACCACTGGTGATCATCGGTGGACCGCATCCGAGCCTGGCGCCCCACCGCTACCGCGACCACTGTGATGTGTTGTTTGTGGGCGAGGCGGAACAGACTTGGCCCGAGTTTCTCCATGACTACGTGGCCGGCACGACCAAAGCCGAATACCACGCGGCTGGCCAGATCGACATCACCACCTCGCCCGTACCCCGCTATGACCTGATCGACCCCGAGCGGTACTGGGTGGGCTCGGTGCAGACCAGCCGCGGGTGTCCGTTCGAGTGCGAGTTCTGCGACGTGATCGTGTATCTCGGGCGGCGCCAACGCCACAAAACGGGCGAGCAGCTGTCGGCTGAGCTCGATGCGCTTTATGCCCGTGGGTTCCGCGACATCTTCCTTTGCGACGACAACCTGACAGCCCATCGCGGCCGGGCTGTTGCCGTGCTCGAAGCGGTTCGCGACTGGCGGATGCAACAGACCGAGCCGGTTCGCTTCATCACCCAGGTGTCGATTGATGTGGCCCGACCCAGCGACGAGGATCTGCTCGATCTCTGCTTCGACGCCGGTCTCCGTACTGCGTTTGTTGGTATCGAAACGCCCAACGAGGCGTCGCTGATCGGAGCCAAGAAGCGGCAGAACGTGCGCAGCAACGAAGGCACGATGGTCGAGAAGGTCCAACGGATCCACCAACGTGGCATCCAGGTCCAGGCTGGGCTCATCGCCGGCTTCGACCAGGACGATCTCGGATGTTTCGAGCTGCTCTTCGACTTCGCCCAAGCCGCCGGAATACCTGGCCTGGCGGTCACGATGTTGAACGCACCCGAGGCCACGCCGCTGGCAGCGCGAATGGAAGCCGCTGGTCGACTGCTGGCTCCAACCGAAGACATCGCCGCCAGCGGAGCCAACTTCGCCTCCAACATCATCCCGGCCCAGATGACCAACGATGAGCTGGCCCGAGGCACCATGTGGCTCTACAACCGGCTCTACCATCCGGACACGTTCCTGGCCCGAATCGCCGGGCTGGCCGAACACCTCCCCGACGCGGAAGCCGACACCAAACACAGCGCCACCGACGCCAAGCGGGCAGTGCCGATGTTCACCAGCCTGCAGCGACTTCTGCGTCAGGACGGCCAGGGACATCTGGTTCGCAGCGTGCTCCGGACGCTTCGCGACAAGGACATCTCTCACGCGGTCTTTGCTCTGACGCTGTACTACAACACCGTCAAGCTGCTCGATCACTGGGGTGTCTATGACCCCAACCCACCCGAAGTCTTCGATGCCGAGCGCCCCGTGGTGATCGCCCGCCGCTCCGCCTAAAGGAGACTCCGTGGGGCGTGCTCCGGCCGCCCTTCGAAGCTTCCCGGACCCCTAACCAGCACTGCAGTCCGTCGGGTGTAGATCCCGAAATTTCAAGAGCGCAATTGATGCTCGGTCTTGGGTCGGAGGCCGGTACAGTCGCGGATATGACCGAGTCCTCAGCCGCTGAAGATTTCGATATTCGTTTCTACTGGGATCCGGTATGTCCCTTCGCCTGGATCACCAGCCGGTGGGTGACGAAGGTCGTGGAGCAGCGGGACTACACCGTCGATTGGCGGTTTATCTCGCTCCGTATCGTCAACAAGGATGTCGACTACGACACCCACTTCCCGCCCGAGTACGAAGCCGGCCATACCGCCGGCAAACACATGCTCAGAGTGGCGGCGCAAGCCAGAGCCGAGCACGGCCGCAGTGCGATGGGGCCGCTCTACACCGCGTTCGGAGAGTCCATCTTCGATATCGAGCCCACCGACGACAGGAGCTATCTCGCCACGCGCCCCCATGTGGAGGGTGTGCTTTCGGCCGCCGGTCTGCCTCTGGAGTTGGCTGATGCCCTCGACGATGATTCTCTCGATGCCGAGCTCGAATCTGAGACCGCCGAGGCCCTGAGCCTGACCGGGAAGGATGTCGGCACCCCGATCATCCACTACAACCCGCCTGCTGGTCCCGGGCTGTTTGGTCCGGTCATCAGTCGGATCCCGAGTGACGAGGATGCGGTGCGGCTCTGGGACCACGTGGTGGGCCTGGCAACGTTCCCGAGCTTCACCGAACTCAAGCGCAGCCTCCGCGAACTGCCGTCACTGAAGGCGTTGGGTGGCGATGGAGTTGAGGCTGGCAAGGTCGAGGACTGGCACGGTGGTAGTCGACGCCAAAAGAAGTGACCGGCATCGATCGCAGCGCTGTTCGCTCAGGCTTCAAAGAGATTCTGCCGCTAGCCGTTCCGCCTATCCCGGTGGGGATCGTGCTCGGGCTGGCTATCAACGACGCTGACGCCGTTCCCAACGTGGCGGGTTGGTTCTCTTCGATCTTTCTCTTCGCCGGTGCCTCGCAGTTCGCCGCCATCAGCCTGTTGTCGAAGAGCGCCAGTGCACTGGCCATCATCGCCACGGTTGGCGTGATCAACGCCCGCCACATCGTGTACTCCGCAGCGCTGACGGGTCGTCTCGCCAACACCCCACGCTGGTTCCGCATCTTTGGCCCCTACCTGTTGGTGGACCAGATGTTTGGTGTGGTCTCGGCGCAACCCGAAACCATGGCTCCGGATGAGCGGGTCGGCCGCTACCTCGGCGGAGCTGTCACCCTGTACGTGGTGTGGAACGTGGCGGTCACCATCGGGCTGCTCGCCGGCACTGCCATCCCCACCGATTGGTCACTCGACTTCGCCGTGCCGTTGCTCTTTCTGAGCCTCTGCATTCTGTCGATCACCAACCGGCCAGGTGTGCTGGCCGCGGCGGTCGGCGCCGTCGCCGCCATCGTTGGTCAGGACTTTCCCCGGGGGTCCGGCGTGTTGTTTGGCATCCTGTGCGGGGTGATCGCCGGGGCAGCCGCCGAATGGTGGACCGATCGTGATTCCCCGGCGGAGTCAGCTTCGGCGTTGGAGCCGACATGAACATTTGGCTCACCCTGTTTCTCGCCGGTGTGGTGACGTACTTGATGCGGGCCTCGTTCATCACTTTCTGGGGCGATCGTGGACTGGCCCCGCAGGTCGAGCGGGCCCTGCGATATGTGGGACCGGCTGCCTTTGCCGCCATTTTCGGTCCGGCCGTTGTGGGTGACAAGGGTCTTGCTCGAATCGTCGAGCCCGATGCTCGCCTTCTCGCGGCGGCGATCGCCGGCGTATTCCTGTGGAAGGTCCGAAGCATGCCCGCGACCCTCATCGTCGGAATGGGAGCGCTCTGGCTCCTCCAATGGTTCGGGCTGTAGCAACCGTCCCTGCGGTTCGGCCGGGGTCGGTTCGGTGGACAACCGAGCGATCAGGCCGGCAGCAACAAGAAAGGCCAACAAGGCGAGCATCAGAGCAGGATCGGCCTTCACCTCTTCGGGATCGAAGGTTCGGCCGGCGGCGACCAGAACCAGGCCGATCACCACCAGCGCCAGCAACAGGAGGGCGCGTCGGGCGCGGAGGGTGGCCGGAGCGAGGACGTTGAGCCACTCCTTCGGGTGGTCGACCGAGGGAGCTCGGCCGTGGCTGGTGCTCAGGATGAGAGCGGCCTGGATGATCAGATAGAACGCTGAGGGGTTCACCGCTCCGGCCAACACAAAGGCCACATTGAGGACCGAACCGACTGCGGCACCGAGAACCACGGTGGAACGTCGCACCAGCAGGGCTACAACAACCAACTCGGCGACAAAGACCACGAGCGCGATCGCCGAAGGGTTCGCGGCCACCTGGTCCATCACCAGGCGGTACGGTCCGACCGCCGCACCGTCGTGGTCGGCGACGAACTCATCCACCGTCGAGCCATCCCACCATGCGGGAGAGATGGCCTTGGCGAGCAGGCTTCGCGACCAGCCAGCGATCAGAAACAGGCGGAGGAGCAACAGTGCCGATGTGTCGCCGACGCCGACCGCCTGGTCCGACCCCGAGGCCCGGTTGCCCACACGAGGAGTCTGTTTGTAGTCCGGCATCATCGTTTGGTCGACCCGCTGGTCAACCGGGTGGGCTGGCCGGATTCGGCCAGTGTTCAAGCGCCACATGAGAGGTCGACTTTAGCACTGTTAAGAAATATCTACCCTATTTCCTCAATATATTTGAAGTCATTTTAGTGTATTTGAGAGGAAAGACTTGACTAGCCAGGTGTTTGATTTGCCGGTCGGGTGCGGGAGAGGTGGGCACCCGCATCGGCCAGAATGAGTTGGCCAGTGATACATCGAGCAAGATCGCTAGTGAGAAAGACCGAGAGCCGGGCCAACTCGTCGTGTTCGACCATCCGCCGCAGCGGAGTCGACTCCACAATGGCGGCGACCCGGTCGTCATCGAATGCGGCGGCCACCGTTTCGGTAAGCGTGGTGCCTGGTGCCACAGCGAGCACACGAATGCCGTTGGGCCCAAGCTCGGTAGCCATCGAAGTCACCAGGTGGTTAATCCCGGCCTTGGCCGCAGCGTAGATCGAGTTAAACGGCGACGGCCGGGTGGTTTCTCCGGAGCTGACAAAAAGGATCACCCCGCCCTGTCCGCCAGCCAACATGGCCTCGGCTTCGGCCCGGCCGCACAGCGCGGCGAGGGTCAGGTTCTGGTCGACGATGTCGCGCCAATCATCGCCCCGGTAGTCGACAAAACGCTTCGGGCGGCGACCGCGGGGGAGCATGCCAATGTTGTTGACCGCCAAATCCAAGCGTCCGTGTTCGGCCACGACCGCAGCTACCAGGGCATCGATGGCATCGTCATCGCGAAGGTCAGCCACCATCGCCGAGGCTGAGCCGCCGGCGGCGGGCCCGTCGGCTTCCCTGTTGATCTCGGCCACCACCGCCTCGGCGTGGTTGGCCCGAAGGTCGTTCACCACCACGGTGGCACCAGCTCGGGCCAGCCACCGAGCGATCTCCCGGCCGATTCCGGCACCGGCTCCGGTTACCAGCGCCACCTGACCGCGATGATCGATCTCGATCGTCATCGCGCCTCGGTGGTGAGAAGCCGCAGCGCTTCCTCCACGGCGCCGTCGGCCCACTCGGTGACGGTTGCCTCGTCGGTGCCGCCGAGCGGATGGGGAACCGACATGATGCGCAGGTGAGGCAGCCCAAGGCTGATGGCAGTCTCGTCGGCAAGACCGCGAAAGCGGGTGGTGGCGACAACGACCGTCGGGATACCAGCGGCCTCGAGCTTGACAGAGTCGTGGACACTCCACGACGTGCAGCTTCCTCAGTCGGCGGTCCCGGTGAGGACCACCTGGACCATCTCTTTGGTCAAGCGCCCAAGGACCTGATCCGGCGCCGCCAGCGCCGCGTTCTTGGTCTCGGTGTGGGCCACGATGGCACCTGTGCGTTCGGCCAGGCGGCTGGCCATCTGGCCTAGTAGTAACCCGGCGTTGGGCTTGGTGTTGTCGAGCACGCCGATCCGTAGACCCGACAACACCGGAGGCGACGGCGCCAGTGTCGCGGGGTCGGGGCCGGTCGCACCGTCGGGGGCATAGACCTGAACTGTCATCACGCTCCTTGTGGTGGGTCGGTGGGTGGTGCCGTATCTGGCTTGCTGCCCGGGTTGCTCGCCACCGGCACGGTCACCGAACGGGTCATGCCCCAACTCGGGATGACCGAGCTGTGCTTTCCTGGTCCGCCAACCACGAAGATCCTGATGTTGTCGGGATGTTCGGTCATCGGTAGAAGCTCGTTGTCAGGCACTGCGTTCAGCCAGGGCGCCCAGGCCCGAAGGGCAAACGCAGCCCGTACCTCGCCGGCTGGTAGGCGAGCGCGCTGGAAGAGATAGGCGGCAACGTCGGACCGGCTCCAACCAGCATCGGCACAGGTGGCCGCGTGTTCGGGGCACAAAGCCACAAAGAACTCAGCTTGGCTGATCGGCCCGTGGTTTGAGCCCAGCGACGCCATGGTCGACGCCACCTTGTTGAGGATGGCGGCCGGATCGGCCGACTCCATGTCGTGGACGTTGTGGGGCGCCTCGCCGCAGTGAACGGTGACGGCGGAGACCGGTGCTGGACCGTCAGCGTCGCTCGGCTCGTGGGCACGTGACACAACATCGACCGACGTAGCCAGGCTGCCCCAGGGCGATTCCTCGATGTTCTCGGCCACGCAGTAGCTGTACTTGGCCGGGCCACCCTGGGTCGACGCATCCCCGGAGCCGATGGCGGCCCCAGCAACATGGTTCAGGATCAGCCGCACGGCCCGGCCGGTAGTGGCGTTGGCCCGATTGCCGGGCCCAAACGCGCCAGCCCCGCCGTTAAAGCCTCCGAGCCGGGCTGCTTCGCCATGGACGATCACCAACGGAGCCACCGGATGGGTCGTTGCGTTTACCCCGCGAAGGTTGAGGCGCGGATGCCCTAACGCCTCGACGGCGGCGACCAGCACCGGCATCTGGGCCGGAGCGCAGCCAGCCAGAACCGCATTGATGGCTATCAGCCGGGGGGTGGCCAGGCCTGAGCGGGGGGGCAGGGTAGCCACCACCTCATCGGGACTGCCGCCACCACCAAGGCCCGCCAGCATGGCCGCCACCCGGTCTTCGGTCGGGGCCACCATCGGCAGGCCGTCACCCCAACCCTGTGCTTCGAAGTGCCGGAGAAGCGTTTCGGGTCGATCATCGGCCAACTCGATCGTTGCCGGTTCTCCGGCCTGGGAATGAGTGGTGTCGGGCTTTTGCTTCATCGCGGTCGGCCGGGAGCAGTGACCCCGCGATAGCACTGGAGCGATGGCCGATAAGCTGTGCCGCTGCGTTCGAGAGCCATCGTCGGATCTTAGTCAGGGAACCCTGGCAGTCGCTGAGCTCTCGCCCCCACCCCTCGCTAGGAGTTCTCGCCATGGCTACATCGCCGATTCACCCAGGCCATCGTCGCCGCCCCAACCAGACCGCGGCGAGGTCACGATCCCTGGCCCGGCTCCTGGCGGTCCTGCTGGCTGGACTGTTGGTTCTTGCGTCCTGTGGCGACAGCTCGGGCTCCGATGATGGAGCGTCGGGCGCCACTGAGGAGGCTGACGAGAGCGAATCCGACTCCGAATCCGATGACTCGGATGACTCGGACGACTCGGATGAAGAGGCTGATTCCGATTCTGAGTCGGATGAGGACACCACAGCAGCCACGGTTACGACCACCACCGAGGCGCCCACCACGTCGACCGAGGCTGAACCGGCATCGACCACTACCATCGTCGGCGCCGAGAGTGAAGAGGAAGCCGACAGTGAAGAGGAAGAGGCCGACGGCGATGCGGATGCCTCGGAGCCAGAGTCGCCATCAACCACCGTTCCCCGACGCGAAACCACAACGACGATCGGCGAGGCCATCGGTGAGGTAACCACCACCACCGTGCCTCCCACAACCACCACTGCCGCGCCAACCACCACGACGACCACGGCGGCGCCGACCACCACCACCACCGCCACCACGACCGCCGCGCCAACCACGACAGTGCCGACCACCACGGCGGCACCCGCGGCCCCGGCCGCACCGGTTCAGGCCGTTATCTTCGACTTCGGCTTCACCGAGTCGGTCGACGTAAAGGTGGGTCAAACCATCAGCTGGGTCAACAACGGTGCCGCCCCCCACACCGCTACCAGCAACGATGGCGGGGCGCTGTTCGACTCCGGAACCCTCACCACCACCCAGACCTTCAGCTTCACCCCAACCCAGCCGGGCACCATCAGCTACTTCTGCACCATCCACCCCTCAATGGTCGCCACCATCAACGTCAGCTAGCCCCCATCACTCAACCGGGCGCGTTCGGGGTCAGACCCCAGACGCGCCCGCTTGGCGTTGTTTTGGGCGATGTTTGAGGGTGGTGTTAGCGGTTGAGGCTGGCGTGGCCGGCTACTGGGTCGAAGCCGAGTGGGAGTTCGAGACCGTGGTCGGCCAGGAGTTGGTGGTTGCTCAAGATGTCTACGCAACGGCCGTCGGCTTGAACGCGGCCGTCGGCGACGATGATGGCGCGTGGGCACAGCTCAAGAGCGAACGGCAGGTCATGGGTGATCAGGATCTGGGTGATGCCAACGCCGGCGAGGAACTGAGCCAGGCTCCGTCGGGCTCGGGGATCGATTCCCGATGTGGGTTCGTCGAGCACCAGCACTTCCGGATCGGTGGCCAAGACGGTGGCCAGGGCCACCCGTTGGCGCTCACCGCCGCTGAGGTGGTGGGTGGTTCGGTCGCGGAGGTCAATGGCATCGACCCGGTCGAGCGCACCGGCGACCCGTTTCTCCAGCTCCGAGCCGCGCACCCCGAAGTTGGCTGGACCGAAGGCTACGTCCTCGGCCACCGTGGGCATAAAGAGCTGGTCATCGGAACTCTGGAAAACCATGCCGACCCGACGGCGAATCTCGGGGAGATTGTTCTCGGCTATCTCCAGCCCGCCGATCTCCACCCGGCCAGCCGTGGCCCGGTGGATCCCGTTCAGATGGAGAGCAAAGGTGGTCTTACCCGAGCCGTTGGGGCCCAGGACGGCGACCCGCTCGCCGGCCTCAACGGTCAGGTCGAACCCAGCCAGCGCCTGGGAGCCGTCGGGATAGGAGAAGTGCAGGTCAGAAACCGAGATAGACGCTGCCATGATCAGCCGAACAAGGCGCTGGTGGCGATGGCGGCGGTGACAGCAACCGATGTCAGGGCAAGCATCCACCATGCGCCGTCGAGACGGAGACGGGCGCCGTCATTGGGGCCGTCGACGGGGGAGGCCTCGGCCAACATCGAGTCGAGGTCGGGCATAGTGCCGTCGAAGCCACGGGCAACCATCGCCGCGTGCACCCGCTCGCCGCGCTCGTAGGAGCGCACAAAGGTGGCTCCGGCTGAGACGGCTACCGGCCGAGCCTGCCAAAACCAGCGAGGCTCCAGGCCGCGAGCGGCCATGGCCACCCGCATCCGAGCCAGTTCGCCCGCAATGGTTTCCATGAAGCGGAAGGCAAAGCCGGCGATGGCCACGATCGGCACCGGCACCCGGAGTCGGCGAAGACCCCGCAGCAGGGCCGGAACCTCGGTGGTGGCGGCGAGAAGAATACTTGCCGTCATCCCGAGGCCGGCTTTGGCCAGGATGGTCCCGGCGCTCTCCAGGCCGGGCTGGGAAACCGAGAACCCGAGGACGTCGGTCCGGTCGCCATCGGCAAAAAACGGCAGCAGAAAGGCAAAAGCCACAAAGGGCAGGGCAACCAGCATCCGTCGCAGCACAAACGCCGGTCGGAGTCGAGCCCGGGCCGCGACCGCCAGCAAGGCTATGGCATCGAGTCCAAAAGCCAGGTAGGCGCCCGGTCGGGTCAAGGCCACCGCGATCACAAAGACGATGATCGCGGCCAGCTTTCTCTCCGGGCGGAGGGCATGGATCGGGCTGTGGGCATGCACATACAGCGCATGGGTGTGGGGCCGGTGCCGGTTGGGAGGGTCTATCCGGGTCCGTTTGGGGTCAGACCCCAGGGGGACCCGGTTCCGACTCTTGCGGCTTCGGTGAACGTTGCGGCTCGGCGTCCGATCAGCGCTAGCCGCCGCAGTTGATTTGGTCACCGGGTGCTGGTGGCCATCGGCTTGACCGCGGGCTGACCGGGGGATCGCCGATCTCGAACGGCGAAGAGGAGTCCGAAGCTCACGGCCAGACACAGCAAGACTCCGGTGACCCCTGCGACGGCCAAACTGGTGGTGGCGTTGTCGATGCCGCCGGTTGCGTAGCTGGCGAAGAGCCCGGAGTCGAGGGCATGATCGGTGGCGGTGGCCGCGAAACCTTCGTTGTCGGCCACCCGCTCAAGGCCGTCGGGAGTCGAGGCAGCAAACTGGCTCACCACCGTGGCCGTCAGCACCGCTACCAGCAACGATCCGAGAGCGACCGTGCGTCCGTTGATTCGAGCGCTGGCGCCGCTGAGCGCGGCAGCGCGGTCGAGGTGCCGGGCGCCATGAACGAGATCAGGTCGAGTGCCCAGAATCGCGCCGAGAGCCAGCAGGGTTAGGACTCCCTCGCCGATCCCGATCAGCACATGGACACCGACCATGGCGCCAAAGACCGTGTCGAACGGCACCGGAGCGGTGGCCCCAAAGAGCCACTGCAACGAAAACGCCATCGCCGACATCGGCACTGACACAAACGCCGCGAGCCCGGCCGCAGAAGCGACGCCCGATCCGGTTGCCGGAAACAGGCGGCGCAGTCCAACAAAGACGGCATAACCACCGAAGGTGGGAACCACACCCATGTTGATCAGGTTGATGCCCAGCGCACTGAGGCCTCCGTCGGCAAAGGCCAAGGCCTGAATCAACACGACAACAGAGATAGCCACCATGGCCAGCGACGGTCCGAGCAGCACCGCGGCGAGCACACCCCCGAGCAGGTGTCCAGATGTGCCAGCAGCCACCGGGAAATTCACCATCTGGGCTGCAAAAACGAAGGCTGCCGTCATGCCCGCAGCCGGGATCTGGCGGTCGAGCAGTTGGTCGCGGGAGTGGCGCAGGGCCAGACCGAGCGCCGCAGTGCCGACGGCGCCACTCACCAGGGCGGTAGTGGTGTCGAGAAAGCCATCCGGGACGTGCACGGACGACACTCTTCTACATTTGCGACTCGTTCGCAATACCGGAGCATCGATTGCAGGTGCCGGTCACCGTCAGCTCGATCTGATCCACGACAAAGCCGTGGTCGCCACTCAAATGATCTCGCACCGAGCGCACAAGCGAGCCCCGATGATGGTCCACCGACCCACAGATCCGACACACCAGATGGAAGTGTTCATCGGGATGCGAAATTTCCCAGGTGCTGGCCGAATCGTGGCCGAGGCGTGACTGGCGGGCCAGGCCCAGTTCTTCAAAAAGGGTGAGCGAGCGATAGACCGAGGCGCGGTTTACCGACTTGTCGCGCTGGTGAACCAGAGCGGCCAATGCATCGACGGTGATGTGTGATGCGGCGTCGCTCAGCGTGGCCCACACCAGCTGACGAGGGATGGTGACGCGGTATCCGGCCGCCTTGAGGGCCGCCTCCAAACCGAGCGCAGCGGGATCGACGGTTTCGGCCCCGCTTCCGGCTGTGGCGTGAACGTCCGGCGCGGGGTGGTGGTGGCTATGCGCCTCGTCCTCGTTATCCACCTCGCCGCTGTTGTTCACCCCGGCTCCTGGTCCACCTGGTTTGTCTCTTGCGCGTCACCCACCATCGAGATCGTAGCGCCGGCAGGTTCCGCCCGGAACGGTCATGAAGAAGAGTCGATGGGCGTGAGGGCGACCTATCGTGGTTTCCGATGGAGATCCAATGGGAACTGCCCCTTCGCCCGGATGGCCTCGATCTGGTTCTGGACAACGGGATGTCTGTGACCGTCCGCCCGATTCGCGACGATGACGCCGAACTGCTCCAAGCGACCTTTCAGGCCATGTCGCCCCGCTCGCGGTACCTGCGCTTTTTCACCATGGCCCAACAACTCAGTGAGGCCATGGCCCGAAGCCTGGCCGAAATCGATCACGAACGGCACTGGGCCTGGGTGGTCTTCGACCCCGATGCCGAGTCCGGGATCGACTCGGACGAGGGGCGAGCGGTGGCAGTAGCGCGGGTGGTTCGGCTGGAGAGTCAGCCCGAGGTCGCCGAAGCTGCGGTTGCGGTCATCGACGACTATCACGGCCGCGGGGTTGGGCAACTGCTGCTGCGCCTGCTCACCGCGACCGCGGTGCGCTCCGACGTTGCCTATCTCCGGTTTGAAGTGCTCTCGGAGAACCAGCCGATGCGCTCGCTGTTGACCCGGCTCGAGGCCCGCCTCAACCGCGAGCTGAGCGACTACTCGACGCTGGTATGGGACGTGCCGGTGACCGGCAGTGATGAAGACGAGACGATGGGCGCGGTGTATGAGATCCTCCGCTGGATCGCCGCCTCGGAACCGGAAGATGTCGCGCCGGCCTCGGGAGAGTCCACCGGCTGACCATTTTCAAATTGCTTCCTGGAGCCATCAATTCGTCGCAGAGTGTGACAGAATGTATACAACTGTCGTGCGGGAAGTTGGCAGTCGCGAACGGTGTACAACCAACATCGGGTATCCGAGATGGCAGTTGGCGAGGCAAACCCGATAGTAGCGGAGCGGGTAGACCCATGAGTTCCAAGCGAAGCGAAGTTCGGCTGGACAATTCAGCGGTGATCGAGGAGGCCACGGCCAGCGGGGACCGCGGCGGCGCCAACCAGGGTCCCGAAGCCTCAACCGGTGGCGACGGTTCGTCATCGATGATCGATCAGGTTGACCAGTCGGAATCGTCGGTGATCGGACGGCCTCCGGATATGGCCAACAGAGCCGCGGTGCTGAATGCCACCAATGAGTTGCTCGCCGAGGTTGGTTATGCCGACATGACGATCGACGCGGTGGCCAAACGGGCCGGTCTCTACCGGAACCTGATCTACCGCACCTGGTCCAACAAGTTGTTTCTGGTTCGCGAAGCGCTGTTGGGTGACATCCCCAACCTGGTGGCCCCCGACCATGGAAACCTGGCCGACGACCTCGCCGCCATCATCCGCCAACAGACCGCCATCGTTTGCTCCCCGGCCTACGTGCGCGGGATGCCAGGCCTGATGACAGCGATGATGTCGGATCGTGAGCTGCGCCAGGACACCCACGAGCAGTACGCCAAGCCGGTGATCCGTCGGTTCCGACTCGCCATAGATCGGGCAGTGCAGCGCGGGGAAATTCGCTCCGGCCAATTCGACCCTCGCACGCTGTTGTTAACCCTTGGCGGGGTCGCTCAGCAGTTCGCCCAGGACGGTCACTACACCCACGAAGAGATCAGCGACCACATCATCACCCTGGTGTGCCACGGCATGGTGCCCTGGAACGACTGATCACTTGCAGAACGGCGGTGGCTCCGTCGGCGAGTCCTCGGCTCCGGTTTGTGGCTCGCACCTCGTCCCCAAGACATGGTGATGATGAGCCACAAACCGTAGAGCCGTGGAGGCAGTCCCCGGTCGTAGGTGAACCTATTGCCGGTTGAAGAAATCGATTGCTTGGCGGATCAGCTTGTCGAGGCCCGGGCCGCCATGGACGCGGTCGCGCCCTGACTGGCCAGCGAGAACGTCACGACCGCCACCGCCGAAGATGGTGTCTCGGCCCGGCCCGCCATGGATGCGGTCGTTGCCATGGCCACCACAGATCAGATCGTTGCCACCCTTGCCATCGATGAAGTCGTTGCCGGGGCCACCAACAATCACATCCCGGCCCGGTGTGCCGGTGATGCGGTCGTGGCCCTTAGTGCCGACGATCGTCGCCTCCTTGCCGTTGCAGTAGAACTTCTGCGGTCCCGGACGGGCGGGAGCCACCGGCTTCGGCGGCGCCGTGGTCGGAGTCGGCGGCGCCGTGGTCGGCGTGGGCTTGGCTGTCGTGGGAGTCGGCTTGGCCGTCGTCGGAACCGGTGCGACCGTGGTGGGCGTGGGCTCCGGCGGCTGGTTGGCGCTGCGGAAGAAGCCAAGGTTCTCGTAGCTACGACCCAAAATCTGGTTGGCGTCGGCGCCGAGATGATCTTCGAGCACCGTGGCATACACCGAGCGGTAGTCGACATGGACTTTCATGTCGCCCCGAGTATCGAGACGATCAGGGGCGAGGCCGGGCTGGGTGCCGTACAGGCCGCCGGTCACCCGGTTGCCCATCACAAACAGACAGCTCGACGTGCCGTGGTCGACACCGCGAGATCCGTTGGCCTGAGGCCGACGCCCGAATTCGGAGTAGGTCATCAACACGACCCGGTCACGCAGATCGGAACGCAAGGAGGCAAAGAACTTCTCGATGCCGGCATCCATGGCCGAGAGCAGCGAGGCATGGTTGGCGAGCTGATCGTCGTGGGTGTCGAAGTCTCCGAGCTCCACGGCCACGACGCGGGCACCCACGTTCATGTTGATGACCCGTGCGGCCAGCTCAAGATCGCGAACAACCTCGGTACCCAGGGCCGGATCCGGGATCTGCGGGTTGTACACCGGGAGCATCCGCTGGGCGGCCCCAATCGCCGTCTTCTGCGAGTCGTTGATCAGGTCGGTCCACTTGTTGTGGCCGGCGGCATTTGCGAGACCGGACAGCGCCTGGTGCATCGGAACGTCCCACGGGCGACCGTTGGCGGCACCAAAGAGTTCGGGGAACACCGGAAGGTTCACGGTGTCACCGTTGCGGCGCTTCATGTGCTCGGGAAGGGTCGCGGCACCGATGGAGATGCCGCCGTAGACACTTGAGCCCCGGCCATCGAGATAGCGACCGAGCCAACCGTCGCGCGAGATGCCCGAGTCACGGGCGGTCATCCACTTCTTGATGCACGAGAAGTGGCTGTGATCGAGGGTTGGGTCACCGACCCCTCGAACGATGGCAACGTCACCGCGATCGAAGCGGGCCTTGGTGCGGCTGAGCGAGGGATGCAGGTTCAGGCCGTTGCCAACCGGATGGGTACCGGCGGTTGGGATGGCCAGGTCACGCCGGAGATCGCGGTAGTAGTTATTGTTGACCGGGATCAGCGTGTTCAGTCCATCGTTGCCGCCTTTGAGGCGGAGGGTGACAAGAATTTTGTCGCCGGACCCCAGCGACTCACCCAGGGCGGGGGAGGTGAGTTGCGGGAGTCCGACTGCGGCAACGCCGGCGCCGGCCATAAGGCCCTGAAGGATGCGTCGGCGGCCGATGGTTGGGTTGTTCAGTTCGCTCTCGAATTCAGCGGAGCGGTTCATCTTGTTGTGAGTCATGGGGAATCGTTCCTATGCCGTCTGGAACTCGGGAAGCATGGCGGCAACCCGGAAGGCGTTGTGTTTGAGCGTCCACTCGTAGCCAGCCTTGGCTTCGCTGATCCAGCGGCGCAGGGCCTGGTTACTTGCGGGGGAGACGAGGTTGTTCAGCCCCATCTGCTTGAGGACGTGGAGGTTGGCCTGGTCCACGGTCATGTTTTCGATGGGCTTAAAGCGCTGCACCACCTGGTCCTGCCAGCCGATGAAGTCGACAAACTTGCCCTTGCCCCATGTGGTCGAGGTCGACACCCAGTAGTCATGAGTGCCCCAACCCGCCACATCTGGTGGCTCAAACAGGTACTGCCCGGTCAGCGGCGAGAGCCACTCGAGTTCGGCCTGCACCGCGGGGATCGCCATACGGCGCAGAATGTCGACCTGCCATTCGACCGACGGGCGGACGATGGCGTGACGGGAGCCTTCGGCCCAGAAAGTCGGGTGCATCAGAATGGCGCGCATCGCCGCCTTTACCGACATACCGCCAGACGAAAAAGCGCTGGCGATCGAGTCGATTTGGGCCGCGGTCGGGTCGCCGTTCACGAAGTACATCCAGAGCTTGCGGGCGATGAACTTCGAGGTGAGGCCCCGCTGGGATCCTTTTACCAGTTCGGTGATGGTGGCTGGTCCGTCCCAGTTGCGGGACTTGCCAAAGATGGTCTTGGTGCCGCTGTCGTGTTCTCCGGCGTTGAAACGGTAGGTGCAGTCGACGTAGTTGCCGCCGGGGTTCCACCCAACGATCGAGTGGCCGGTCCAGGCCCGAGACATCTGGACCACATCGGATTCCTTGAAGTTGCCGACGCCAATCGTGTGCAGCTCCATCAGTTCCCGAGCGAAGTTCTCCTGCTCGTGGCCCTTGCGGTTGGTGTCGTTGTCGAGGTTGCGCATCATGGCGCCGTTGAGCGACACCTTCTTCACGAGGGTCTCGAAGTCGCTGAGGGCGTGGCGACGCTGGACCTGGTTCAGCTCCCACATGTTCACCGTGTCCTCGACCTTGTGCAGGCTGCAGGCGAAGTGGCCGTGCCAAAACAGCGCCATCTTCTCCGCAAGAGGGCTCGGGGTGCTGCTGCTGCGGTTGACCCAAGAGGCGGCGACCATGCGATCCATCCACCACTCGATCAACCGGCGACGTTGTTCCCACCACTTCGGATGGACCACAAAGCCGGGGCGGCTCGGCAGCGGGCCGGAGAGGTTCAGTACCTCATCGACAACGTCGGCTCGTTCCCGACCTTTGAAGTGATTGATTTCTGCTTGGGTGGCACCAAAGCCAACCCGGCGACAGAAATGCTGCGCGTCGCGAGCATTCAGCGGCATAAGAGTCCTCCACAGACCGATTGCAGTTGAATGCTTCGACCATCAGCCGGAGGGACTTGAGAGATACCTCAGCCCGTTCCAGAACTCCGATGCCAATTCACGTTTTCCGCTACCAAGATGTGTGACGCCCAGAGCGCCAAAACGCCGCGTCAGGCGTCACCGATCCTGGTGAGGACCCTTGGCATCGAGGGTTTGGACCAATAAGGACTCGCGGTCGATCAGTTCGAGCGAGGTTTCGTTTTTCCCGGTGTGGTCAGGGCCGCAGTCGCACAGAAAGAGGGCGGCTTCGACCATTTCTTCCATCGACTCGATCTGATCAGCACGCAACATAGTTCCGACCCTGGCGTCAGCGCCTTCGGACAACACCGCGGCTGCTGGTTCGACGGTGTTCACCCGTATGCCCTGGTGGTGGTGTTCCGAAGCCAGCGCGGTGCTCATGCGGTCGAGCATGGCCTTGGTGGCGGCGTAGAACCCGAACGTTCCCCGCACTCCGCCCAGGCTGTAGGGCGGACCTTCCGGATGCTTCTTTGATGCGCTCGAAAGGTTCACGATCCACCCTTCGCCAGCCTCGATCATGGCGGGCAGGCAAAGCTGGGCCAGGTGCAGCGGGGCGTGCACATTGATCTCGGTCATCAGGCGTTGACGTTTCACCGGATAGTCGAGCAGCGGCTGGTAGACCGCTGCGGCGGCGTTGTTGACCAGTACCTCGACCGGCCCAAGAGCGGCGACCGTTTCCGCATGGGCCCGCTCTCGGTCAGCATCACTCCCGATATCGCCGGCGACGACATGGACCTCGGCGCCCAGAGATCGACAAAGCTCCGCGGTCTCGTTCAACGAACCAGGCAAGGTTGGGTGGGATTCGACGGTGCGAGCGGTGATCGCCAATCGAGCGCCCTCCGCTGCGGCCCGGGTGGCGATACCCCGGCCGATACCCCGACTGGCCCCAGTAACCAACACCGTTCTTCCGGCGAGTCGTGTCATCTGAACCGTTCCCCCTGCGGTCTCGCTTGCATCGCTACGGGGGAGTGTAGGGCCTCAGAGCGGTGCGATTCAGTAGGAGCGGGGGAGCCCCAGGATGTTCTGTGCGATGAAGTTGGCCGTCATTTCCTGGCTCACGGGAGCGATCCGCTGCAGGCGAGCCTCCCGCCAGAAACGTTCGACCTGATACTCGGTGGCATAGCCCAGGCCTCCGTGGGTTTGCATCGCGGCGTCGGCCGCAGCCCAACTGGCCTCAGCGGCAAGATACTTGGCGGTGTTGGCCAACTCGGCACAGTCCAAGTCCTGGTCGTATCGCCAAGCCGCCTCGCGCATCACCGCCATCGCTCCGGTGAGTTGCATGCGAGCGATGGCCAGAGGATGGCTGATGGCCTGATTGGCTCCAATCGGACGGCCGAACACCTCGCGGTCGGCGGCGTAGGCCACGGCCCGGTCGAGAGCCACTTCGCCGATGCCACAGGCCATGGCCGAGAGCAGGATTCGTTCCGGGTTGAGACCGTGGAGGATGTGGTGGAAGCCGCGCCCCCGCTCGCCGACCATGCGCCACGCCTCAACGGGAAGGTCGTCGTAGGCCACCTCGCAGCTGGCGACGGCGTTACGGCCGAGCTTGGGGATCGGCGCGATGTCACAGTGCGCCGGGTCGAGATCGACCAGGAAGAGAGTGAGCCCACCGAATCCATCACCTGGATCGCCATCGGTGCGGACTAGCAGCAGACAAACTTCGGCCTCCAGCGCTTTCGACGACCAGATCTTGCGGCCATTGATGATCCAACCGCCCATGCCGTCGTCGACGGCACGGGTGGCGATGCGACTGGTATCGGTGCCAGCGTCCGGTTCCGTTACCCCGAAGGCCACGTGCAGATCGCCGGTTGCGGCCCGGGGCAGAAACTCCTGCTTCAGCCGGTCGTTGCCGAACTTCACCACCGGGTTCAAACCGAACATGGTCAGGTGGACCGCGGTCGATCCGTTCATGGCTGCGCCCGACGCAGCGATGCGATTCAGGACAAGTGCTGCCTCGGTGATGCCCCGGCCGCCGCCACCGAACTCCTCAGGGATGGCAATCCCAACCCAACCACCTTCGGCCATGGCCCGGTAGAAGTCCCAAGGAAACTCATGGTCGCGGTCACAACGCGACCAGTACTCGTCATCGAAGTCGCGACAGACCCGGTCGACCGCATCAACGATGTCCTGATGGTCAGGATCCACAGCGAAGTCCATGCCCCCAAGTCTGACACGCATCCCCGCTTCAAGATCTGTGACGCCCCGCGCGCCGTTTTTGGAGCGCCAGGAGTCACAGATCTTGATGGGCCGGGGGGTTGAGCGCCGAATACTGTCAGCGCGGTCTGCTTCACTGGTGACATGAGTGACTACAGATCGCTCGATCGGAAGGCTGCGAGCCAATACGGCCTCCTCACTGTTCAGGACATCAAAAGCTTTGGCGTGTCGTCTGCCAGTATTCGGCGACGAGTTGCCTCTGGGCTTTGGCGTCGTCGAAATCGCTTCGTCATCGATCTAAACCAAGGCGCCGAGTCCTTGTGGGAGCGCGACCTGCTGGCCGGCGTCCTGGCCGCACAGGTACAGGGTTTGGCGGTTGCGTCTCATCGCAGCGCGGCCCGGTTGTATGGATTCCGAACGGTCGACGATGACGTTGAGCTCTCGATTCGCTATCCCCGGCAGTTGACCCTTCCGGGCGTGGAGATTCACCGCTCCCGAGACCTTGTTCCCGAGGACACGACTTACGTCGAGGGTATTCCGTGCGCCACGCCGGTCCGAACCATCTGCGACCTTGGCTTGATCTTTCCGAGCACGGAAATGGCGAGGGTGCTGCGCCACAGCATCGCCACCGGTCAAGTCAACCGCCAGGAATGCTGGGATCTTCGCTACCGCCTGAGCCGCCAAGGCCGAAACGGCGTTGGCATGCTCGGCGATGTTCTGGATGAGCTGCCGAAGAGGGCCGAGCTGACGGAGACCGGGATTGAGGTACTCCTTCTTCAAATCTGCGAAAAGTGGAACCTGCCAGCCCCTGCCCTGCAACATCCAGTGGTGGTGGGTGGCCAGTTCTACCGACTGGACTTCGCCTATTCCGTCGAGAAAGTCTTCATCGAAACCGACGGCGTCGATACCCACATTCAGCCAAGTCAGATTGCTGACGACGGTGGACGGCAGAATCTCTTGGTGGCGTCAGGCTGGCATCCGCTCCGATTCACCTACCGCCAGCTTCACGACCAACCGGCATGGTGTGCGCGCACCCTTCGTCGCCTTCTGGATCTCCGCTCAAGATCTGTGACGCCGCGCGCTGCATAAACAGCGCGCCCGGCGTCACAAATCTTGAGGTTGGGTGGGGACTAGGTTGGCTTCTATGCGTATTGGGATGTCGGCTAGCTCTTCACTTCATACCGACCCGCCGCAGGTGGGAGCCCGCTGGATCGCGGAGCGGGCCGCTGCGGCCGATGCTGCAGGGCTTGACCTGTTTTCTGTTGGTGACAACCACGTCACGTCGAAGCGGTACTACCAGAACACTCCGACGCTCGGTTGGGCGGCCGCTCAGTTTCAGAACGCTTCGATCGGCTGTCTCTTTCTTCTTCCGCTCTGGAACCCGGTATTGGTCGCTGAACAAGTGGGCACCCTGGCGTCGATGAGCGATCACCCGTTTGTGCTGCAGACCGGTCTGGGCCAACGGCTTCAAGCGGTAGGGATGGGCCAGGAGCACTCGCACCGAGGCGAGGCCCTCGAAGAGGCGATCGCCGTGCTTCGGGCCTTGTTCGCTGGTGAGGTGGTGTCGAGCCGGTTCTTTGACTTCGCCAACGCCCACGTCGACTTGGCGCCGTCACAGCCGGTCGAGTTCTGGATCGGTTCGTCGGTGCCCGCTGGCATTCGTCGTGCCGCCCGACTCGGCGATGCCTGGTATGCCAGCTCCCACCTCACCGCTGACATGGCCAAGCCGTTGCTCGAGATCTACCTGGACGCTTGCGAAGCTCAGGGTTCTGAACCGCGGCCGGTGCTGCGCCGAGACGTGATCGTGCTCGATGACGGCAACGAGGCCAGCCGGGTCGGCGAGGCCATGATCGAATCCGGCTACCGGGGCTTCCCCCGCGATGCGGTCTCGGTTGGCTCCGTCGACCAGGTCGCTGAGGAGTTCGCGGCCTTTGGCGAACTTGGCTTCACCGACATCACCTGCCGCAACATGAGCACCGACCAGGAGATCGCGCTCGAGACCATCGCCAAACTCGGCGAGATTCGACGCCAGTTGGGCGTCTAGCGATTTCTGTGACTCCTGGCGCGCCAAAAACAGTGCGCTGGGCGTCACAAATCTTGGTCGAGGAGGGCTTGGAGGGCGAGGTGGTAGCTGCGCACTCCGAAGCCGGCGATCACGCCCACACATACTCCGGCGATCATCGACTGGTGCCGGAACTCTTCGCGGGCGTGGACGTTGCTGATGTGGGTTTCAACGACCGGAAGCCCGCTACCGGCGATCGCGTCCCGCAGCGCAATCGACGTGTGGGTGAGGGCGCCGGCATTGATGATCACACCGTCGGCCCATTCTCCGTTCTCCTGGAGGGCATCAACCAACGTGCCCTCGTGGTTCGACTGCACGTGCCGAAGCTCCGCCCCGGCCACGGATGCTTCCGCTTCCAGCCCGGCAACGATCTCGGCCAGCGTGGCTGAACCGTAGATCTCCGGCTCTCGCGTCCCCAACTGGTTCAGGTTGGGACCGTTGAGCAGAAGGATGTTGATACGGGACGGGGACATAGGTGCAGGCTACCGAGCAGGCGGTCAAGGGACAGTGAATTGCCTGCCCTGTCGGGTCCCGGGTCGAGAAAGTTAGGCTGAAGCGGTGCCGAACGACGCAACAGGTGAAAACATCATCCTCACCGGGTTCATGGGAACCGGAAAGAGCACGGTCGGACGCATCGTGGCCGACATTCTCGACTATGACTTCCTCGATACCGACAGCGTGGTCGAATCCCGCTACGGGACCGTCTCGGAGATCTTTGCCGAACACGGCGAGTCGGGCTTTCGCGAGCTCGAACACAAAGTGGCGATGGATCTGGCCGACCGCACCGGGTTGGTGATCGCCACCGGGGGCGGCCTGATGCTGAACCCCGACAACGTGGCCGTGCTGTCGGCCAGCGGCCGGGTGTTCTGCCTGGTCGCCGACCCCGAAGAGATCTACCGCCGCCTGGCCAACTCCCGCAAGGAGCGGCCTCTCATCCAGGTCGAGAACCCTCGCGAGCGCATCAACGAACTTCTGGCTGAACGTCAAGAGCGGTACGACCAGTTTCCCCAAATCGAAACCGACGGCCGCACCCAGGAAGAGGTGGCTGACGAGATCGCCCGGCGCATGACCGAACCACCCCTCGACGGTTTGGGCGAAGTACAGACCGCACCCGGACTGCCGGGAACAGCGGGCGGGCCCGGCGAAGTCGCCGAGGCCGTAGGTGAAAAGATTCGTCAGGTGAAAGAGAAATTCACCAAACCGAAGAAGTAGAGGCCCCGGGGTCAGCTCCGTTGAGCTATGCGAGTTATCCGAGCTTCTCTACCGACACCAGCGTGTCGGAGTAGGCAACTCCACCGCCCCAGTCGGTGAGGGTGTCGCTGGTAAGCGAGTTGGCCGTGGCCGGACCACGATGGTGCTCACTCCACCAACCGAACGGGACCGCGGCAACGCCGGGCTTCATCCGATCGGTGAGGCGGGTGGCCAGCTCCAACGAGCCCCGATGGTTAAACACCCGCACCACCTCGCCATCAGCGATGCCCCGGTTTTTGGCATCGTCGACATTGAGCTCCACATAGGGCTCGCCCTCACGGTCTCCATGGCCGGCCAGTGCGGAGTAGGACGAGTTCAGGAACCGGCGATGAATCTTCGGGGTCAGCAGATGCAGCGCCCGTTCGTCGGGTTTGCCGGTTCCATCCTTCGTGGAGACCGTGTCACCGAACCGGGCATTGCTCTCTGCTGCAGTAACAAATGCGGGAAGCGTCGGCAGACCCTGATCAGCCAACTCTGGCGCCACAAACCGGGCTTTGCCGTCGGGGAAGCCAAACGCGCCGTTGGCAAAGGGCAGCGTTTCTTCAGGCAGATCCAACCGCACAAAGCCGTCGCGCCGCATGGCCTCGACGTCGATGTTCTTCAGCGCCGATGCAATCAGCGATTCGTCGGTCTCGAACAACTCCGACTCGGTGAAACCCATCGCCGTCGACAGGCGGCGCCAAAGCTCGGTATTGGGAACGGACTCGCCCAAGGGGGCTACCGCCGGCTCGTTCCAGCCGACGTAGAGCGAACCCCAGGAGTCGACCACATCAACGTGTTCCAGCTGAGTGGTGGCGGGGAACACCACGTCGGCGTAGCGGGCGGTGTCGGTCATGAACTGCTCTGACACCACGGTAAAAAGATCTTCTCGCTCCAAACCCCGTCGGGTGAGCTCCGACTCGGGCACCGTCACCAACGGATTGCCGCACCACACAAACAGGGCGTGGATCGGTGGAGCCAGGTCGGTGGAGGTCAGGTGGCGGCCAAGGTGGTTGATCGACAACCCGCGACGGTTCTTGCCATCGGCGAGATGATCAGCCCGAAACACCGAACGATCGACGAAGGGCTCCGCAAACGCGCCAACACTCTTGGCCATGCCACCGCCCAACTCCGTCCACGAACCGGTCAGCAGCGGAAGACACGCCATGGTGCGGAAGAACATGGCACCGGACTCGTGATGCTCCGGCCCAATCAGCGTGCGCAACATGGCTGGTCGCACGGTGGCGTAGTCGATGGCCAACTGTTCGATGGTGGCCGCAGGTACGCCACACCGCTCGGCTGCCCAGGCCGGAGTGCACTCCGAGACATGGGCTACCAGCTCGTCGTAACCGGTGGTGTGGGCGGCCACGTAGTCGTGGTCGACGAGATCGTCGCGGATAATCACGTGCATCATGGCCAGCATCAGCGCGATGTCGGTGCCGGGATGGGGCTGGATGAAGTCGTCGGCGGCCTCGGCGGTGATGGTGCGGATCGGATCGATTACCACGATTCTTGCGCCCCGGGCCCGGGCCTCTTCCACGAAGGGCCACAGATGGCGGTTGGTGAGGCGGGTGTTGGTTCCCCAAAGAACGGCCAGCTGTGACTGGGCGATGTCGGAGGGATCCGACCCCAGAGCGCTGCCGTTGGTCACCGCCATGCCCCAGCCCACCGTGGCCCCACACAGCGATCCGATCTGACGGCTGGCGCCGAGCTTGGCGAAGAACCGCTGGTCGAGGCTCGACATCTGGATCAGGCCCTGCGTTCCTGCCGACTGCCACGGCAGCACCGACTCGCCACCATGGGTTTCAACAACCTCGGCGACCCGCTCGGCCACCAACGCCAGCGCCTCATCCCACGTCGCGTCGCGAAATTCGCCCGACCCCTTGGCCCCGACACGGATCTTCGGATTCAACAACCGGTCAGGGTTGTAGACCCGGTCGACAAAACGGTTCACCTTCGGGCACAGCTCACCCTGGGAGAACGGATGAGCCGGGTT
>CALAML010000222.1 GCA_937925845.1 uncultured Acidimicrobiales bacterium | reverse complement strand
AATCCCACCACTGCGCCGATGGCAAAGACGACCAACGGCAACAAATCGCGATCGTGGGCCGCAGCAAGCACTGGCTGGTACATCGCCAGCAACACAAGAATGAGCGACCCGGAGATACCGGGCAGAATCATGGCGCAGATCGCCAACGCTCCGGCGCCAAAGAACGTCCAGATCGGTGCGCCGTTGTCGACTTTGCCGTTCGACTCCAGGATGGCTTCGTCGACGTTGATATTTCGAACTGCCAATTCCGACTGTACAGCCGTGGCCCGTTCCAGGGCGAGGGCGTCGGCGTCACTGCTGCTCACGTCATCGTTGGCATCAGTCTGGCCAGAGATGGTCATCCCCGAAATAGCGGCTCCATCAAGCTCACGCACGATGGCTTCAATCGCCTTTTCGCCGCGTTCAGTCAGCTCATCCGAGTCATGCTCGAACAGCACCTCTTCAGGCGTGATGGTTCCGTCTTCGGTGCTTACCTCGACCGACACCTGACCGGTCTCGGTCGAAATGTCGCGGAAGCCGAGCAGGGCAAACATGACCAGGCCGACTCCGACCGCCAACGCCACATGGCGGCCATCTGCGCTTTTCATCAACCGCCAGGCGACCACGATCGACGCAAGGATCAGGCCGAAGAACAGCCCGGCCATCTCCACCGGATTCGACTCGAGCAGCCCCTCGATCACCGACGTCAGAATACCTACCGCCGCCAGTACGCCGACCCCAAGCGGGATCAGAAACAGCCAATCCACCGTTTTGAGCTTGTCGATTCCCCCCGAAAAGTCAGCCTTGGTGAATCGGCCGAGCGCGGAGGCACCGGTGCGGATATTGGCGATCAGGTCGTTGTAGATACCAAGCACCAGAGCGACAGTGCCGCCGGAAACGCCGGGAACAATATCGGCCGAGCCCATGGCGAAGCCGCGGGCGATCTGAGAGAGAACACGGGGAAGCACTGATTAGACGGTACCGAGATAAGCGATGTTTGGGGCGCAACGACGCCGACGCCGCGCCGTTGCTCTTGTGGGCGAAGCAATGGTGCCGCGGAGCGGAGCCGGAGACCGCTAAAGCAAGCAAGCTGGCAACATCGCTCGGCTGAAGCCCAGAGACCACCTGCGCATTGTGAGCGATGACCCCACTACTTGGAGGTCGACCTCGGAGGTGTTGTATAGGACTTGTCTACCTTGTTGTCGCTGGGGCTGAGCGCTTTCCTTGGAGGTCGACATCGGAGGTGGACCTTGGAGGTGCTGTATGGAACTTGTCTGCTTGGGCTGGGGCTTTTGGTTAGCCTTGGCCGGCTAGGGAGCGGTTCTTGAACTGGGCTTTTACGTAGTCGCCGTTCATCATGGCGATGAAGTCGAGGCTGATTTCCTTGGGGCAGGCCTCGTGGCACTCGCCGTGGTTGGTGCAGGCACCGAAATAGCTCTCCATGGTCTCCACCATGTCCTGGGTGCGCTTGAACCGCTCGGTTTGGCCCTGGGGCATCACGTTGAGGTGAGCCAGCTTGGCCGAGGTGAACAGCTGGGCGGCACTGTTGGGACACGCGGCGACACAGGCGCCACAACCGATGCAGGCCGCAGCATCCATCGACAGATCCGCAGCCTCTTTGGGAATCGGAATCTCGTTGGCATCGGGCGCTGATCCGGTCGACACCGAAATGTAGCCACCGGCCTCAATGATGCGATCGAAGGCCCGACGATCGACCATCAGATCCTTGATGATCGGGAACGCTCCAGCACGCCAGGGTTCGATCACGATCTCGTCACCGTCAGAGAACTTGCGCATGTGAAGCTGGCAGGTGGCGGTCGCCTTCTCCGGCCCATGGGCCTGGCCATTGATCATCACACCACACGTACCGCAGATGCCTTCACGGCAGTCGTGATCGAAAGTCACCGGGATCTGACCATCGCTGATCAGGTGCTCGTTCATGATGTCGAGCATCTCGAGGAACGACATGTCCTCGCTGACGTCGGGCACCTGATAGCTCTCGAACCGCCCGGTGTCGTTGGGCCCTTCCTGGCGCCAGACCTTCACGGTGATGTTCACAAACTTCTCCCTGTCTTTGTCCGTCGATAACCCGCCGGACTGGATTCATCTTGTTTGTCGACTATTCCGTCGAAGTATCGCTTTGGTTCAGTTGTCCCCCGATGTTCCGGCGGACGATGGTTCGCTTTGTTGCTTGATGCGGGTTCGGCGATTGCCGGCCCATTCGGTCTGTCCATGGCTTTGCGGACGTAGTGCGTGCGGTCGTTTGACCTTCGGTTCGGGTTCTCGGGTTGTTCGTTCGCTCCGAAGTGGAGGGTGGGCTCTGTCGACGCTCCGGCGGACGCCGAGGTCGGACAGCTGGGCCTACTTGTAGCTTCGCTGGGTGAGCTCGACGTTTTCGAACTCGAGCTGCTCCTGGTGGCGCACCGGCTCGGAATCGGGGCCGGTGTACTCCCAGGCGGCAACGTGGGCGTACTCATCGTCTTTGCGCAACGCCTCGCCCTCCTCGGTTTGGCTCTCCTCACGGAAATGGGCCCCGCAGGACTCCTCCCGGGTGAGGGCATCGCGACACATCAGCTCAGCGAGCTCAAAGAAGTCGGCGACGCGGCCGGCCTTTTCGAGCGACTGGTTCGTGCTGCGGTCGTCTCCGAGCACCCGGACATCGTCCCAGAACTCCTTCTTCAGCGCCGGAATCTCCGCCAGGGCCTTCTCCAGACCGGTCTGGTTGCGGCCCATACCGCAGTAGTCCCAGATGATCTTTCCGAGCTCACGATGGAAGTAGTCGACCGAGCGGGTGCCGCCGATCTCGAGGAACTGGCGGGTTTGGTCGACCACCATCTGCTCGCTTGCCTTAAAGACCGGATCGTCGGTCGAGACCGCCTGCTGGCCGAGCTGGGGAGCCAGGTGGGAACCGATCGTGTACGGCAATACGAAGTAGCCGTCGGCGAGACCCTGCATCAGAGCGCTGGCCCCGAGACGGTTGGCGCCATGATCGGAGAAGTTGGCCTCGCCGATGGCGAAGCAGCCCGGGATGGTGGTCTGGAGGTTGTAGTCCACCCACAACCCGCCCATCGTGTAGTGCGATGCCGGGTAGATGCGCATCGGCACCGAGTACGGGTCTTCACCGGTGATGCGCTCGTACATCTCGAAGAGGTTGCCGTAGCGGGCCTCGATGGCGTCCTTGCCGTCGCGCTTGATGGCGTCGGTGAAGTCGAGGTAGACGCCGTTCTTCAGCGGGCCAACACCCTTGCCCTGGTCCACCACGATCTTGGCGTTACGCGACGCCACATCTCGGGGCACCAGGTTGCCGAAGGCCGGGTACTTGCGCTCCAGGTAGTAGTCCCGCTCTCCCTCAGGGATCTGGTCGGCGGGGCGGTTCTCATCAATGTTCTGCGGAACCCAAATGCGGCCGTCGTTACGAAGCGACTCCGACATCAGGGTGAGCTTCGACTGGAAGTCGTCGCTCGCCGGAATGCAGGTGGGGTGAATCTGGGTGTAGCAGGGGTTGGCGAAATAGGCGCCCTTGCGGTGAGCTCGCCAGGCTGCGGTGACGTTGCAGGCCATGGCATTGGTCGACAGGTAGAACACGTTGCCGTAACCACCCGTGGCCAACACCACCGCATGGCCCGAATGCGAAGCGATTTCGCCGGTCAGGAGATCCCGAGTGACGATGCCGACCGCCTGGCCATCCTTGACCACCAGGTCGAGCATCTCCGAGCGGTTGTAGAGGGTCACCTTGCCAGCCTGCACCTGGCGAGCCATGGCCTGGTATGCGCCGAGCAGCAATTGCTGGCCGGTCTGGCCCCGGGCATAGAAGGTGCGGGACACCTGGGCGCCACCGAAGGATCGGTTGTCGAGAAGCCCGCCGTACTCACGGGCGAGCGGCACACCCTGGGCGGCACACTGGTCGATGATGTCGACGCTGACCTGGGCCAAGCGGTAGGTGTTGGCCTCGCGGGAGCGGTAGTCGCCACCCTTGATGGTGTCGTAGAACAGCCGGAAGATGCTGTCGCCGTCGTTCTGGTAGTTCTTGGCGCCGTTGATCCCGCCCTGGGCGGCGATCGAGTGGGCTCGGCGGGGCGAGTCGTGGAAGGTAAAGGCCTTCACGTTGTAGCCCAGTTCGCCCAAGGTGGCGCAGGCCGAAGCCCCGGCCAGCCCGGTGCCGACGACAATCACGTCGAACTTGCGCTTGTTCGCCGGGTTCACCAACTTGGTGGCGAACTTGTGGTTATCCCACTTGTCTTCCAGCGGCCCCTCAGGGACCCTGGAGTCGAGAATGTTACTCATCGTCTTCGCCTCCCTGGGCGTGATCGATTACTTCCTGACGAGCCTCGTCGTCGAATTCCACCAAGCCAGCCTGGATGGCGATCGGGAACGACAGGTTTCCGACCAGGATGAATGCGGCGACGGCGCCCGCTGCCATCTGCGGCAGGTTCTTGATTCGGTTCAGGTTCAGCGTGGTCATCATCGACGCCACCCCGTGGAAAAGGTGAATGGCGAGAGCGATGTTGGCCACGATGTAGATCAGCGCCACCAGCGGCCGCTGGAAGCTCTTGATCATGTTGTTGTACACGTCGCCCCGAACCCAGTCGTCGTCGGTGACGCCCCAGGTCAGGTCGGCGAGGTGGAAGATCAGGTACAGCAGCACGATGGTGCCGGTCCAGCGCATCGAGCGGGAGGCGAAGTTAGCGGCGGAGAACTTCTGCTTCTGCTGGTACTTCAGCGCCGTCGACGCCCGGCTCATCATGGTGAGCGTGTAGGCCGAGTGGATGTGCAGAGCAAACATGGCGATCAGGCCAAAGCGCAACAGCCAGAGGATGTGGGTGCGCGGTACCAGGTGGCCACCGAGATCCCGAAGCGACTCGCCATAGACATTGATGTCCTCAGCGCCCAGATAGAGCTTCATGTTGCCGAGGGTGTGAAAGATGACAAACCCGATCAGACCCAGGCCAGTGAGCGCCATGACAAACTTCTTGCCGATGGCGGTCTGATAGAGGCTAAGCGGTGGTGGCAGGGCTTTCTTGGGGCGAGTTCGAATCGGTTCTACCGTGCCAACAGACCGTCCACGGTCGGTGATCGCCACGTGGTTTCCCTCCAGAATTCACAAATGGAATAGTTCAAACGTAGCTTTCGTAGCCCAGAATCGGCGAACCCTGCCGTTTATCTGTCTAATTCCTGTGATACGGCGGCCTAGTAGAGTGCCTGGTTACGGCCGGAACACGGTGCAGCGGTCGCGAAAGATCGACACCACGCCTTCGCTGGTAGACAGCTCGATCTCCACCGAGAGCTCGCCCGGAATCTCAGGGGCCATAAACGCCAGCGTCGCCACCCGAACAACAGCATCGGCACCGACCTCGCCAGCCCAAGCGCGACAGTGCTGTCCGTCGGCCCATCGCAACACCGCGCTGACCTGACAGTCGACGAGAGCGTCGCGGCCGTCGTTCACCACATGCACGTCGAGGGCCATCGACGCCCCACTCCGAAGCCGCAGCGGAAGGCGATCGGCCACGACGATCACCGGCCGACACACCTCGGCCAGAGCTTGATAGGCCAACTTCGGGACGCGGTGGTGATCGACCAGCGACCACGAAACACCAGGAGCGGGATCGGTGAGGCGGAACACGGCGAAGCCACCGGCCGGTCGGTACTTCAGCCGACGCAGCGTCTCAATCTGGCGGCGGATCACATCGGCTTGATACTCCTGGGTGGCCAGGCGCCAGGCCGCGAACGTTGGGTACCCCTCAGGCGGCACCCAATGCGACATCACCTCGCGCTCGTAGCCGAACTCGTCTGACAACTTGTCCCAGTCGAGCGTGGGCCACTGCTCCGGCGCCATGAAGTCGTTGGTGTCCGGCACCGATTGGGTGCCGAAGCTGGACACGAAGCGCACCGCCCGCGGGTTGCGCATCGCCCGCCCGGCGAGCTCGCTCGCATCCTGCCCGGTGTTGTACCAGCCGAACCAGAGATGGCGATCGGTGCCGTCGAGCTGCGGCGGATGCGGCGGCACCCCGCTGTGCTGAACCACCGGCCTCGAGCGGTCGGCCTGGCGCAAGGTCTGGGTCAACGACCGATCGAGAATCGAACGATTCCAACTCGGCAGCTGAGTGCTTGCGACCTTGGTGAAGGTGTCGCGGGCGGCTCGCCAGAAATCGGCCGGCGTGTCGGCATCGATCATCGGTGCTGCCTTGCGGCGCGGTGAGTGCACCAGCCGATCCGGCTCATCGTGAGCACACCAGGCGAACACCGACGGATGATGAGCCAGCGTGTCGACAGCCCGGCCAGCCTGATGCACCGCCTGCTTGCGGACGCTGCGGGCGTAGCCGCCGGTCAACGGCAGATCCTGCCAAAGCAGCAGGCCAGCACGATCGGCGGCCTCATAAAACTCACGACGGGTCACATGGGCGTGCAGGCGCAGGAAGTCAAGGCCGGCGTCGGTGGCCAGAGCCACGTCGGCCTCCAGGTCGGCGGCGCTAGCGGCGGCAAGATCCCGGTAGGCCGGCCCATGCACCGCTCCCTTCAAAAAGAGCCGCTCACCGTTGATGGTGAAGATGAAGTTGTTGAGGCTGACGGTTCGCAACCCAGTCCTGCGAGTGCGCCGATGACTTACCTCGCCGTCGACGAGAACTTCGATGGTGACGTCATAGAGCGGCTGGCGGCCGAGAGCCCGGGGCCACCACCGCTGGGGTTCGTCGATGTCGACGGTCCACTCGATCAGGTTGGTGCCGGCGGCAAGGGTGTGCTCGGCCACCAGCGGCTCTATGGCCGGAGAGCTCGGTTCGTCCTCAGCGTTGGTGATGGGCCCGGTAACCGTTGTGCGGACGACGACGGTCTGGGCCACTTCGCATTCGAGCTGGGACGATATGGCGAGTTCGGCCCTTGTCGCCGTGGCCTCCGTGCACAGCACCCGAAGGCTTCGGGCCCGCACCGCACCCGTGTACTCGAGCGATACCGGACGCCATACCCCACCCGGATTCCACCCCGGCCCACCCGGTTGCAGAGCCCCAGTCAGGTTGCGCTTGACCTCCGGATCCGACTGCGGCGCACACGAAACCTCCAACGCCAACAGGTGGTTATCGCGGCGGTTCAGCGCTTCGGTCACCTCCACGGAATGGCGAAAGAAGTAGCCCTCGCTCTCACCGACATAGGACTCGTCGAGCCAGATGTCGCTTTGATAGGTCACCCCGTCGAAAACCAGCCAGGCCCGATCGCCGGAGGCGGGGGACTGGGCCTCGAACCGAGTGCGATAGAGCAGCGGTCCGTCGGAGTCCTCAAACCCCGGATTGGTGCGCCAGTGACTGGGCACATCGATAGCCGACCAACCGGAATCGTCGAAGTCCGCCTCATGGAAGTGGCGCCGCAGTTCATCGTCGGCCTCGTGGGCCAGCCAAGGGCCGGGCAGCATTCCGGGGGTCAAATCCACCCCCGGAGACTAGTAGTGACACGGCGAGTAACCCAGCGCTGGGTCTTCCTGACGAGAAACAACTACGGTTTCCGGATGGACGATCGACCAACGACACTGGGCAAACTTCGCGAATCGGGCTGGGTATCGCGGCCGGTGAAGGAAGAGCTGCGGGAACACGCGGTGGCCCGAATCAAGGCAGGCACGCCGATTGTGGAACGGGTGGTCGGATATGAAGACACCGTCCTGCCGCAACTCGAAAACGCCATCCTTGCTGGCCACGACGTGGTGTTTCTGGGTGAGCGAGGCCAGGCCAAGACCCGGATGATCCGTTCGCTCACCGACCTGCTCGACGAGTGGATGCCGATCGTTGAAGGGTCAGAGATCAACGATGATCCCTACAATCCGGTTTCGGCCCACGCCCGGAAGTTGATCGACGAACACGGCGACGACACCCCGATCAGCTGGGTCCACCGCGACGACCGGTTCGGGGAGAAGCTGGCCACCCCCGACACCTCGATCGCCGACCTGATTGGTGAGGTCGACCCCATCAAAGTGGCTGAGGGTCGCTACCTCTCCGACGAGCTCACCCTTCACTACGGGCTGGTGCCGCGCACCAACCGCGGGGTGTTTGCCATCAACGAGCTGCCCGACCTGGCGGAACGCATCCAGGTGGGTCTGTTGAACGTGCTCGAAGAGCGCGACGTGCAGATTCGCGGGTTCAAGATCCGCCTGCCCCTCGACGTGATGCTGTTCGCTTCGGCCAACCCGGAGGACTACACCAACCGCGGCCGGATGATCACCCCGCTCAAGGACCGCTTCGGCGCCCAGATCCGCACCCACTACCCGTTGGAAGTCGACCTCGAGACCGAGATCGCGGCGCAGGAAGCCCGGCCCTTCGATGCTGAGGGCCACGATGTGGTGGTGCCCGACTTCTTGTCGGAGATCATTTCGACCATCAGCCACACGGCCCGGAGCAGCCCCCACGTAAACCAGCGGTCGGGTGTGTCGGTCCGGCTCACCATCTCAAACCTCGAGACCGTCGTGGCCAACGCGGCCCGCCGCACGCTGCGGGGCGGCGACTCCACCATCGTGCCGCGGGTGTCGGACTTCGAGTCCTTGGCGGCGTCGATGTCGGGCAAGATTGAGATCGAACGGATGGACGACGAGGGCGACGGCGCGGTGATGCAACACATCGTCCGCAGTGCGATCCTGACGGTCTTCCGCGACCGCGTACCGATGGAGAAGCTGGTGGAAGTGGTTGGCGCCTTCGAAGGCGACACCACGGTGAACGCAGGCGAAGATATTCCTGCTGAGGAATACACGGAGCTTCTCGCCTCTATGCCGGCGATGAACTCCGCCCTGGAACTGCTGGGGATCACCCCGTCAGACCCCCCGGCGGTCGTCGCCAGCGGGGTCGAGTTCATCCTTGAGGGCCTTCACCTGGCCAAACGCCTCAACAAGGACTCGGTCGGCGCTCGCTCGTTGTACTCCGGTCGCGGCTAACGGCCGAAGTTTCGAGAAACCAGGAAGTCCGAGCTCACTCGATGACCTCCACCCCAACCGACCGGTCCGTCGGCCCAGCTTCGAAGCGTGACGGGTCGAACACCGCCGGACCAGATAGACCTCGATCAGAGTTGGTCGACGAGGTGGTCGACTGGAGGGACTACCTTCGGCTCGACAACACCACGATCGTGTTCGCCACGATCGTGGTCACCCTGCTGCTGCACCAGTTTCTGCGGCTGGACTTCGGCTTTACCGGCCGTGAGTGGTGGATGGCATGGGGCATCCGACGCTTTGCCGTGTACACGATCATTCCCGCGCTGGTGATGCAGTTCGTGCTGGGCCAGTCGGTACGACATCACTGTTTGGCCCGGCCCCACCGCAGCGACTTCGCCAAGTACGCGGCCATGTTGGCGGTGATGATTCCGGTGGTGCTGATCGTCGCCAACCTGGAGAGCTTTCAGGAGAAGTACCCGTACTTCGTGGCCAGCAATGGGTTGAGGGAGATGTGGCCCTGGTGGATCGCCTACGGGCTTCAGTTTCTTGGCCTCGAGTTCTTCTTTCGTGGCTTTATTGTGCACAGTCTCAAAGGTGAGATCGGTGGGCGGGCCGCAATTGCGGTGATGATGCTGCCGTACCTCATGATCCACTTCGGCAAGCCACTGCTCGAGGCGATTGGATCAGTCTTCGCCGGAGCCATCCTCGGATACCTCTCGCTGAAGCGACGGTCGATCTGGCTGGGCGTGGCGATCCACGTTGGCGTAGCCATCACCATGGATGTCGCATCACTCAGCCGCCAAGGACTGCTCTAGCGACACACCACTAGGAGCCTCCTAGTTGGGTGGTCGGCCCTAACGGGGGCTGGCGGTGCGGGTTTGGCCGGGCGCGGCTGGTGTGACCGGTGTGGGGCGAGATGGCGTCGCCGGCTTCTTGGCCTTTGCAGCTGGAGCCGGCTTGGCGTTGGCCTTTGGTGCCGCTTGGGGGGCTGCGGTTGTGGCCGGCGCGGCCGTTGGTGGGGTGGTAGGCGAGGCGGTGGGTGGCGCAGTGGGCGGAGGCACCGGCGTGTCCGAACGACTGACCGCTACCCGCGACGTCGTGGCGGCGGTCGTAGTGGTGTTGGCCGCTGGCTGGCGGTTGGCGTTGGGCTTCTTCTTGTTGGGCGTGGCGTTCTTCTTCGGGTTCTTTGCCTTGGTCGACGACGGTGCTTTCGGGGCGGTCGTGCCAACGGCAATCTCCACTCCGGAGTCCACGCGCTCGGCCGAAGTCGTGCCGGAGCTTGGCGTCTCCGTTGTTGACCCGTCGTCGGTTTCCGACTCCTCGCCGTCATCGCCGTCATCGGGGGCATCTGGGTCGAAGGTGAGGACCATCGAGATGTCGGCGCCGGTGGACACGTTCTTGAAGTCCAGCTCGTTTTGACCCCTGAAGAGGATCACCGGCAACACCCACTTGCCGTCGTCGTCGACGTCAACGCTGGTGGCGCCGCTGCGGACCACCGTGTTGGCTGGGGCCACGCCCTCGATGTCAACCTTCCAGTCGTTGACGGTGGCCCCCGAGCGTGGCTCGAGCACGGCAAAGCGGCCCTCGGCTTCAGCCACAACGCCGATCGCCCCTTCGCCGAGACCGCTGAGCACGAGCGCTCCCGGTCCACTCGACACGCCCAGGACATCAGCCTCTGAACCGTTACGTGAAAGCTCACGTTGGGCCAGTAGCACCGCGGTGACGGCCAGGGCGATGAGGGCCGCCCGAAACAGCCCCCGCTCTAACGCTCTTGGCACAAGTCCTCCCGAACATTCCGTCGGACGTTTCGTTTCGCCCGACCACTGGACACCTTTGACGGAGCCGTGGCGGTGGCACCGCCGCCCGAGTTTCATTCACTACCCCTCGCGGTGCAATGACACCCGGTGGTCGCGTGACTCTCCGTAGTGGTTGACTCGAATCGGCCGCGACTCCGCAGCAAACTTGTCTCCGCGCGCAGGGTGGTCGGCTGCGCTCCGCGTTCATCGACAGGCGATCCCTGCTTTGCGAGCGAGCTTGCAGGTGCACCGGTGGCGATGAAGGGGCGGAGGCGCTGGAGGGGCTAAGACTGGTTGATGCTGATTCTTGCCTCGGATGTCCATCGCGGCCACAACACCCTTGAGCTGAGCCGTCGCGGCCTGATCGATTCAACCGAGGCGCCGGTGCGGGCCGAACGGATTCTGGAGGCGGTGACCGAAGCGGGCCATCACATCGAAGCCCCCGGCGCGATTGATCTCGATGCGCTGGCGCATATCCACACCCGCGAGTACCTCGACTTTCTGGCCACGGCATGGCCCCGCTGGGTGGACCGCTTCGGTGACGAGGCGCCAGCCATGACCTTCTGTTGGCCCGCGCAACGCCACGAGAATGGTCCCCGACCGCGGCCCGATGATCTGGTTGGTCAACTCGGTTACCACAGCTTCGCCGCTGACTGCTCGATCGGCCCCGGCACCTGGGCCGCTGCGACCGAGGCCGCAGCCATCGCCCAGACCTCGGTCGACCGCTGTGCTGGTTCGGCCGCGGTATATGGCCTCTGTCGGCCGCCCGGCCACCATGCCACGGCTGATCAGTTCGGCGGCTACTGCTTTGTGAACAACAGCGCGGCTGCGGCCCAACGCTTTGTCGACCGAGGCGCGGCGACGGTTGCGATACTCGATATCGACTACCACCACGGCAACGGGACCCAGTCGATCTTTTATCGCCGAAGCGATGTACTCACGGTGTCGCTACACGCAGATCCGTCGTTCGAATTCCCCTGGTTCTCCGGTCACGCCGATGAACGGGGCGTAGGGCCCGGCGAGGGCCACAACCTGAACCTCCCGCTGCCGGCCAAGACCGACGTGGCCCGCTGGGATCAAGCGCTCGCCGTTGCTCTTGATCGCATCGCTGACTCCGGGGCCGAAGCCCTGGTGGTGGCCTTCGGGGTCGACACCTTTGTGGATGACCCGCTCGGGAGCTTCACCCTCGCCACCACGGACTATCCCGGCATCGGCAATCGGCTCCGGGACCTCGACCTACCCACCGTGATCCTTCAGGAAGGCGGGTACGCCACCAGCGACATTGGAACCAACGTCGCCGCATTCCTCAGCGGCTTCGAATGATCTCGCAGCGAGCTTCGCTCGCGGTGTGGTTCCGCGTCCTTTGGTCCTGGGCCCGACGGGCTATCGGCGATTGACTCGCTGGCGCTCGCAAATCACGGATAGCTGGCGCGAGCCTTCGCTCGCTGGCGGAATTAGTTGCGGCAGGCTTCTGGGTTGAGCCTGGAGCACTCTTTCACTTCGGTGGTGGTGGGGGCAGTGATCACCGGAGGACGAGTGGTTGTGGTGGGCCTGACCGTGGTGGTGGTCGGTTTGGCGGTCGTGGTTGTCGGCTTGGCCGTGGTGGTGGTGGGCCGCGCCGTGGTGGGAGTCGGCTTAGCCGTGGTGGTCGTTGGCTTCACGGTGGTTGTGGGCCGGGCGGTGGTGGTTGTGGTGGTGATGCGGGGCTGGGCGGTGGTGGTGGGCCGAGCGGTCGTGGTTGGCGCCTCGGTGGTGGTGGTCGGGGCCTCGGTCGTTGTGGTCGTCGGCGCTTCGGTTGTTGTGGTGGTGGGCCGGGCCGTAGTGGTTGTGGTTTCCTCGGGCTCGGGTGCAGTGGTTGTGGTCGTGGTGATCTCGACCACGATGGTTTCGTCATCGCTGGGGTCGATGGCGACCGGACTCACCGGCTCAGCGGGATCACCGTCGTCGGACTCTTGCGAGCCGTCCTCGCCAGAGACGACATCGTCGTCATCGGGGACGAAGGTGAGACTCCATTCCACCCGGTCGCCGGTGGCCTCATCGACAACGGCGATCCGGTTTGGTCCAGGCTGGACCCGCGCCGTAGCTGACCAGTTGCCGTCCTCGTCGGCCACGGTGGCTCGGTTGGCGACCCGGATACGGGCCAATGGGCTAGCCGTGCCGCTGAGCAGGGGCCGATCAGTGCCCACATCAGTGTCGTCCGGCGGCCAGGTCACCCGAAGCGCAGAGTCGCCAGCCACTGCACCCTGAACATCTTCGCCTTCGCCACCGGCGGTCAGCGGGCTAGGGGTGGCGCTTTCACCAACACCAGCGACGGCGACGCGAACATCGGTATCGGCGGGTTCGAGGTAGGAGCGGGTAGCAAGAAAGAGCGCGGCGAGAAAAACGACAACGACCATGATGCGAAACAAAATCCGGTCAAATCGCTTGGACACTCGCGGGACCTTTCTCGGTTCGCAGTTCAGGGAAGTGGTCGGGCCCGCCGTGAGAGCCCGTGGTGTGCCGGGTATCGCTCGGCGGGTCTGATGACCTCAACCCCGCCATTGTGAACGTCCGCTGGGAGCGAGTGGTGCATCTCCCAGGAGTTTCTGATTCCTGTTTGGCGTTCACCAAACGGTTTTTCTCATAACGACAGTGTGACTCATGTCTATTCAGAGTTACAAACGCGAACGTGGCGACCTACACAGATCCGAGGTGGCAGCCGGCCCGCGACTGGTCCGGCCCCGCTTGTGAGGTGGTGCTGGGGTAGGCTCTCCCAATGAGCGGGAAGCGGTTTCAGTACTCGCGTTGGGATGGCACACAAACCGGGTTCGATCTTGACGCGGCGTCGATCTTTGATCAGATCGCCGACGACCTGCTCTATCACGGCGACCTGAACGCAGCGCTACGCCGCATGATGCAAGACGGCCTGACCGACCGTGACGGAAACGACATCCAAGGCCTTCGCGAGATGCTCGAAGAGCTTCGCCGACGCAAACAGGAAACCCTTGAGAACTACGACCTGGGCGGCGTGTACGACGACATCGCCAACGAACTGCGGGATTTGATCAACACCGAGCGGGCGCTGCTGCAGGAGCGGGTTGAACAGGCCCAGGCGAGCAACGATGCCCGACGCCAGGAGTTGGCGGAACAAACTGCGGCCGACAAGAACCTCCAACTCGACCTGCTGCCCCCCGACCTGGCCGGCCAGGTGCGGGAACTGCAGAACTACGACTTCAGTTCAGACGCCGCCTCGGAACGTTTCGAAGAACTGCTTGAGCAGCTACGACAGCAGCTGATGCAGAACTACGTGAACGAGATGGCTGGCGCCATGGCTGACATGAGCCCAGAAGACATGGGCCGCATGAAGGACATGATGGCCGAGCTCAACCGGATGCTTGAGCAGCGCGAGGCCGGCGAAGAGCCCGACTTCGAGGCGTTCATGGACGAATTTGGCGACTTCTTCCCCGAGAATCCCGAAACGTTGGACGAGCTGCTCGAGATCATGGCCCAGCGCATGGCGGCGATGCAGGCCATGATGAACTCGATGACGCCCGAGCAGCGGGCCCAACTCGAGGGTCTGTCCCAGGCTCTCCTTGAAGACATGGACCTGGCGTTCGAGGCGTCGCGACTGTCACAGAATCTCCAAGCCGCCTTCCCCGACGCGGGCTGGGAGCGCAGCTACGACTTCTCCGGCATGGACCCGCTCAACATGGGCCAGGCCGCCGAGATGTTCTCTGAGCTTGGCGACATCGACCAGCTTGAGAACCTGCTTCGGGGGGCGACTCAACCCGGCGCCCTTGCTGAGGTCGACCTCGACCGGGCCCGCCAATTGCTGGGAGATCAGGGTGCCGACAGCCTCGAGCGTTTGGCCGAGATGGCCAAGATGCTCGAAGACCAGGGCCTCGCAGAAAACACCGAGGGTCGCCTGGAGCTGACCCCAAGGGGCCTGCGTCGCATCGGGCAGAACGCACTCTCAGAAATCTTCCGCAAACTCTCCATGGATCGTTTTGGTGCCCACGAACTGTCGTCTGCTGGTCTTGGCCAGGACCGGGAGTTCTCGACCAAGCCCTATGAATTCGGTGACCCGTTCAACCTCAACATCGAACGGACCATGCGCAACGCGGTGATGCGCTCCGGTTCCGGCACACCGGTCCGCCTCAGCCCGGAAGACTTTGAGGTGGAGCGCACCGAGCATGTCGTGACCGCGTCGACGGTGTTAATGCTGGACCTCTCGCTTTCGATGCCGATGCGGGACCGGTTCCTGCCGGCGAAGAAAGTGGCGATGGCCCTGCACTCGCTGATCTCCACCCACTTTGCCCGGGACTACCTCGGCATTGTGGGTTTCGCCTACCGAGCCGCCGAACTGAAGGCCGCCGATCTGCCCACCGTGTCGTGGGACTTTGAATACGGCACCAACATGCATCACGGGCTGATGCTGTCGCGAAAGCTGCTCGCCGGTCGGCCCGGGACCAAGCAGATTCTGATGATCACCGATGGTGAGCCAACCGCCCACCTCGACGATCGGGGCCAGGCTCATTTCGCCTATCCGCCGATCCAGGAAACGATTGACCGCACCCTTCGTGAAGTGGCGGCCTGCACCCGCGAAGGCATTCGGATCAACACCTTCATGTTGGAGGAGACGCCCTACCTTCAACAGTTCGTGGAGCGGATGACCGAGTTCAACCGGGGCCGGGCGTTCTTCTGCAACCCCGACAACCTCGGCGACTTCCTCCTGGTCGACTTCATCGAGGACCGACGAAAGATGCAACGCTCCGCCTAGTTGCTCGGGCGGTGTGGTGGCTGCTCGTCCGGGCTGCAGGGTGAAAGCAGTGCTGGTGAGGTGCGCTGGCGCGGAGACCGTCTACTGCTCCGTCAGCTCCACCTCCGTAGAGACCTTTAGCTCGGGTCCATCGGTGACGATCAGAACCTCATAGCCGTCCGGGTGGGTGAAGAAGTTGTCACGGTCGTCGGTCCTGGTCTTCACCCATCCTTGGGGGATCGCACGTTCTTCAAAGTCCGCAAGCATTGCTGGCGCCTTCACCTGTGAGTCCGGTGAGGCGAGGACGAGCGAGAAATCTATCGGTGGCACGAACAACGTGAAGGACTGGAACGCGCGCGAGATGCGCAGCTCACGCACTTCCAGCTCGGCGCCGATCGGGTATGCGCTCAGCCAGCCGGAGTAATTGGCCATGAAGTCAGGCAGGTTCGACTCGTCCAACGGCGCTCGCCTCACCGTTGTGATCTGCGTGACCGTGCGGTCTGATTCGGTCTTGACGATAAAGGTGACTTTGTCCTCGGCTTCGCTATCGCTCACGAAGCGGACCGACACGTCGGTCACCTCAGTATCACCAAGAAGGGAGTCGCCCGTCTTGGATTCTGTCTCGACGAAGGAGAACGCATCGATCGCGGTGTCCTCCAACCGCTCGATTACCAGTTCTGCCGATTCCTGGGTTTGGATGACCGTCCGCCACGTGGCCTCGTAGCCGTCTCCCTCCTGGCTCAACGACACACTGAAGTCAAAGACCTCGAACGGGCCAGGCCCATAGTCGGCAACAGGCAAATCGGGTAAAAGTTCGACGAGCTTGGTCTCAACGGCGGAGGGGTCACTCTCGAGAAGTGGCATCACCTGCTCAACGAACTCGGCCCGCGTTCCAGACTCGGCGAACTGGCCCGCGGTCACGACTGACGGTTCTTCGCCAGACCCGCATGATGACACCACGACGGCCACACCTGCGGCGAAGGTCAGCGCGACGAGACCGTCGCCCAAAACTCGGCGGACCCAATCGAGAACGTCTCGGCTGTGCATCTCGCGATCCTACGATGTCGCGTACCTCTTCGATGTGTTCGATGTGGCGTACCTCTTCAGGGCGTCATCAGCTCGCGGGCGAGCTGGTTGGGGGACGCTGTGGGTGAGTGTTGTTGACGGGGTTTGCTTTGAGTTTTCGCCCGGCCGCGGTTGGTGCGTGGTCGGGTTCGCCACGGAGAGCAGTCTGAGCCGCGGTTCGAAGGCCAAAACGGTCGTGTTCCACCACCTGCGAAAGGCCGTGGGCTAGGTTCGCAGACGTGGGCGGAGTCATGGTCGAACTGTCGCGCGTCGCGACATCCAGAGAGGTACGTGACCCCAAATGACGGAAAGCTCGTTGGATACAGCACCAACCCAAAATTGGCAGGATCTCGGAAATTGCCTTGGTGTTGATCCCGAACTCTTCTTTCCTGGTCGAGGAGCATCGACCAAAGAAGCAAAGGCGGTGTGTGCCGGGTGTGTCGTGAAAGTTGACTGCCTGGAATACGCCCTGGAGAACGGTGAAAAGTTTGGTATCTGGGGAGGAGCCAGCGAGCGTGAGCGCCGCCGGATCCGTCGCCAGCGTCGCCTTGACCGTCAGGCGGCAACGGCAATCACCGGCACGCCGGTGTCGTTCCAGGACGACAAGGACCTTGCCGACGACGACACTGCGCCACAGCTCGATCGGGTCGTGAACGACAACCGACTCTTCTAGCGAATCCACTCGCAGTCGCCCGCCGAGGATCTGCGAGCCGAATACAAATCGACCTTTCCTACCAACGGTTCAAACTCGCCCCCGCCTCTCCGCCCACACGGATTCGCCAGCCGGTTGAGTACCGGAGCTGGACAGGTCGGTTTGTATTCGGCTCGGAGTGAGCCGTGCCCGTGATGCCAGGTGGAGTAGGGGCCACCGACTTCAGCCGCGACCCGTGAGGGGCGCGGCTGAAGCGCGTCACGCCCCAAACGGATGCCGCGAGCGCGCCAATCGCCAACCAAGCAGTGCGCTTTGTCACCACACATTGTCACTGCACACGGCTTCGTCACTACACACGGCTTCGTCACTACACACGGCTTCACAACAGCTAACAGTCGTTTACAGCACCTGACAGTGACCTTTTTGCGCCGCGTTTATCACCGCGGGTGTCCGCTATGAACACGCACCGTCAACGGCTGGGCGCGGATTGGCGTCCAAACGGCGGAACGTGGCCGTTGGCCTTGCGGGGCGCGAGGCGACGGACCAAGATGCCAACGTTGTAATTCCCACCACGGAGTTTGCGGGCACCGCCCGCTGCGCCGGGCCTGCCGAAACCAGTGGGCGATCCAGGGTGGGATTCACCGAACGCACCAAGAAACCCGTACCCGACGACAATGCACCCCGACCTGTTGCCCAGGACGGCGGAGGAGGCAAGAAGAATGACGGATCGCTCTGTCGAGCTACCCATCAGACAGAATTGGCAGGATTTGGCCAACTGTCTCGGGGTGGATCCGGACCTCTTCTTCCCAGAACGGGGCGCTTCAACCCGAGAGGCCAAAGAAGTTTGTCGGAACTGCTTTGTGCAGGACGACTGCCTCGAATACGCCCTGCAGAACGGTGAAAAGTTCGGGATATGGGGCTCGATGAGTGAACGGGAACGCCGCCGCATCCGCCGGCAACGGGCGCTGCGCCTCGTCGAAGAAGCCGAGCGGGTAGAGGCCCCAGCGGCCGAGCGGGTCGCGGCCGGCTGAGGCAGAAAACGCCCGCCGGCTGAGGCAGAAAGCGCCCGCCGGCTGAGGCAGAAAACGCCCGCCGGCTGAGGCAGAAAGCGCCCGCCGGCTGAGGCAGAAAACGCACGCCGGCTGAGGCTTGATGCGGGGCTGTTCCACAAAGGCGACCACGAGTCGTTAGAGTGGACTCTGTGAACCTTGGTGGACCAGAACTCATCATTATTCTCGTGATTGTGTTGCTGCTCTTTGGTGGCACCCAACTTCCGAAGCTCGCTCGGTCTCTAGGACGGGCACAAAAGGAGTTTCAGGACGGTGTCGGCGAAGGCCTGAAGGACGACGAGGCCACCGCCGAAAAGCCCTAACGGGCGTATTCGGCTCCTTCTCTCCTCGCTCAGCATCACCAGAGCGGCAACGGCTCGGCGGCTTCGTCGCGCCTAGTCACACCACTAGGAACTTCCCGAAGGTGGTTCCCGCTCGATCGGCCCGGATCGCCCTATATCATGGCCTCCATGACTGATGTAGCGACCAACCTTGACGGCGATGGCGAACCGATCCCACCGATCGCTGGGGTGCGAGTCGTGTACCTGGGCCCGGTAGCCCCGCACTGGGAGATCCGTGGCGACTTCGGTGACCGGGCCGTCGTCGACGAGTTTCGCTCGCGGGCGATGGCCCGGCTCGTGCTGTTACCGCCCCACGATCCCCAGTTCCGTCGCAACCGCGAGCGGGTCACCCGCGATGCGGAGCGGGAGAACATCACCATCGTGTGGGATCTCGGCACCCCCGAGGAAGGGGCCTAGTCTCCTAGGCCGTCCTCGAAGTTTCTACGAGGCGGCAAGCAACCCGGCGCGGTCGCTGCGCTGCGCAAACGTTGTGGCAAGCGAAGAGCCACCAAATTCAGCTCACAGGCGGACAAGTCGAGCCGACATGGGACAACAGAACAGACCTCGGCAAAGGACACACGAAGCGCAGTGCTGACGATCGGAGTGGATGTCGGCGGAACCAACGTTGCCGCAGCTGCGATCGCAGACGGCGCAGTGGTAGCGCGGGCAAAAACGAAGACCGCCACGACCGGTGGGGTGGCTGGGCTCATCGACACGATCGTGTCGACGGTGAACCAACTCGAAGCGGCTGACGCCGAAGCGGTCGGGGTCGGTCTGCCCGGCCAAATCAGTCCCGATGGCCAAAGCCTGCTGAGCGCAGCCAACCTTGCGATAACCCCACCAGTGAAGATCGGGCCCAAACTGAGCAAGGCACTTGGTCTTCCGGTGATGCTCGACAACGATGCCAACATCGCAGCACGCGGCGAATGCGCCTTTGGTTCGGCCGCAGGAGTCGACGATGTGCTGGTCCTCACTATCGGCACGGGCGTTGGTAGTGCACTGCAACTCGATGGGAAGCTCCGGCGGGGCCCCAACGGGCTGGCGGGGGAGATGGGGCACATGGTGTTGCATCCTGGGGGACGCACCTGTGGCTGCGGCGGGGTCGGGCATCTTGAGGCCTACGCCGGTCGTGCCGGTATGGAGCGAGTGGCCCGGGAGGCTCACCTTTCAGGAAGCACAACAGAGCTGATGACCCTCGCCGGATCCGACGGCCGGATCCGCTCGAAGCACTGGCAGGCCGCGGCGGCCAACGGCGACCCGGTCGCCCTCGACCTCATCGATGAAGCCGCAGTGGGCCTCGGCACCGCCATCGCTTCGGTGACCACGGTCGTTGACCTCTCGCTGGTCACCATCGGCGGCGGCCTCGGCGACCGACTCGGCGCGCCCTTTATCGACCGGATCTCCGAGGTGGCCAACGAGGCGCTCTTCGGCGAGGCGACCCTGGATGTCGTCGCCTTTTCCCTCGGCGACGACGCGGCGCTGATCGGTGCCGCCCAACTCGGGGTAGAGGCCCTCGCCGGATCCGGCCCGGATCGCACCGAGGCTGGATCCAAGGCGAAAGCCCGGGCCAAATCATGACCCTCGTCTCCCCGAGCGAATCCTCGAATCCGGCGACCAGCATCGACCTCGGCTCTCCCGACCGGTTCCTCAACCGCGAGCTGTCCTGGCTCGAGTTCAATCGTCGAGTTCTGGCGCAGGCTGAAGACCGTGGTGTACCACTGCTCGAACGCATCAAGTTTTGTGCGATCTACAGCTCAAACCTCGACGAGTTCTTCCAGGTGCGGATCGCCGGGCTGAAGGAGCAGGTGGCGTCGGGGAACTCCCAGCGCAGTTTCGATGGCCGAAGTCCCACAGCCCAGCTCAGCGAAATCGGCACCGTGGTTCGCGCTCAGCTCCACGCGCTTGAAGAGCTCTGGCTCAACGAGCTGCTGCCCGCACTAGCCGACGCTGGCGTCCACCTTCTGCAGTGGGATCAGCTCGCCCCTGAAGACCGCCAGTACCTCACCGCCTTCTTCTTCGAGCGGGTGTATCCGGTCCTCACCCCCCTGTCGGTTGACCCCGGCCACCCCTTCCCTTACATCTCTGACCTCTCGCTCAACCTGGCGGTGCTGGTCCGCGACACCAACAGCGACGAGCATCGCTTCGCCCGAGTCAAAGTGCCACCGCTGCTGCCACGCTTCGTTCGCCTGCCGGGTGAGGGTGACCGCTTTCTGGCCCTCGAGGCGCTGATCGCAGCCCACATGAGCTCGCTCTTCGTGGGGATGGAAGTGGTCGAGCAACACTGCTTCCGGGTCACGCGAAACGCGGACTTCGACGTGGAAGAAAAGGGTGCAGACGATCTGCTCGAAGCGGTCGACCTCGGGCTGCGTCGGCGCCGGTTTGCCCAAGCGGTCCGCCTCGTAATCGCTGAACCGGTGGCCAGCCAGGCCCGCGAGCTGCTGGAACGCGAACTCGATCTGCACCCCGAAGACGTCTACGTCGCCCGCACCCCGCTCGACCTCGGCGGCCTGTTTGCCCTGTGCAACATCGACCGACCCGAATTGAAATACGAACCCTGGTCGGGCCGCACGCCGTTCCGGCTAGCCGAGGCCGACGACGAACGGGCCGACCTGTTCGCCGAACTCAAACGATCCGACATCCTGGTCCACCATCCGTACACGTCGTTTACCTCCACGGTGGAGGAGTTTGTTCGACTCTCGTCCTATGACCCGCGGGTGTTGGCCATCAAGATCGCCATGTACCGCACCGCCGAGGACTCCTCAATTGTGCGATCGCTGATCCGGGCCGCCGACCGCGGCAAGCAGGTGGTGGCGCTGGTTGAACTCAAAGCTCGATTTGATGAAGAAGCCAACATCGAATGGGCCAAACGACTCGAACAAGCCGGTGTACACGTGGTGTACGGGCTGGTCGGGCTCAAGACCCATGCCAAGGTGGCCCTCGTTGTTCGAGATGAGCAGGAAGGTCTGCGCCGCTACTGCCATTTCGGTACCGGTAACTACAACTCCAAGACGGCCCGCATCTACACCGACATCGGCCTGCTCACCGCCAACCATGAACTGGGAGCCGACCTCAGCCAGCTGTTCAACTACCTCACCGGCTACGGCCGCGATGTTGAGTACCGCCGCATCCTGGTGGCCCCGCACTCGCTCAGATCCCAACTCGAAACCCTGATTGAAGGAGAGATGAACGCCGAGTCCGGCACCGGGCGAATCGTCATGAAGCTCAACAGCCTCTCCGACCCTCAGATGATCGACACCCTCACCCGGGCATCACAAGCCGGCGTTGAGATCGATCTCATCGTTCGAGGCATCTGCTGTTTGCGACCGGGCATTCCCGGGTACTCCGACCGCATCCGGGTGCGATCGCTGATCGGCCGCTACCTCGAACACTCACGCATCCTCTACTTCGCCAACGGTGAAGGCCAGGGCCGACCGGCGTACTACATCGGCTCGGCTGACATGATGCGACGAAACCTGATCCGGCGCGTGGAAGCTATGGTGCCGATCATGTCGCTGCCGCTTCGGGAGCGCATCCACGAAATACTTCAACTCAACCTCGACGACGACACGCTGAGCTGGCATATGCATCCCGACGGCAGCTACACAAGAGTGGCCACCGAAACTGGGGTCGATACCCACCTGAGCCTGCAGGAACTCGAGTCCCAACGGGGTCGGACCAAAACCCCACGCAACTGATCGGTAGCTCATTGGGCAAGCAGGATAAAAACAAGCCGACGGCAGGCCGCGACGCAGCCGACGGTCAGGCGTTGTCGCCATCGGTCGACGGCGACTTCGAGGTGCGGGCCAGTGGGGGAGTGCTTCTGCGCTCCGATGGAGACGGGGCCGACGAAGTCTTTGTGGTGCACCGACCCCGCTACGACGACTGGAGCCTGCCCAAGGGCAAACTTGATCCCGGCGAAACCGACGAAGAGTGCGCGCTACGGGAAGTGCTTGAGGAGACCGGCTACGAATGTGACCTCGGCGACGAGGTAGCTCGGGTTACCTACACCGACCACAAGGGCCGCTCCAAGCTGGTGCGATACTGGCTGATGACCATCACCGGCGGCGACTTCGTGGTGAACGACGAGGTCGACGAAGCCCGCTGGGTGCCGGTGGGCGAGGCCACCGAGATGCTCTCCTACGACCGGGATCAGTACGTGCTTGAGGCGGTCCTTGCTGCGACCGGCTCGACCCGATGAGGCTTCTGCTCACCAACGACGACGGGGTTAGAGCACCTGGTATTGCGCCCCTGGCCCGAGCACTCGAAAGCGAGGGCCACGAGGTGATCGTGGCCGCGCCCCTCAAAGACATGAGTGGCGCCGGGGCGGCCTTTGGCAGCTTCGACGGCACCGATGATCTTCTGCTGGAACCCCACACGATCGAGGGGCTCAAGACCGACCAGGTGTTTGGGATTGAGGGGGCGCCGGGTCGCTGTGTGATGGCGGCCAGCCTCGGCGCCTTCGGAGAGCCGATCCATGCGGTGGTGGCTGGCGTAAACCCAGGTATCAACACCGGCCGGGTGGTGTTGCACTCCGGCACTGTCGGGGCTGCGCTTACCGCAGCCAACCTTGGGGGCAAAGGGCTGGCGGTCAGCCTCGGCTGGAGTGAAGAAGGCAACTACCACTGGGAGACGGCGGCAAACATCGCGGTGCGAGCCATTTCCTGGTTCGAACAGCTCCCACCCAAAACCGCCATCAACCTCAACGTGCCCAACGTGACCGCCGGAGAAGTGCGGGGCGTCCGCCAGGCCACCCTCGCGCCCTACGGCGCGGTGCGGTCGGCGCTGGTTCCCGATGGACCCAACCGCTTCACCTACGCGATGGCGGAAGTGACCGAACCGATGCCCGAAGGGTCCGACACCGTGCTCGTGAGCCAGGGCTACGCCGCGGTGAGCGCGCTCACCCTGCCCGGTATCGCCGAGGCCCCGAGCGGGATGGTCGAAGCCTTCTTGTAGCCAGGATCAACCGGCTTCGGGCTCTCCCGAGTCGGGCTCTTCCGCGTCTTGGGACGCTCCCGGTTCTTCGAGCTCTTCAGGCAGATCGATTCGGGCCAGCCAAAGGCCCGGGGCTACGAGCTCCGCCGGGGTGGGCAGGTTCTCGACCTTGCGCCAAAGCCGGTTAAGCCCCTCGGCGCCGGATCGGGCCACCACGCCAGCAACAAAGGCCTCGCCGTCGTCGTAGCAACCCTGGTCGAGCTCCATGCCGAGCAGTTTCTCGACATAGCGATCCGACGGACCGGCGGTAACCCGGCGGCGCTCCAGTGCCTCGGTGATCATCTCGTGGGAGGCCAACAGCTTCGAACCGACCTCCCGGATCACAAAGTCGACGTAGCCGACCAACACCGATAGCAGGGCGTCGAACTCCTCGAGGGTCCGATCCTGGGCCGGCGTGCGAGTGGCTCCGAGGAGAATCTCCGGGTCGGAGAACAAGTCCTGAATGGCGGACATCGGATCGCCGCCGCCGGTGAACGCGGAGATGTCCATCGACTCCATACGGTTGGTCAGCGCGTTGGGATCGGGCTTGAACCCACCGGTAAAGGCGGTGAGCAACTCGGTGATGCGATCGCGCACAAAGGGAACACCGAGCACCGAGTGCCAGGCGACCTCATGGATACAAATCCACAGCCGCAGATCGTCGCGGGGAAGACTCCATTCCTCGGCAAAGACCTCGACGTTGGCCGGCACCACCAGCAGCGTGTCATCAGGTTCACGAGGAACCGGCAGATCGTACTGGCCGAAGCTGGTGGCTCCGAGGTGGCCAATCATCGAGCCCGTGGTCATCGAAAGGATCATCGGTGTGATGGCCTTCATCAGCGGCGCCATCATCGCGGCCATGGGATCGCCGCCCATGGCGTCCGCCGGATCGGGCTCGTCGGCGGGGTCGTCGCCGGAGTTGAGCGAATCGCCGATGGTGACAAAGAGCGGTTCGTAGGCGTCGAGGCTCTGCTGCACCCATTGGGTGCGGGTGACGGTTGAAATAGTGATGCCCCGCCCGCTGATGCTGGTCGACATCGGCACCACGGCCTCGACTTGAAGCTCGGCGACCCGAGCGAGCTGTTCCCACTTGATGCGCTCGGCCGGGTCGACGTTGGGTTCGGACTCGCCGCCGCTGGCCACGGCGATGGCCATCTGGCGGGCGGCGGCAAAGTCGGTGCCGGGCTGGCCGCCCATCAGCTTCGAAAGGTCACCAAAGAACGGCAGGCCGGCGCCGCCAAAGGGATTGCCCGCATCTCCGGCGGCGGAGCTTCCCGACGTCCCGGCACCGGCATCGCCACTGGCCTTGCTGGCCGAGCTGTCACCATCGTCACCATCGCTTAACCCGGTTTCACTCGACCCGCGGTCACCCGACCCGGTGTCGGACCCATCGGCCGGGGCGGCACCGGACAACGTCGGGTCGGGATGGTCGGCGAAGGGATCGAGCGGTCCTTCGCTAGGGTCGGGAGTCTGGTCACCGGAGTTGGTCACACCCCCATCGTAGGGGAGGGCCAGCGGCGTTTGGCAGGCACCGCTCAGCCAGTACTGTTGCGGTGTGGACGCCGACCCAACCCTGCCCATCGTTGCGGTCACGGGCGCCCATACGGAACTTGGCTCGAAGATTTGTCGAGCCCTCGCAACCGGTGGCCGCGTCGGTCGGGTCGTGCCGCTTTGTCGACCGGGCACCGTCGGTCGAGTCGATGCCTCACCGCGCCCCCCAGACGATGCCGGGGAGGCTGCTGGCGCTCATGCCGATGCGCTAGAGCGCGACCACGCCGGAGCGTCGGAATCCTCCGGATCGTCGGAACCGATTGCCGAGCGCCACATCGGACCAGCCGAGGTCAGCGCTCCGATCGAGATCGACTTGGTGGAAGGTGACATCGTTGCCGCGCTCGCTGACGTTACCGAGGTGGTCCACCTGGCGCCGGGACGCGATGCCGACCTCGATGGCACCGGCACCGAAGGGGTCGATGTGGCGGGTACGGCCCGGTTGTTCACCGCCATGGCCGCAGCGGGCATCGATCGGGCTGTGGTCCTGTCGAGCGCAATGGTCTACGGACCCTGGCCCGACAATCCGATCCCACTTACCGAATCAACCCCGTCACGACCCCACCCCGACCTGGGGTTCGCCATTCGCAAAGCCGATGTTGAACGTCGGGCCCTCGAGTGGGAGGCCACCGGCGCCGGTCGGACCCGGTGTGTGCTGCGGCCCACGATTACCGTGTCGCCCACTCAGGTCGACTGGTTGAGCCGATCGCTGTGGAACGCCTACGGCGTTGCTGCCGAAGGCGAACCGCCGGTGCAGTTTCTCCACATCGACGACCTCGTTTCGGCGGTGGTGCTTGCGGTGGAGCAGCGCCTCCGCGGGGTGTACAACGTGGCCCCCGACGGCTGGGTCACCGGCGAACGGATGCGGGCTCTCGCGGGCCGTCAGGCCCGCGTGGAAGTGCCGCGACGTGTGGTCGAACGAGTCGGGGTGCTGCGGTGGATCACCGGCAACACCACCACTCCACCGGAGGTGACGCCCTACACCCTCGAATCCTGGGTCGTGGCCAACGACAAGCTCCGTGCCGCAGGCTGGGAGCCGACCTTCACTAACTCCGAAGCCTATGTTTCGGCGGCTCCGGCCGGTCCGCTGGCGATGCTGGGTTCCGCTCGTCGACAGGAGTTGGCACTGGCCGCAGTTGGTGGTGCCGGAGCGTTAACGGCCGCCGCGGTGGGCGCCGGTGTGGCCTGGGCCCGCCGCCGCTAGGAGGCTCCTAGAGGTGGGTACTAGCTGGGTGACGGTCCAAGCGTGACGTAGGTGGTGCGGGGTCCGTCTGGGCCCACGACCTGCATCGACACCTTGTCCCCCGGAACCATGTCGATCAAGCTGATGGCGATATCGGAAACAGCGGTCACAGCCTGGCCATTAAAAGCCAGGATCACCTCGCCCGAAGCCAGGGCATCGACCGACGGGCCGTCGGTGGCAACCTCCACCACCTCAACACCGCCCTCGGCGTTGTCGACCATCGCCACGCCGAGATCGGCTTCGCGGACAAACCCGAACCGGCTGAGGTCACCCTCTACCCGGCGGGCCGCCTCAATCGGTGTCACGTAGGCGACGCCGTTGCGGACATGGGTCACCAGGCCCACCAGGGTCCCTAACGAATCGAGGACCGCAGCACCGATCACCCCCTGAGCCCGCGGGGGCTGGGCCTGGAAAAGGTTGGGTCGTTCGACCCCGCCAACGCGAAGCGTGGCCTGACCCTCCAGGCTGGTCGGGGCCATCAGCGGCGTCATCCCGGTACCGATCAACAAGTTGACAGAAGGCTGATCATCGAGTGTTTCGGTTGAACCGATCACGGGCGGTCCCCGAACCGCTCCTTCAAACCGCAACACCGCCAAACCGGTGGTGGGGTCGACGCCAACCACCTCGGCCGGGCGACGGTCATCGACCTCAAACACCACGGTGACTCGATCGGCGCCGACGACCAGGTCGGATGCCGTGACGAGGGTATGGCTTGAGCGAAGCACCACACCGGTGCCCAAACGGGACTTGTTTCCCGACTTCACCACCACCCGCGCCACCGACTTCGAGGTGTTGCCCGCAGCCTCTGGCTTCGTGGGTTCCAACGTGTCGGTTGAGGGATAGGCCACCTGTTGGATCGCAGTCCGCTCTCGAATCGGCGTAGCCACTTCGGTAGCGGCCTTGGGCCGGTCGAGGACCGTGACCAAGGCGGCACCAGCGAGCGCGGAGACGACAACGACCGGTAACAGGGCCCAGCCCCGAACCGTCAAACCTCGCCCCATTCGGCCAACCCGACCCACTTCGGTCGAAGGTGGACCAGGATGCTCCGCGCTGAGCGAGTCCAGCCCGGCGGTGTCGGTCACGGGTGATGACGCGCCAGCGGAGGCGTTGGCTGCTCGTAACTCCGAGGGGTGTCGCCACAGGCGATCCTCGGGTGGGGGTGGCGCTCCGCCAGGCTCGAACTCGGGCACAGCAGGACAGAGTACCGATACTTTGGCCCGTGGCGTACGCGAGCAAACGAAATCACCCGAAGTCACGGTGATGAGGCCTCCATCAGTCCGGGTGTTTAACATGGCCCCATGAGCGCGTCGGACAAGTTGGAAACCACAGATTCGACGGCAGAGTTGGCCGCACCGAACGCCAACGACTGGGTGGCGATCAGCGAAGTATCACTGCCGGTTGAAGCGGCGAGCTCCTGGGTCGGGCAACCCAACTGCGGTGCCATCGTGGTGTTCAGCGGCACCACGCGAGACCACTCCGATGGTCGTCCGGGGGTAAGCGAGTTGGCCTACGAGGCCTATGAAGAACAGGTCGTTCCCCGGATGGAAGCGATCGTGGCCGAAGCCCGCTCGCGCTGGGGCGACATTGCCCGGATGGCCTTGCTCCACCGCATCGGCGTCGTGCCGGTTGGGGAGTCGTCGGTGGTGGTGGCCGTTTCCTCACCGCACCGCGACGTCGCCTTCGAAGCAGCTCGCTTTGGTATCGACACCCTGAAGTCCACCGCACCGATCTGGAAGCGGGAAAAGTGGGACGGCGGCGAGAGCTGGGGTCTCGAACCCCAACACATCTCCGAGATCGATGAGCTTGCAGATGGCGGCAAGACTGAAGCCGGAAAGGACAAAGGTTGACCGACAGCATCCTTGTTCTGCTCGGCGCCGCCCTGGCGGTGATCGTGGTGGCGTCGTTTGTGCTCTGGTGGCTGAACCGGCCCCGTACGCCTTCGATGGAACAGAACATGCAGACCTTCCGGCGAGGCCGCAACGCCATGACCCCACGCCGACAGGTACCCCGGCCCGGTGAAGCCCGCTCCCGCGACGCCCACCGGCTCCCCCCACCGAAGCGCTAGGGGACTCCGAGGGAGCCTGCTACGGGACTCCGGGCTCTTGCGGGGCCTCCGCCTCGTCTGGATCTGCCTGACCCAACAAATCCTCGGCGCCTTGGCGAACCTGCCAGTCACGATCGTCAAGGGCCGTGGTGAGCGCCTCATCAACCTCAGGGGTGTCGAAAGGGGCCAAGGCCAGTACGGCTCGACGGCGGACGGTCGCAATGTCGTCCATGGCGGCCAGGATCGCCTGTAGGCCATCGGGGTGGCCCAGCGAACCCAATGCCGCAATCGCGGCCTCACGACAGAGCGGATCGTCGTGGCTTTGTCCCGTGGCGCTGAGCGAGGCGATGGCTCCCGCGGGCGGAGGCACCAGTTCCCCAAGCGACCAGGCCGCCATCTCAACGACCAGCGCTTCCGGATCACCCAGGCTGGCGATCAACGCGTCACCTACCGCTTCGTTCCCGCTGTCCTCCGGTGAGGCCACCAGTATGGGTGCGGCCTCCGCGGCCCGCCGGCGCACCAACAGGTCGGGATCGGAGAGGTCGGCCACGAGTTGGTCGCCCGGGTAGGCCCCGAGGCGGATCAGGGCGCCGATCGCCGCCACCCGTACCTCGGCGGCCCGGTGGCCCAGGCCGGCTTTGGCGGTGGTGAGGTCGCCGCGATATCCGGCTACCACCACCGAACGAACCGCCTCGCTATCGAGATTGGAGATCATGGGTGTCGGTCGGCCGCTAGGAGGCTCCCGGGAGACTCCAGGGCCTTAACCCTTCTAAACCGCTCGTTCGACAAGGAGGCTGGCTACGGCGGCCAACAGGCCGATAGCCGCGGCAATAAGGACGCCGATCAGCACTACGATCATGAGTAGTGCGACCCCCGAGAGCGCCCTCCGCCACAGCGGTCTATCCGCACCCAACTTACGTCCCTGATGGGGCGACAGCTTGGTGTACGGCGCCCGCGGATCACTCGATGCTGGCACCGCGGCGTCGGCCACGGCGATGGCGGCCGGCTGGTCGATCGGGTCGGATAATCCCGCTGCTGAACTCGCCAGCGCCGACCGTCCGTGGGACGATAGTGATGGTGAGGATGCAGCAGAGCCGCTATCGGCGTCCAAGTCAATCACGGTGTCGGGAACGGGTTCGGTCGATCCCGACGGGTTGGTCGAGTTCGACCGTTGGGCAATGACCGACAGCACTAACGCCAACCCACCACCGAATACGGCGATGACAAGCAACGAGATGGTAAACGCGGACACGGACGACATGTTACTCCCGCCTCAGCCCGCACGGCCGCATCGCCGCTACCGCTGGGGTTGGATCACCTTCGCCGGTGTCATCGTGCTGGGCCTGTTGAGCACCGCGGTGGCGTTCTCCCCGATCGGCCAAAACCTGATCGAGCGCCCCTATTGCGCGTTTTCGCCGGGATCAGCCCGCGAGACCGAACGGGCCATCACCGTTGTTGATGGCCCGATGCATCCGTCGGAGGGGGAGATCTTCTTCACCACGGTCTCGGTCAAGAGCCTGTCGATCTGGGAAGAGTTCTGGGCCCGCCGGGACTCGACGGTTGAAGTCGTCGACGAAGACGTGGGCAACTGCAACAACAAGGCGGCGGCCGAGCAGAACCAGATCCAAATGGACACGTCGAAAAACGATGCTCTGCTGGTGGCGTTCCAGGCGTTGGGGATCGAGCCGGAGCCGGTCGGCGTCCAGATCGTGTCGGTATCGCTCGAAGCCCAGTCGGCCGAAGTCCTCGGCCTCGGCGAAATGATCATTGGAGTCAACGGCAACCCGGTGCTGTCGCCGGCGGAGCTGACCGAAAACGTCTCCTCCGCAGGAGTTGGTGACGAGGTGGTCCTCACCGTTCGGGGCCTCGACGGTGTCGAATCGGACCGCACCGTGGTGCTGGGTCGCAACGACTGCTCCGACCAAGGAGACCAGTGCGACCCGGACCGGCCGGTCATCGGCATCCTGGTCCAACAGGGTGTGGAGCTGCCCTACGAAATCGATATTGACTCGGGCCGGGTTGGCGGCCCCTCGGCCGGTTTGGCCTTCACCCTTGCCGTGATCGACTACATCACCGAAGGCGAGCTCACCGGCGGACAGGACGTGGCCGTGACCGGCACCATCCGTCGTGATGGAACCATCGGTCGCGTCGGTGGAGTACCTCAGAAAACCCATGCCGCCCGCCGTCAAGGGGTCGACATCTTTATCGTGCCGCCCGACGATTTTGAGTCGGCGTTGGCGGTGGCTGGTGACGACCTGATCATCGAACAGGCGGCCACGCTTGAAGAAGCGCTTGCGGTGCTGGCTGAACTCGGTGGCGAACCGGCCGAGTTGGCCCTCGGCGAGACCGCCAACTAACACGAACCGACTGGTCCCTGCCCACCCCGCGTCGGCCCGGACAGTGGTGGGATGACTGCCGCAGTTTCCCTGTATTTCAGGCAAACTCGGCCGGTTGAACCGAACGTGGCGGTGTGGGAAGCGCAGGCCTCGCCAGCGCAATGGAAACCATAGGGAAAGCGTGTCTAGGATCGATCCCGTTATGCCGCCCCGCCCCAATAGTGACCGAGCTGGTGATCCGCTCGATCCGGACTCGATTCCCCGCAAGGAATTCCGCAGCACCTTCCGGGGCTATGACCAACTTGAGGTGAAGGCGTATCTCACCGTTGTGGCGGTAGAGCTGCAGGCGGTGCTCGAACGAGAGCGGACCGAGTCGATGCGGGCCAGCCAGGCCGAGCGGGAAGTGCTGGCCATCGAGTCGATGGACGACGAGCAAATCACCGCGCTGCTGGGGGAACGAACCGGTCAGATCCTGGCCAACGCCCGCCAGACCGCAGCCGACATCGAAGCCGAAGCGATCCGTCGGGCCCAGTCGATCCGATCGGTGGCCGAAGAAGACAGCGAGCGAATGCGTGCTGAAGCCGAAGCGGCGCTCGGTCAGCAACTTGAAGACAACAGCCGCGCTGAAGCCCGCCGACGCGAAGACGCCGAAGCGGTGGCCGAGCATGCTCGAGAGCAGTACCACGAAGAGCTTGAGGAGGCTCGACGTGAAGCCCGGCTCATGGTGGAAGAAGCCAAGCGGGTTCGAGATCAGATCATCAAGGACCTGGCCCGACAGCGCCGACTGGCCCAGCGCCAGTACGCGGCTTTGGTTGCGCTGCGCGATGACCTCGATGGTCGACTGGCGGCGGTCACCGCCGGTGTGAGCCATGGACGGGCCGCCCTCGAAGGGTTGTTCGATCTGGAAACCACCCTCGATCTTGAGGCCGGAATCGAGGGCGACGAGACGCCGGCAGGCGCCGAGACCCAGGCCGGTCCCGAGATCTTCGATATCGACGTGCTCGAAGCCAAGGAAGCCGAAGCCGAAGGAACTCACAACGACGACACCGCGGCACCGATCGACCTCACCGGAAGCCCAAACCCGATCGGTGGAAGCGACTCGGACGCTACGGGGAACCTCGACCTCGGAGAGCAGCTCGGTGGCGACGATCGCCCCGATGCCGCACACCGCGGGTCCGACAACAGAGAGGTTGTGGATCTGGGCGCGGTCGAGATGTCGCCCGGCGGGGAGCGTGACGATCCGGTTCG
>CALAML010000221.1 GCA_937925845.1 uncultured Acidimicrobiales bacterium | reverse complement strand
GTACGGGTCTACGGGCCCAAAGGCTCGCCGAGCCAGGACAAACGCCGTAAAGGCGTTGGTTGCTACGATCAGGGCAATCAGCACCAGAAACGCAGGATGGCGCTTCGGGCGAGTCTCTTCCGATCTAGCGGTGCCACCTGTCGATGGTGGGCGCGCGGCTTGCTCGGCTGGGCTGTCATTCATCGTCATCAACTTCCCCCTGATTTCAGCTCTTGTGCCCCGGCACTACAGAGTTTGCTACGAATTTTGCCCTTCGGCGATCAGGCCGACAACGGGGAGGTCTCCCCGCCGGTGGCGAACTCGATCTCTTCGGCACCATGGATCAGGTGGCCGAAGGCTTCCAGCGCTACATCGACGCCGGAGCCACCGAACTACGCATCGGCATTTCGGCCCCCGACGAAGCCACCCGGCAACGCTCCCGTGAAGCCATCGCCGAGTGGATCTCCTGAGTCGGGATGGAGCGGTCCCGCCGTCGCCTGGACATTTGCCGCCGAACTTGTTCGTAAGCCAGGGCACTCCTCGCCTGACCATTCGAGAGAGTCGACTTCGCGGCCCGATCCCCGGGTCTATGCTCGGCTGCTGATGAGTCCGGTTCCGAACCTTGACCACCCCGCTACCGAAACCACCGTTGCCGGTCATGGCGGCGCCGTTCATGTGCGCGCCTGGCCGGTGGCCGAGGCCCGTGCCCTAGTGATGATTGTGCACGGCTACGCGGAACACGGTGGCCGCTACGCCCATGTGGCCCAAGCGTTCAACGACGCCGGCTATTCGGTGGTGGCGTCGGACCATGTTGGCCATGGACACTCCGAAGGTGAGCGGGCGCTGATCACCGACTTTGGCCTGGTGGTCGACGACCTTGGTGCGGTGGCCGACGCAATTTTTGGCGCAGGGTCCGAGATGCCCCTCATCCTGATGGGGCACTCGATGGGTGGCCTACTGTCGGCTCGGTTCGCCCAACGTTGGCCCGAACGGGTTCGGGCCGTCAGCTTCCTCGGTGCGGTGATCGGCGACTGGAAATGGGCCCGAGCGGTCTTGGCTGAGCCGGAACTGCCCGAAGAAGACTCCGACCCGATGGGCATGTCCCGCGACGAGGACGTGTGCCGAGACTACGACGCCGACCCGCTGGTGTACCGCGGCAAGTACAAGCGGCCGCTGCTCGAATCCGAAGTAGTGGCCCTCGATGAGTTTCGGGCCGAACTCGACCGCCTCACCATGCCGGTAGGGCTCTTTCACGGCACCGCTGACCCCTTCGTTCCGCCAGGTGATTCGGTGCAGGCGGTTGTTGATATGCCCAGCCTCGACAAGCGCATCAAGCTCTACGACGGTGCCAAACACGAGCTGGTCAACGAGACCAACCGCGACGAAGTTCTCGCCGATCTCATCAACTGGCTGGACTCGGTAACTTCCTAGTGCTGGGGCTCAGGCCCGTACCTGTCGAAATGTCGGAAGTTGACGCGCACTATCTCGGTCAGGTTCCGACATTTCGGGTGCTCTGCTCGCCGGCAATTGAGTTAGTCTGTTGTGATGGAGATAGGGAAAGCTCCAAAGCGCGCGGTCCGGCAGCGGGTTGGCCGGTGGGTTAGCGCGGCGCTGGTCCTCGGCGTGGCGTTGGCGCTAAGTGCGGCGTCGTGCCAGTCGGGAGACGTGATTTGGTCGGCCGACCATGAGACCGGTGACATCTCCCAATGGCTTGGCCCCGATGGCCAATCGGGCGGGATCTTCAACTCCAACACGCCACCCGGGACGGCCCGGGTTTGGGTAACCGATCGACAGGCCCGTAGCGGCGATCACTCGGTGGCGCTGCGTATCACCGGGGCCGACAACGCCCAGCAGGGCGCCCGACTCTTCCGCACCTGGGTGCAGAACAACGTGGTGGTCGAAGAGCTGCCCGACCGGGCGTACTATTCGGCATGGTTCCTGTTTCCCCGCCGCTTCGACACGCAGGACTGGTGGAACATCTTCCAGTTCAAGAGCCGAGACTCCGCAGCCCCGAGCGAATCGCTGCTGTCGTTCAACGTCGGCAACCAACCCGACGGCGACATGGAACTCTACGTCTACCACCACGGCCCCAACCGCAGCTACGCGCCGACCGCCGATGTAGCTCTGCCGGTCGGCGAATGGGTTCACATCGAAGCCTGGCTCGACATTTCCTCGACGGCGAACGGTCAGGTCCAGCCCGACGGTGGGCTTCGAGTGTGGGTCGACGGCACCAGAATCATCAATCGCACCGGCATCAGGACCCTTCGCCAACCCAATGGCTGGATCAACTGGTCGGTGAACAACTACACCGACGACCTGCGGCCGGTCGACGCCACCATCTTTGTCGACGACGCCGCCATTTCCCGATCGAGGCTCAGCCGCTGACCGCAGGGGTGAAACCCACCATCACCGCTCACTTGGCGGGCCGGTCGACCGATCGGAATTCATGAGCGTCGACCACCTTCACCCGGTGCAGCGGCCTGGCCGCGCCATCGGCAAGGTCTATCGGCCGACATCGCTCGATCACGCGCTCCGACTGCTCGCCGAGCACCCAGACGCCCGAGCCATCGCCGGCGGCACCGACCTGCTGTTGGACCTGCAGCGAGGGGGGCCGGGCGATCCGGTCGATCTGGTCGACCTTTCCGCGATCGGGGCCGAAGAGTTTGCTCAGATCGTTGACGACGGCGATGCGCTGATGATCGGCGGGGGAGTAACCCACAACCAGGTGGTGTCCTCGTCCCTGGTCTTCCAACACTGCCTTCCGTTGGCTCAGGCCTGCGTGGAGATCGGCTCGCCCCAGCTGCGCAACCGGGCCACGCTTTCGGGCAACCTGGCCACCGCCAGCCCGGCCAACGACAGCATCTCAGCCCTGATGGCGCTCGGGGCCTCGGTGAACCTTGCCCGTATGGAGTCGGTCGATGGTGAAGCACCGCTGCGGAGCGAGCGATCGATCCCATTGACCGAGTTCTTTACCGGCTTCCGATCGACGGTGCTGGAACCGGGTGAACTCATCGTTGGGATTCGGGTGCCAAAGCTGGCGGCAACAGCCCGAGGACTGTGGATCAAGCTCGGTCTGCGTCGCGCCCAAGCCATCTCGGTGGTGCACGCCGGGCTTATCGTTGAGTTCGCGGATACCCCCTCGGCCGAGCCTGGTTCCAGTTCCGAACCCGACACCGATGCCCGAGCTGATCGCTCGGCTGGCGAGGCGGTCAGGACTGAGACCGGTGCGGGCGTGGCGCGTACCGTGGCCTCGGCCCGCTTGGCTCTCGGCAGCGTGGCGGCCACTGTGGTTGAGGTCCCCGAGTTTGCTCAGGCCCTCGCCGGACAGTCACTTAACGAAGAAACAATCACAGTTGCCGCCCAGGCCGCGGCCGCGGCGGTCACCCCGATCTCCGATGTTCGAGCCACGGCCGAGTACCGCAACGACAGCATCGTGACCGTTATTGAGCGAGCGCTGCGGGCCATCGCCGACAACCGTCAGGCCGAGATGTGGTTGGCCCAGCCGCCAACCCTTTCCGGCGGACTCGGCCGGCCTCACATCGAGACGCCAGAGGGCAATCGCTCGGCCGATGGCGACGCTGATTCTCATGAGCCGTCCTTCGACGGACCAACGAGCGAAGAACTGCTGCTCGACGATCTGCGAGCCCGGGGCCTCACCGGTGTCAAGGAGGGCTGTGCCGAAGGCGAGTGCGGAGCCTGCACCGTTCTGTTCAACGACGCCGCGGTCATGAGCTGCCTGGTTCCGGCGGCCTCCGCAGTGGGGGAACAAGTCGTCACTATCGAAGGCGTGGCGCAGACCGACACCGTCGAGCACGCCGGTCAGCTCGACCCGATCCAGCAGGCGTTCATCGACTGCTTTGCCGCCCAATGTGGTTTCTGTATCCCGGGATTCATCGTGGCCACCAAGGCGCTACTCGCCGAGAACCCGGCCCCCAACGACGACCAGATCAAGATGGCGCTGTCGGGCAACCTGTGCCGCTGCACCGGCTACTACCCGATCATCGATGCCGTCCACCACGCCGCCTCGGCGATTCGACTTGGCCGGGGCGAGCCGTGACACCCGAGTCCACCGCGGCAGCAGCCGGCGGAGTCGGCGCGGCGCCGATCCGCTTCGACGCCCACGGCAAGGTCACCGGCACCGCCCGCTACCCGGCCGACGGGGTGCCGGCGAACGCACTCGTGGCCAAGGTCGTGTTCTCCAACCAGCCCCATGCCCGCATGCTCACCATGGACACCACCGCGGCCAAGGCCATCGAGGGTGTCGTCACCATCCTCACCGCCGCCGACGTAGCGGTGAACGAGTATGGCCTCACCCTCTTCGACCAGCCGGTGCTGATCGGCCTCAACGACACCGGCCGCAGCGCGGTAGCCGCCGACGTCAGCCGTTGGGAAGCCGACAAGATCGCCATCATCATCGCCGAAACGTCTGAAGCGGCGAACGACGCGGCTGCAGCCCTCGAGGTGACCTGGGAACAACTCCCGCTTGTTGACACGCTGGACGCAGCCCGCACCGACGCCACGCTGGTCCATCCCGAAGCCGGCACCAACACCTACTCCGAACTCCGCATCCGCAAGGGTGACATGGACGCCGGTTGGGCCGAGGCCGACGTGGTGATCGAGGGCACCTACCAGCTTCCTCACCAGGAACACGCCTACCTTCAGGTGGAAGCGGCCACCTCCTGGATCGACGACGAGGGCCGCATCACCGTGGAGACCAGCGGCCAGTGGACCCACGAGGATCGCGAACAGATCGCCCACGCCCTCGATCTCGACGAAGAAGCGGTTCGTGTCCGCTACGCCGCCATCGGTGGCGCCTTTGGGGGCAAGGAGGACATGACGCTCCAGATCGTCATGGCCTTGGCCGCGCAGAAGCTTCACGAACTCGGCATTGATCGACCGGTGCACTGCAGTTGGTCTCGCGAAGAGTCGATCGTGGGCCACCACAAACGGCACCGCGCCACTATCCACGCCCGACTCGGCGCCAGCGCCACCGGCAGGATCACCGCGGTGGAGGCGGAAGTGCTGCTCGACGCCGGTGCCTACAACTACACCTCCAACAAGGTGCTGGGTAACGCCCATCTGAGTGTGGGTGGCGCCTACGACATTCCGAATGCCCACATCGACAGCTCCGCCATCTACACCCACTCGGTGCCCGGCGGAGCCTTCCGTGGCTTCGGCGGCCCCCAGGGTTCGTTTGTGGCCGAAACCCAAATGAACAAGCTGGCGGCGGCCCTCGACATGGACCCGGTCGAGCTCCGGCGCATCAACACCCTCCGCGATGGCAGCGCCGGTATCACCCAGTCCATCATGCCCGCCGGCGTCACCCTGCCCGAGGTGATTGACGCCTGTGCCGAAGCGGCCGGACCGGAACCAGCGCCGGCACCCCCGTTTCAACCGATCGCTTCCCTGCCCGAAGACCCGGCTGCGGTGAAGCGGGGCCGCGGCTTCGCCGCCGGCTACAAAAACGTCGGGTTCAGCTTCGGATTTCCTGAACGGTGCGAAGCCGAAATCCACCTGCACGGTGAAGCCGACGACGAGGTTCCGACCTCAGCCGAAGTGTTTCACTCCGGTGCTGAAGTGGGCCAAGGCATGCACCAGGCCGCTCTGCAGATGACGGCCGAAGCCACCGGCGTTGCTCCCGAGAAGGTGACCGGCACCTTCTCCGACACCGCCAGCACCGGCGACTCGGGCTCAGCCTCGGCATCCCGACTCTCTTGGATGGCGGGCAACTCCATCCTCGGTGCCGCCGAAGAAGCCGACAAAGCGTGGCGCGATGGCGAACGTCCGGCCATCGGTACCTTCCGCTTCACCCCACCACCAACCGATGAACTCGACCCCGAAACCGGCGTTGGCCAACCCAACTTCGCCTACGGCTACATGGCCCAAACTATCGAAGTGTCGGTCGATACCGGCACCGGCCACATCCGCGTCGACCGGGTGGTGAGCACCCATGATGTCGGCCGGGCCATCAACCCGGAGCTGGTGAAGGGTCAGGTTGAGGGGGCGGTGGTGCAGGCCCACGGCTACGTGATGAGCGAGAACCTGGTTGTCGAAGGCGGCCGTATCCAGAACCCACGCCTCAGCCAGTATCTGATCCCCGGGATCGGGGATGTTCCCGAACACGTGGAGAGTGTGATCCTTGAACTGGCCGACCCGCTCGGCCCGTGGGGCGTGCGGGGCATGGCCGAAATGCCCTACATCACTTACGCCCCCGCGGTAATCGCCGCGGTCCACGACGCCACCGGGGTGTGGTTCAACGAATTCCCACTCACCCCCAGCCGAGTGTTGGCCGGGCTAAGGGCCCACCGAGAACTTCGGTGACACCGCTTCAGAGATTGGCCCGACGATTCTGGTCTCCGGCCTTCGGCGCGATCCTCTTCATCATGGTCGCAGTGGTGGTTGCCTCGTGCTCAAGCGCCGACAACGGGGGCGAGGCCAGAGCCGAGAACGGATCCTCCCTGTCGTCCACGGACAACCCCGACACGACCGTCCGAAGCACGACAACAACAACAGCAACGGCATCATCGGAAGCCGCGACCAGCACAACAAGTTCTCCGAGCACCACCGCGACGGAGCGGCCGGCGTGTTCCTTGGCCGACGGCGTCAACACCCGCACCCATAGCGATCAGGAGCGAACGGTCTGGTTCCACCCCGCGATCAGCGCGGAGCCGGCACCGGTGCTGGTGCTCTTCCATGGCTTCGCCGGCATCGCCGACGAATTCGCAGCCAACACCGGGCTCACCGTCGAAGCGCCCGCAGCTGGAGTCTCGCTGGTGGTGCCCGTTGGTTTGGGCACACCGCCAACCTGGGAGATCGGCAACGGCCCGTTCGATGACAACGGCTTCATCGCCAACCTGATCGACGAGTTGGCTGGCGACCCCTGTGTCGATGCCGAGCGAATCTGGCTGGCTGGCTATTCGGCCGGGGCGGGCTTCGTTGGGATCCAGGCCTGTGCCATCGGCGATCAACTTGCCGGGGTGGTGATGAACGCTGCCGCGGCGCCCGCCCTGTGCACCGAGCCGACCGGGTTCGACATGATCTTCGCCCACGGCACCAAAGACCGGGTTGTGGACTACGGCGGTCTCGCCATCGGCGGCGACACCCTCTCCGGTACTCCGGCGCTGGCCGCCGGCTGGGCCGAGCGGCTCGACTGTAACGGCCCGACCTATCAGGTGTCGCGACCAGCAGCCGATCCCGAAGCCGACGATGCGATCGCTCTCGAAGACGTCGCCGAGCTACCGGACTTTCGCAACGAGGCCGACCGCACCACGATCCGAGAGCGTTGGACCGATTGTCGTGGTCAGTCCGGCACCGTCGACATGTTGAGCTATGTCGGTGGCGGTCACCGCTGGCCCGGCCGGGACCGGGTCGGTGGCGAGGGGCTGATCCCAACCACCCCCGACCTCACCTGCGTGATCCTGGCGGCGATGAACGAGGCCTCCGATGCTCTAGCCGATTGTTGAGCAAAACGGGCTGATTTATCACCATGAAACGTCATTTCCCGGAGATGCTCGGATGCAGCGCTCCGGCGACGTATCCTTGATGACAATGCCTCCGCTCGCCCAGTTGGTGTTCCCCCGTTGAGAGTCGCAATCACCGTCGTTGCCCTCGCCATCATGTTGGCGTTGAACGCCCTGTACGTCGCGGCTGAGTTCGCCACCGTTGGTGCGCGCAAGTCCCGAATCCAGGCTTTGGCTCAGGGCGGAAACAAGCGTGCGGCCAAACTCTTCGACATCGTTCGCGACGCGGTCGCCCTCGATAACTACGTGGCCACCTGCCAGGTCGGCATCACCATCTCCAGCCTGGTCGCCGGCGCCTTCGCCCAGTCCCAGCTCACGCCCATCTTCGAACCCTGGTTCGGCTCCCTCGGTGGCCGAGCGGTGGCGGTGCTGCTCACCCTCTTTATCATCACCTCACTCCAGGTGATTCTCGGCGAGCTGCTGCCCAAGACCGCGGCGCTGCGCTATCCGGAACGACTCTCGATCCTCACCCTCACCCCGATGCTGGTGAGCCAGTTCCTCTTCAAGCCGCTGGTGTGGATCTTCAACGGCTCGGCCTTTGCCATCATGCGGGCACTCGGCCTCAACACCGAGCACAGCCACGCCCATGTGCACTCGCCAGAAGAGCTCGCCGCCCTGTTTGATGAGAGTGCTGCGGGCGGGCTGATCAACGTGTCTGAGCGCGACATGGTGGCCGGAGTGCTCAACACCGAGCAACGTATGGTGCGCGAAATTATGACGCCGCGCCTGCGGGTAGTGGGCCTCAAAGGGGCCGATCGAATCGACACCGCGCTCGACTCGGTTACCGAGACCCCCCACAGCCGGTTCCCGATCTGGGGCGGCTCCGACGACGAAGTTGTTGGCATGGTGCACCTGCGCCGCCTCTACACCGGCAACCGGGATGCACCCGAGGCCACGGTCGACACCCTGGCCCGGCCAATGCTTGAAGTGGCCGAGACCATGTCGGTGCCCGCACTGTGGCGCCACCTCAACGACAGCGAACAACACTGTGCTCTCGTGATCAACGAATACGGCGGCGTCGTGGGCATGGTCACCCTCGAAGATGCCATCGAAGAGATCTTCGGTGAGGTTCGCGACGAGTTCGACGTCGACCCCGATCCGATCGTGGTGGAAGGCGGTCGGGTATCGGCCGCTGGCGAGGTGCTTCTCGACGACCTCAACCACCGCTTTGGTTTGTCCCTACCGATTACCGATGCCGACACCATCGGTGGCTTGATCTGGCATGAGCTGGGTCGACCAGCCACCGTCGGCGAGCAGGTTGCGCTCGGCGACGAGAGCACGGTAGTCCACATCGATGCCGTCGACGGCAACGCCATTGTCCGGGTCAGCTTCGATGAGGAGGCGGGCCGATGATCGGCGAATACGTGGTGCCGATCGTGGTGATCATCATCCTCGTCGTCCTCAACGGGCTGTTCGTGGCTGCCGAGTTTGCCCTGGTCGGCTCCCGGCTCAGCCGCCTTGAAGCGCTCGCCGACGGCGGCAGCAAACCGGCCCGCTGGTTGGTCGACATCTTCACTCGCCACGCCGGCAAGGACAGCTACATCGCTGTGGCCCAACTCGGCATCACCCTGGCCTCGATCGGTCTGGGTATGTACGGCGAACCGGCCGTGGCTCACTGGCTCTACGATCCGCTCGAGGACTACCTGGGGTTCTCGGAGTCGGCATCACACACCGCCGGCTTTATCATCGCCCTCAGCGGCATCACCTACATGCATGTGGTGTTCGGCGAGATGATCCCTAAGGCGTTGGCCCTGCAGGAGCCCGAGAGTGTCAGCGTCAAGCTGAACCCGATCATGCGCCTCTTCAGCGGCCTGTTTAAGCCGATGGTGGCGATGCTTAATGCCATCGCTTTCGCCCTGATGCGCCTGCTGCGAATCCCTGAACCCGACAAACGGCTCTCGCTGCACACCAGCACCGAGCTGGCCATCGTGACCGACGAATCGGCCGAAAGCGGCCAGCTCGCGGCACGCCAGCGGGACCTGATCCGCAACATCTTTGAGCTCGACCAGCGCCCCGCCGAAGAGCTGATGATCTCGAGGCCCAACATCGTGGCCATTGATCAGTCGGCTCCACCATCTGAAGTGGCGCAGCTGATCCGATCAGGCACCCGCAGCCGATACCCGGTCATCGACGGCGACCTCGACCATGTCGTGGGAATGCTCCACATCAAGGACTTCATTCGGGCCGATTCGATGGGGGCCCGCTCCGATGGCACGGCCCCGTCGGCCGGTGGAAATGGAGGCGCTCCCAACCTGACCGAACTGATGCGCCCCCTGCCGGTGGTAGCGGCAACCACCACCGCCGAGGACCTGCTCAACCAGTTCAAACAGGGGAGCAACCACGCCGCCCTGGTGATCGACGAGTTCGGTGCCACCGTTGGCTTTGTCTCACTCGACGATGTCATCGCCGAGATCATGGATGACGATCACGACTTCCTGACCCGACACGACGACGGCTCGATCACGGTTGGCGGCGAGACGTCGCTGAGTGACCTGCGGGCCGAACTTGGCGACGACAGCTTCGACCATCCCGACATCGTCACGGTCGCCGGCCTGGTGCTGGCCCACACCGAAGTGTTACCCGACATCGGCCGGACGGTGAAGCACGGCGCTCACCAGCTCGTCGTGGAAGATCGCGACGGACGCAAGATCACCCGGGTGCGAATCGTGACCGAACCCGAGGGTTCAGAGGAAGCGGCCGCCGAGGCCGACGACCACCACAACAACGGTCACTAGAAGTTTCTCGGAGACTGCGGGAAGGCACCCACGGGGCCCATCAATGGAGGCCCCACTCCCAATAGAGCTCTCCCAGTAGAGCACCTGCGGTTGGGCAACAGGTGACCTGCTATGTCTTCGTCGGGGGCGTATCGGCGGGCTTGGCCACACCGGCTTCGGCGAGGGTAGCGATATCGGCTTCTGACCGACCGAGCTGGCTCAGAATCTCGGTGGTGTGCTCGCCGTGAGTTGCAGCATCGGAAGCCGGAGCGAGGCGGTCGCCGCCGAAGCGGGCCGGCGGCTTCACCCGCCGCATCGAACCCATCCGGGCATGCTCGGTCACATCCACGCTGTCGTTGGCCGCGTACTGGGGGTGGTCCATCACCTCGCCGTAGTCGAGGGCCCTCGCGGCCGGCACATCGTTTTCCTGCAGGCGGGGGAGGAGATCTTCAGTGGTGAAGTTGGCCACCCCGGCAGCGATCTCGGCCCGAAACTCGGCCACGTTTTCCATGATCTTCTCGATCCCGTCGAACCGAGGATCGCCAAAGAGGTCGAGTCGGTCGATGGCGGTAAGGAGCCCAACCTGTTGAGCCGGAGTGGCCGCCGAGACGGTGATGGCACCATCTTTGGTGTCGGACATCGAATACAGGAGCTGGCTCAGCGGAATGTCGTGGGTCGCATCATCATCGAGCAGGGTTTCGTGCATGAAGCCGTCGGGAAACAGGAAGTAGAGCCCGGCATCCATCATCGAGAGGTCGATGTGTTGGCCCGCTCCAGTCTTCTCCCGCACGTAGAGCGCCGTGGTCACCGCCTGACAAACGGTGTAGGCCGTTACCTTGTCGCACATCAGGCTCTGCATGAATTCGGGCGCTTCTTTGCCCTGGCCCTGCACCGCGGCGAAGCCGGTCTGGGCCTGGATGATCGGATCGTAAGCCGGAGCATTACTCATGGGTCCTTCGGTGCCGAAACCGGTGACCCCGCCATAGATCAGCCGAGGGTTGATGCTGCGAAGATGCTCGCTACCCAAACCCAACCCGTCCATCACCCCGGGTCGGTAGTTGGTAAGCACGATGTCGGTTTCGGCAGCCAGCTCCTCAATGATGCGCCGCCCTTCCTCGGCCTTAAGGTCGACTCGCAGCGAACGTTTGCCACGGTTGCAGTTGGCGAAGAGCGCGGAGATGCCACCCTTGGTAGAACCCAGATATCGCATCGGATCCCCGAGGTCGATCGGCTCGACCTTGATCACGTCGGCCCCCTGATCGGCCAGCATCATCGCCGAGAACGAAGCGGTGATCATGGTGGAGAACTCGAGGACCCTGATGCCATCCAGCGGTTTCATGGGCCGAGCATAGGACAGCGTTGAATTGGGTGAACGGGAAAGTGCGGCCGATCGAGCATGCTGACCCTGACGCCGGCAAGTCCCTGTCCGGTTGTGACACCGAGAAAGGTCGAATGAGGCGGACGGTGTTTCGCTCGGTCTACTCTGGACCTTCGGTCAGCTAAACGGTGGACCAGGAGTGAACCAGTGGCACCTGATCCTGTACTCCTTTCAAAACAACCCCGGACACACCGGGCTGGTGTTCGTAGGTTCGCCCTGGCCGCTTTGGCCCTCTCGATGGTGCTCGGCCTCAGTGCCGCGGTCGCCGAACTAGAACCCTCGGCGGCACAACAACCACCAACCGCCAGCACCGACGCCGTGGATGTTGGTCCAGAGTCGAGTTCGGACGGTTCGACTGCTCCCGCCGCCTCTGACCCCCCTGAAGCCGACAACACCGGGGACGCAATGGCCGCGGCCGCGCCAACGCTGTGTGATTGGACGGTTGCGGCGCCGTCGCGCCCCTGGCGATGGCGACTGGGCGACACCGGCGGGTTTGCCGGTTCCCAGCGCCTCACTCTGAACCCCATAGCAGCATTCAGATCGATACTTGTGGTAGACGGCTGGCCGGTGACCGAGGAGAGTGTCTTCCGGCGCCTCGCCGCCTCCCCACCGGGGACAGCTCGACAGATTCAGATGACCGAGATCGGTGCCGGCCTCTGTTCACGGCAGGGCGGAATCGACATCGCTCGCTTGTCCCGCACCGAGGTGATGGCCTCGGCCTGTCGCTGGCATCCCCGGCGATGCGAACTGGTGCGCATCAACCTCAACACCAGAAACGTGACCAGGATCCGAACCACGGACCGGTCCCGCCCAGGACTTCCCAGCCTCAACGCGCGACGAATCGTGGACGGTGGCATTGTCAACGGCGGAAGCGGGTCCACGATAAGGCTGCGCCCAAACGACTTTGCCATCTCGATGCTCGAACTCGATGGGACCGTGCGCTGGGCCCGAAGGGCATCGGTATTCCGACCGTCGCATCTCCTTGAATTTCGTGCCGGCCCGAATCGGTTCAATCCCCACGATTGTGGACCATCACGGATCGGCGTCATCGAAGTGTGTGCTCAGACCCTTGACCCCGATGGCGGACCGCCGATCCCAACGGTGATCCGGCTCGACCCTGAGAACGGCAAGGTCGTGTCCCGACGCACAGTTGACTCGCCCTCGATCCGACGCCCGGTTGATCCGACCACCAAAACCGTTCTTCCACCGTCGTCGGACGGCCCAACCCCGGCACAACCCCGTGAGGCGGTGAGTTCCGAAAGCTTTATGATCGGCGATCGACGGGTGGAAATTCGGTGCGGTCCCCCAACCGATTGTGCGATCCGAGCACTCGATCGAGCCGGGCGACAACTCTGGGTCTCGCCCGCAGAGTTCCCGATGGCCGTGCACCGAATCGGCGGTGAACTTTTTGCCCAACGAAGCGTTACTGACCCATGGCCGGTGCCTGAGTCCCTGGGCCAACAGGTGCAGCTGGTGAAACTCGACCCCGCTACCGGCGCCGTCACGCCGATCGCCGACTTCGTGGGCACGACCAAACATCGTGTCTATGGACAGCGCCCGATCACGCCGGCATCGCTCCGCGACGGATGGCTCTACTACACCGGAGGCGGTAACGGCGATCGCGGTGACGCTCTCCGCCGGGTGGAATGGCCCTTGCCCGGCTCAAGCTAAACCCAGCGTCGAGCAGGCGAGTAGCATCGGGCCATGAGCGAACTGCCGAAGAACGTCCAGGCGTTTGTCGAATCGCTAGCGGCCCGTGACGTCGATCGAGCGGTCGAGGCCTGCAGCGATGACGTGCTGGTTGTGCGCTACGAGGGCGTGGCCCACGGGCGCCTCGAAGCCCATGCGTTCCTGGTTGGATACCTTGCCGGATTCGAAAACTACGAACTGGTGTCAATCGATCAGGTCCGGGCCTCGGAAGACATCGTGCTCTGGGACGCCAGCAACGAGACCGGTGCCGGTGTTCTGCAAACAACCAACCTGGCTCAAGTCGATGCCGATGGGCTGATCTGTCGATACGTACCGATCCTTCGTGGCTACTGGGGTCGATCCTGAGTAGTAACCGCAACAGAAGAACAGAGGGGACCACACCATGTTGAGCCGATTCGACGACTATCCGATTCACCAAACGCCGGACCCGGTGGCAACGCCAGCGTCGAGCGACCCGGATGTCTACGAGCGCTATTGGTTCAACGGCTATTCGAAATCCGGGGACATCTTCATCGGAGTGGGAGCGGCCCGCTACCCCCACCTCGACATCTGCGACGGTTCCCTCAGCATCGTGATCGACGGCGAGCAGCACGCCTTTCACGCTTCGGCCCGAGCCACGGAGGAACCCAGTGAGCTCATCGCTGGCCCATTCCGCATCGACATCATCGAACCCATGGCCAGCTGTCGGGTAGTGATTGAGGGCGACCACCCCGAGAACGACACCGGCTTCGCCTGCGAACTCACCTTTGAGGGCCGGACCGGGAACGTGGAGGAACCCCGTCACCACTTCGGTCGTGGCATCCGCCGGGTGATGGACACCACCCGCTTCACCCAGCTCGGCCGATGGACCGGCTGGATCGAATTCGACGGTCGCCGGATCGAGTTCGGAGGCGACTCCGCCAGCGAACCACTTTGGGGAACCAAGGACCGCTCCTGGGGGATCCGCCCTCTGGCCGGAGGTGACACCCGGGGTGCGCCGGCTCGACCACGAAAGGGTGGCCTCTTCTTCCTGTGGGCACCGCTGCACTTCGAAGACATCTGTGTGCACTATCAGCTCTTCGAAGACTGGGAAGGCCGGCCGATGTTTAGTGTCGGGGCCATCCTGCCCACTTACGAGACCCTCGCTGACCTGCCCGGGGTGGAAGACCCGGCGGTGCGGCATATGCGAAACAACGAACACAAGCTGAGCTTCGCCAGCGACAGCCGGATGATCGACGACGTCCAGCTGGCCTTTACCGCCATCGACGACGGCACCAGGTACGAGATCGACTTCGAAAAGCTCTACACCTTCCGGATGAAGGGCATCGGCTACACCCACCCGGAATGGGGCCACGGAGAATGGAAGGGCGAAGTGGCCACGGGTGGGGAAAAGTGGCACCTCGACAGCGTCGACGACACCGCCTATGAGAACCAGCACGTTCAGCACATCATGAAGGTGACCATGGGGGACCGCACCGGTATCGGCGTGCTGGAGCAGAACATTCTTGGCCCGTACCGGCCCTACAACCTCGAAGGCTTCATCACCCCGCCGAGCGACTAATGGCCGACCGCAAGCTCAGTACCCTCTGGCTGGTTGGTAATACTGCTGGAGAAGCTCTGAGCACCTACGGTCGGTTCGACTCGATGCCGGCGAAACCGGTGAGCATCGAGAGCATGGCGTACTGGCCAACCACCATCGGGATTTCCACCAGTTGCGCCTCGCTGAAGTGCTCCGCCAGTAAGGCATAAGTCTCATCGTCGACCCTGGCGTAGCCATGCAGTTGGTCGGTGGCTGCCAACAGTGCTTGGTCGGCCGGTGAGTCGAGTGAGCCCTGGCGAATCGCTTCGATCTCCTCTTCGGAGAGGCCGGCCTCTCGGGCGAACCCCGTGTGTTCGTCCCATTCGAAGGAAGAGTTGCACAGGTGGGAGACGCGCAGCGCAAGGATCTCGTGCTCGCGGACCTCGAGCTGTCCCTGTAACGAGAGCGCACCCGCCCAAGTGAGAAACGGTTGCAGCAGCTTGAACGAGTGCGCCAGCACGCCGATGGTTGGGGGGACCGTGCCGGAGCGGGTTGCGGCCAGCGCCAGGAGTTCGGTCGTGCGATCGCTCATCGAGTCGTCGTCTGGTGCGGTGATCCGTGGCGCCATGCGGCCACCATAGCTGTGGAGTCCGATGCCAAGAACAGCAGTGTCGTAAACCCTTGGCAGCGCTCCCTTGCTGTTACTCTCGGCGGCGAGGAACGAACCACCGGGCTCACCGGCACTGCTACCGAATGGATGCCGCCAAGCGAAGTCGTGGGGCTGGTTGTGATGATGGGGGAGAAACACTGACCGGGTTGAGGTTGATCAGCTGGGGCGAGGCCGTCGATGGGTTGGAGTCGACGCTGTTTACCGAAGAACCCGCTTTGGACGCGCCGCCTCTACTGGCGGTGATCATGGCGCCGGAAGACACACTGCCAACGAGTCGAGCTGAGGCACTGACTGCTGCTCTCGCCGCGCTCCGAGCCGTCACGGTTGCGGTCTTGCCTGCCGGAGAAGCCGATGCTGGGTTACTCGATCTGGTTCGCCTCTTCGATGTGGTGTTGCGGCCGGAGTTTGAGGACCCCGCCGGTCCGGCGGCCGCTGGCGACCGGCTCTCGGTCGGTGGGCCCGTCGAACAACACCTGGGCCGGTTAAGTGAAGCCACCACCAACAACGCCCAGTCCACCGTGGCTCTCGTCCAGCTACTGCGACTCGGACCCGACGACCGCTCCGAGGTCGGTTTGTCGGTGGCGCATGGCCTGGTGGCCGAATCTCTCACCTACTCGATGCTGCAAAGTGGGTCAGAGTTCGCCCAATGGGTAGCGCAGGCAAAACCGGCCTTGCCCTCACCGGATTCGGAACCGCCGGTGCTGGGCGTGCGACATACGGCTGAAACCGGTGGGGACACCCTCACGATCACCCTGAACCGCCCGCAGCGAGCCAATGCCTTCAGCAGAGCGATGCGTGACGAACTGGTGCCGTTGCTTCAGGTGGCGCTGGCCGATCGCAGCATTGCCAAGGTGGTGCTGCACGGAGCCGGCAACCACTTCTGTTCGGGCGGTGACCTCGGCGAGTTCGCTAGCTTTACCGACCCGGCGCAGGCCCACGCCACCCGACTCACCCGAAGCCCAGCGGCATTGATGCACCGTCTTGCGGATCGAACCGTTGCCCATCTGCATGGCGCGTGCGCCGGAGCCGGCATTGAGCTTCCAGCCTTCGCCCGGCGGGTGGTGGCTGCCGCTGACAGCGACATCTGGCTGCCCGAAATCTCCCTCGGCCTGGTACCGGGTGCCGGCGGCACCGTTAGTCTTCCCCGGCGTATCGGACGCCACCGAACCGCCTGGCTGGCACTAACCGGCATCCATATCGACGCCCCCACCGCGCTGGCATGGGGCCTCGTCGATGCGATGTCCGGCGGATGAGCGTTCCGAACTCCAACTCCGGCATCGGGAGGTGAGCCATCGATGAAGGTCACAACCGAGCAACGCCGGACGCGGCTGGCGGTGCGCCATGGTCTGTTGGAGAGGGCCGACTCTCCGGAAACAGTTCCCAAAAAGCTCGTCGCCCTTCACGCGACCGATCCGGCCACGATCTTTCTCTCGATTCACGCTCGAACGCATGACGTTGCCACCGAAGACATCGAAACGGCCCTGTATTCCGAGCGCACCATGATGCGAACCCTCGCCATGCGTCGCACGCTCTTTGTCCCAGCCACCGGAGACGACCTCACCATCGTCGAGGCGTCCTCCGCTCCGGACGTGGCTGCAAAAACCCGAGCAGACTTGGTCAAAGGTTTGACCGCTACCGAGGTACCGAACCCCGACCGCTGGTTAGAGGACGCGTTTGCTGAGGTGCTGGCCGCAGTCGATCAAAGCTCCGTCAGTCGGGACGACCAAACTGGCTTTGCGGCCCGGACGATCACCGAGTTGGTACCCCGACTCTCGACCAAAATCGTTATGGGTGGTGGCAAACACACCCTTACATCCGGCGCCACCTCCCGGGTGCTGGGGTTGATGGCCGTTGAGGGTCTCCTGGCTCGAGGTCGACCCATTGGCCAATGGACCGGACGCCAGTACGCCTGGCACCGGCGCGACCAATGGGTGCCGCGGGACGAGTCAGCGCCAACGGCTGACGAAGCGGCCGCGCTGCTATTGGGTCGATACCTGCACCGGTTTGGCCCAGTCACGATCGATGACTGCAAGTGGTGGACCGGCTGGACGGCGACCAAAACCAAAAGGGCCTTGGCGGTGCTCGACACCCGGGAGGTCGAACTCGACGACAGTGGCCCGGCCTGGTTGATGGCCGACGATACAGAACCGGTGGCGCAGGCTGGACCATGGCTGGCGCTGCTGCCCTCGCTCGACCCCACGCCGATGGGCTGGCGAGACCGTGACTGGTACCTCGGCGACCACGTCGGGGCCCTCTTTGATCGTAACGGCAACATCGGCCCCACGATCTGGGCCGATGGCCGCATCGTCGGTGGGTGGAGCCAGACCACCGGCGGCGACATTGCCACCCGGCTCTTTGAAAGGCTGACCAAGCCTCAACTGAAGATGCTCGACGTTGAGGTCGAACGGCTCAAAAGCTTTGTTGGCGATACCCGGATCAAGCCCAGCTTCCCCACACCGCTCCAAAAGGAGTTGGCGGAGATCAGCTGACAACACCTCCGAGGCCACCTCCGAGGTGAATACCGTTCACATTCAAGGTCAACGCCCGAAGTTCGTTCCACCTCCGAGGTGAATATTGTTCACCTCCGAGGTCACGCTACCTCCGAGGTGAATATTGTTCATTTGTTGCTGGTGGTCTAGTGCTGCGGGCCGCGGATGAGTCGGCCTGGTAGGGCACCGGTGAACTCGTCGTTCTCTACCGTGACTTCTCCGGCGGCGATGGTGTAGCGGTAGCCGTTGGCTGGCTGGACGAAGCGAGGAGCCCCGGTTGGTAGGTCCCATGCCATACGTGGTGCTGGCACCGACAGGTTGTCGTAGTCGATCACGTTGATGTCGGCCCGCATTCCGGGAGCAAGAACACCGCGGTCGAACATGCCGTAGAACTCCGCCGTCTGCTGAGTCTGGCGATGGATCACGTGGGGGAGCGCCAACCGCTCGCCGCGGGTGCGGTCCCGGGTCCAGAAGCTGAGCATAAACGTAGGCATGCCGCCGTCACAGATCGCCCCGCAGTGGGCGCCACCATCGGCCAGACCCATCCGGGTCAGAGGATGGCGATGCATCTCCCACAGCGGATCGAGATCCTCGGTGAAGTAGTTCAGGAACGGAAAGTAGATCAGCCCCTGTCCCTCGCTGGTGCACAGGTGGTCATAGGCCAACTCGGCCGGCGATACGCCCACCGCCTGAGCCCGGGCCCCGATCGATTCCGCGGGGTCGGGCTCGTAGTCGGCGTCGCCGGTGAAGGCCCACATCTTGTCCCACCGGGTGGTCATGAAGGTCATGAAGGCGCTCAGGCCCTCGGCCCGTTCGCCTAGGATGGCGCTCCGAACTCCTGGTTGAGCGAGGCGCTGCCGACGGGCCTCCGGGTCCAAGTGAGCCAGCGCTTCGTAGCTCGGCCGACCCATAAACGGGTTCACCGTGCCGTCCCAGCACTGCAACACCCCAACCGGGCGACCGGCGATCTGGCCGTGCACCGGCAGTCCATCGGCATGGGCCTGTTCACACAGACCGAGCACCTCACGCCAAAGGTCAGGAGCAAGATCGCTGATGTTGAAGTTAAACACCACCGGCTTCTCGGTGATCGATGCCACCTGGCGAAGCCACCCGAACGACGCTGGCACCTCGGGATGATGCAGGGCACACTCAAACACGCCGTGACCGGCCGCGGCCATAGCCTCGGCGATACCGATCAACTCGGTGGTGTCGGCCGAAGTGCCGGGCACCAGCTCGCCGTCGACCGACTTGTGCAGCGGTGTGCGGCTGGTGGAGAAGCCGAGGGCTCCGGCCCGCAACGCCTCTTCAGTCAGCACTGCCATCCGGCCGATGTCGTCTGCGTTGGCCTCAATACCGTCGGCAGCCCGGTCACCCATCACATAGGCCCGCAGCGCCCCATGGGGCATCTGGGTGCCGACATCGGCGATCCACTGCCGGGCATCGAGGGCGTCGAGGTATTCCGGGAAGGTCTCCCACTCCCAGCTGATGCCATCGGCCAGCGCGGCGCCGGGAATGTCCTCCACCCCCTCCATCAGACCGATCAGCCAGTCCCGCTTCTCCGGCGCGGCCGGGGCAAAGCCGACACCGCAGTTGCCCATCACCACGGTGGTCACCCCGTGCCAGCCCGCGGGGGTGAGATAGGGGTCCCACGTGACCTGGGCATCGTAGTGCGTATGCATATCGACAAAGCCGGGCGTCACCAGTAGCCCATCGGCGTCGATCTCTCGAGTGGCCGACCCGGTCACCTCGCCAACGGCGGTGATGCGGTCGTCGGTGATGGCAATATCGGCCGCCACTTCATCGGCTCCGGTGCCGTCGAGCACCCGACCGCCCCGAATCACCAGATCATGCATCGGCTCACCCCTCAGTAGCAGCTTCAACACCACGGTAGCTTGCGGCGCGCATCTCCGGCCCGGCAGCGACCGACGAACTACCAATGCGGACCCTCAGGGGCGTCACCAAGTTCCGTGGAATCGAGGTCCGTCGACCTAGTGTCCTGTCAGCAAAGTCATGTCACGAATTCGACGGCTCTCGGAGCCCCTCCCGGCGTCCTCGAAAGCGCCATAACACCGAGTTGTGGCGGTTCTGCGTCCTTGGGAGGGACACCGATAGCTCGCCGTTTTCATCAACGGACTTCACTAACAGGACACTAGTGGGCGATGAACTCCTCGGTGTGGCGAACGCACAACTCCAGGTCGTCGAGCCAGGGGGCGTGCTCGGCGCCCGGCACGATGACCAACTCGGCGTTCGGTAGCCGCGGCGCGAACTCGGCGGCGATCTCGGCTCCGCCATTCGGATCCTCCTCACCCCAAAGGAAGAGTACCGGCATGGTCAACCGAGAGAGCAGCTTGTCGGTAAGCGGTACGCCGTCGGCTTGGCCCTTGACCGGAGAAAACACCGGAGAGGTTGACGCAATGTCGTTGGCGAGGGTGTCGGTATGGCGAAGCAGCGCATGGGCCCAATCGAGGGCGATATCGTCGAAGGCGCCCGACTTGAACGCCTTCCCCAGCCCGATCTGGCTCAGCGAGGCCTTCACCATGCCCCGACTCATCGGCACCCTGGTCATCAGCGCATTTACCCCACGGTCGATCAGGTCGACACCCGGCAGGCTGGTGATGCGCTCCGGCAGGGGAGCCGCGGCCGCGGGTGCCCCAACGAGCCAGCTGTACTCGATCAGCTTACTCACCCGTTCCGGGTGGGCGGCCGCACCTCGAAAGGCGAGATAGCCGCCGTAGGAACTGGCGGCGACGACCGCCTCTTCAAGCTCGAGCGCGTCCAGGATCTGGCTCAGCAACCCGTCGGCATAGCGCTCAACGTCGGCCAGTTGGCGAAACGGTTCGCCGACGATCGGGTCCGAGAGCCCACAGCCGGGGCGGTCGATCATGATCGCCCGCACGCCGCTGAGGGCGGCGGCCAGCTTCGACCAACTCGCGCCCGAAATCGAGCCGCCATGGATGAACACCACCGGTGGTCCCTCGCCCAGTTCCTGCACCCGAAGCTCGCCACCCGCCACCAGCTTCACCCGCCGATCCACCGGAGTCACACCGAGATGCTCCCACAGGCGTTTCTCGGCTTCGAGATACCGGCTCAGATCTTTGGCCATAGGCCACCACTCTACGTTGACGGCGATGCCTCTAACGGTAAGCGGACACGGACCCACGGTGGGAGCCCGTTGCTCTATCCAGTCGCTAAATTTCGTTAGTGGGCGTGGTGGCCTGCGGTGTAGTGCTCGGCTAGCGGGTCGCCGCCGAAGTCGGTTCGGAGGTCGCGCCAGACGGTGTGGACGTGGTTCCCGCTCCGGGGCGCGTTGTCGTACTCCACAAAAAGATCGCCGCCCTGAATCCGGTAGTAGTGGGGCTGGCCGGCTTCGATGCCTCCCGCCCAAAGAAAATGCAGTTGGTTGGCCGCGGCCTCAACCCGCTCGAGCTGGGCATCGGCCAGATCGTCGTGGATCCGACCCACATAGGTGAGCATCAACTCGTGGAGCAGCTCGCGCTGGGCGTCGGTCATGGCGGTAGCGGCCAAACCCTTGGGCTTTGCGGTGAAGGCAAGTTGGGCCAGCTGTTCGGGGGTGGTGCCCAACTCGGTATCGAGGTTGGTCTGGGCCTGGGCCATCAGTCGATCGAACTTCTCTTCGAGCCGACCGCGCCACACCAACGGCAGTAGCAGGCGCTCGTCACCTTCGGCGAGGGTGGTCCGGTTCGACCCGACCAGATCCGATGGAGCCACCGCAGCCACCAACGCCTGGTGGCGCTGGGCCTCATCAAGGGAATGAACCAGTTCCCGGCCCAGATCCTCGACGGCACCCAACGGGCGATGCAGATGAGGTCCGAGCAGGGGAGCGCTGGCCGGGTCGGCTCCGAAGAAGCACGGAGTAGCCGCCACCACCGTGTTGTCGACGATGGTGAAGTTGAGCGAAACGTGATGGCCCCCGAAACGCCAGGCCCAGGTGCCGGTCGGGCCGGGCTGGCCAAACACCGCCACCCAGTACAACAACGGGTCGCGACCCCGCTCCCGGCCGAAATCGGCCCCGAAGCCTTCGAATCGATCGAGCACGTTTTCCTGGCCGACGATCACCGCAGCGGTGTTGAAGCCGGCTTCGGATAGACCGGTCGATACCAGCCGCCAGACCAACCGGTGTTGGGTCGAACTCATCTCGGCCAAGGCCAACCCACCATGGTCGGTCGGGGTGTAGAACCAGCGGCGCCGCTCGTTATCTCCGAAATCGAAGGCGGCGCGAGCCCGCTGCTCTGGGTCGAGGCTGTCGAGGACACTAGCGGCGGCCAGCGCCATGGTGTCGGCAACGCCTTGGCCTGGCTCAGCGCTCATCTCCGGGTTCCATTCATTCAAGGACTTTCAACAACAGCACGTGGGCCACCAGCAAGCATCAGGCTCAGTCCCCGGGCCGGTGGAGGCCAAAGATCGTGTCGGGGGCGCCCGGTACCCAGGTGTTGGTCACCTGCGAGCGGGAGCCCACTTCGCGGGTCCGCTCCAGCAACGATCGGCCGAGCTTGAGCTGCGTCGCCTCCCAGGCTGCCAGCGCGTCGTCGAGCGATTCATGAGCATCAAGCGCAGCGGCGAGGGCCCAGCCGTCATCAGCGGCCTTGGCCGTTCCCGCAGCGGCGTGGGGACGAACGGCAAAGGCCGAATCGCCGAGCAGACATACCCGCCCGAACGCCATCGCTTCTACCTCGATGTCGTAGATGCTCTGCACAAAGAGCTCCTCGGTGGCGTCGACCACGGCGGCGATTGTGGGTGGCAGGCGAGCGGCGGCAACGGCGCGGGCCTCGGCTTCGTGATGGGGCGCCATGGCCCCCGGTGGGACCGACAGCTCACGACGGGTGCCGGTTCGGTCGGTCAGGAGATCCCCGAGATCATCACCCTCGGCGTAGTTGCGGTACCAGACAAAGTTCAACAGACGGTCGCCTGGTGCCACCGAACCGGCCACGTTCGGTATCGGATACACCAGAATGTGACTGTTGGCGTAGACGAAGTAGGTGATGGCGTCGCCGAGTCGATCCACCACCGCGGTCGGCAGGTTGGCTTCGGGCACCATGCCCCGCCAGGCCACATAGCCGGCGTAGGCCGCAGCCGCCTCTGGCTGGAGCTTGGCTCGGGCGATAGAACCGATGCCGTCGGCACACACCAACAGCTCACAGTCGTAGGAGGTTCCGTTGGCAAAGTCGACGCTGACCGAATCGCCAGAGTCACTAGAGGCGCTTGGGCCCGGCGCTCCACCGCTCGCGACGAAGCCGACCATCTCATGGGCCAGGCGATATCGATCGATGTCGAAGCTCTCCAGCAGCCGTCGGTAGACCGTGTTCCACGAGCTGAAGAGATACGGATGGGCCTCTTCGCTGGCCACTGAATCATCACGATTCAGGTAGCGGATGAACGGGGTCTCGATGCTGATGGTGCCAACATCGAGCCCCGCCCGTTCCACCAGATATTTGGCTGTGGCGCTGAGGAACCCGATACCGGCGCCGCGCTCTTCTAGCTCGCGGCTCGATCGCTCGAACACCACAACGTCGTGGCCGGCATCACGAAGCAGACAGGCGGCCGTCAGCCCGCCCAACGAACCACCCACTACCGCAATGCGGCGACGGGGCATCAACCAGGCACACCGAAGGTGGCGATGCGATCAACGGTGCACTCGAAGAGCACTCGGCGCTCGTTTCCACCTGGGTCCCGGAGACCGTACTCGTCACCGCCATCAGGCCCGATGTACTTCTGCCAGATGCGGTTCACCTGCTCGGTAACCTTGGCTCCTTCTTCGGGATCATCCTCGTGAACCTCCCGGTCGACAGTGACCTTGATGCTCATCCAGTGATACATGTTCTCCGGATTCATGATCAGGATCGATACCTGCGGGTTGGCTCGAATCCATTCGGTCTTCTTGCGATGCTCGGCGACGTTGATCAGCACCTTGTCGCCCTCGTAGTCGAACCACATCGGCGTGAGGTTGGGCCGGCCATCTCCACCCATCACCGCCATCACGCAGGCCAACGGTTTGTCCATCAGCTGCTTGTAGGTGTCATCCAGCTCGCTGATCGAGGTGATCTGATCCCGATCGCCAACGCTGAACTGGTTGGGCTGGGTCCCCTCCGAAACATCAAGAAATCTTGCGACAGTAACCATGTTGATACCCCCTGTGTTGGTGTCCTGCTTGTGTGGCCTCATCTTATGGCCAGAGGCGATGCTGCGACGGCTAACCGCGACTGACCTGGAGGAGATGGGGGTAGGAACTTGGATCGATGCGGGCATCGAGGAGCAACGGGTGATCGAACCGATGCTGGTCGAGCTCACGACCAACGTCGCTGGGCGACGACACCACCGCCGATGGCATCCCCATCGCGTGCGCCAGCGCAGCGAAGTCGGTGGGCCCGTATCTCACCGCCGGGTCGCCGCCGTGGCCAACACCCTGCTTGATGCGGATCAGGCTCAGCTCCGAATCGTTAAACACCACCACCACGATCGGCAGACCGAGACGGACGATGGTTTCGAGTTCGGCCAAACACATCCCCAAACCACCATCACCGGTGAGAGCCACCACCGGCTCGCCGGGCCGGGCCAGAGCGGCGCCGATTGCCGCCGGCACCGCATAACCCATGGTGGCCAGGCCGTTGGAGATCAGGAGTTGCTGCGGTTCGGCGACCGGCCAACTCGGCATGATGGCGAGAAAGTGAGCGCCGGCATCGACGGTAACTGTGGCCGAACCGGGAGTGTGGTTGCTGACGGCGTGGGTCAACGCGAGAGGGCCGAAGGTGTCAGACGACTCACCTTCAGCCAGTGACCGCCGGACCTGCTCGCGGTGCTGACTCCCGGCGCCGGGTTCCCAACGATGCACCTGGTCGACCAATACGCGATGGGTCAGGTCGGCGACATCACCAATCAACTCGAGTTCGACCGGCAGGTAGGGATCAGCCATCGGTTGAGCGCCGATGGCGACCACGGGTGCCGAGTAGGTCCACGCCGCCGGTATCGGCTCGACCACGTCGAGGCCGATGCTCAGGATCAGATCGGCCTGGTCCAACAGCGGCCGCTCGCTCATGCCGTTGGTAAACAGACCGCCGTTGATTTCCGACTCCGACGGGACGAGCCCGACAGCCTGGTAGGTGGTGAGCACCGGTGCGCCAAACGCCTGGAGTGCCGCTTCGACTGACAAGCTACGGGGCGAGTCCTTGGCCGACGATGATGCCGGAGAGGTTGAAGGTGAGGGCGACGAGATGGCGCTGCCAACAATCACCACCGGCCGCTCGGCCGCAGCCACGAGCGCCCGAGCCTCCTTCAGCCCTTCGTCATCCACTGTCGTGGTGTCCGCAGCAGTTGGCACCGACAGGTCGGGGGTGTCGATGGCCCCACCGGGGGTGAGCGTAGTGCTGGCGCTGGCGTCGTAGTCGAGATGAACCGCACCGGCAGGGGTTGCCGACGCCAGATCGATCGCATTGACTATCGCCCCAACCGAGGCATCGGAGCCCAGCACCCCACTCGCCTTGGTCACTGGGCCGAACATCGCCTGCTGATCGAGACGCTGATGGGGTACACGGTCCCGACTGGCATTCGGCACCGTGTCGGTGACCACCAACAGCGGCTGACGATCCAAGGTGGCCTGAGCCGCACCGTTGACCACCGATGCTGCGCCCGGCCCCCTGGTGACCACGACCGCGGTGGCCGACCCGCTGAGCCCGCCCCATGTTGAGGCCATGATGGCGGCCGCGGTTTCGCTGTGAGCCAGCACAAAGCGGATGCCGTGGGACTCCATCGCACCGACCACGTCCAGGTTGGGACCGCCACCCGGAACACCAAAGGCCACAGTGGCGCCCCGTTCAGCCAACGCCTGAGCCAGAGCTGTGGCCGGTTGAGCGGACCGATCTGGGTCGGGAGTGCTGGGAGGAGCGGGCACCGCATCACTTTAGAACGGCCCCATGCCTCGTGTTTGAGAGGCCCGAGAGAACGGGCGTCGGCCCGCCCTCTCTACCGTCAGCCGCTGAGAGTTGTCGGGTCGGTGGCCACCGAACCTAGGATCGCATCCGTGACATCACCACGACTGGGTCCGAAAGTACTGGCTGAGTTTTTGGGGACTGCCTTCCTGCTGGCGGCCATCGTGGGATCGGGCGCCATGGCCCAGCGACTCACCGACGACGTCGGAATCCAGCTGCTTCAGAACGCGGTGGCTACCACCACCGTGCTCGCGGCCCTGATCGTTACCTTCGGGGTAGTATCCGGCGCCCACTTCAACCCGGCGGTCACCCTCACCGACCGCCTGATGGGCAACATCGATAACCAAACCACCGCGGCATTCATCGTGGCCCAGATCGCCGGAGGCGCCATCGGCGTGGTCAGCGCCAACATCATGTTCGATTTCGACCCGGTGGTGTGGTCGACCAACGACCGGGCCACCGGCGCCACCTTCTTCGCCGAGTTTATCGCCACCATCGGACTGCTCCTGGTGATCTACGGCGTGAGTCGAAGCCACTCGCTTCCGGTCGTCGCTGCGGCGGTCGGCGGGTACATCACCGGCGCCTACGCCTTTACCTCATCAACCAGCTTCGCCAACCCCGCCGTCACCCTGGCCCGAACCCTCACCGACACCTTCGCCGGAATCCGACCGGCCTCGGCACCAGCCTTCATCGGAGCCCAGCTCGGATCGGTGATCATCGCCTATGGGCTAATCCGCTACCTGTTCCCCGACACCGGCGCCGTTGAAAAGGCGGAGGCCGACAACGCCGACACCGACCGTCAATAGCCACCAACTATCCGAAATGTCGGAAGAAAACGACAAAGTTTGTCGCATATTTCCGACATTTTGGGAGTTTGGGCGCCGCGGCCACGCTGACGACTGATTCGGCTGGCGGATGGGACTAGTCGTCGTCGGTGATGCGGATGGCGCCGAGACCGAAGAAGCCGCCGATCTCGGCGTTGGTGGCATCGCTCAGTCCCACTACCGCCAACTCATCATCCTCAGCCTCAAGGTCGCCGATGACCTGAATGTCGATGGTGGCCTCGGTGCGACCGGCCGGGAACGACAACACCCCCTGGGCGGCAACAAAATCCTCCGGCGCCTCGGCCCACAGATCGAGGGTTGACCACCGGACGCTCACCACCTCCTGCGATGGAGCCGAGAGGGTGACCGGGATTCGAGCCCGGGTGCGACCCTCGTCGCCCTCCTCGATGGTCACGCCGCCGGCCAAGACAGTCGGCTCAGGGCCCGGACAGTTTCGGGTGCCAGGCACACACCAGGCGGAGAGCGTGGCCGGCGAGTTGGCGGTGAAATCACCCGGGGTGGAGCCGCCGTTGGTGCGAGCGCCCAGGCCGGTCCCCACGATGACGGTGCCGTCGAGCACCGCGGCCCCCGACGAAATGCCCGAGAGGGTGGTGTTGTTGCCCACGATCTCATCAAAGAGCAGGGTGCCATCGGCCGCATCGTAGATTCGCAGATGGGGGCTGGCGGTGGCGCCCACCATCACCACACCGGGAACGGCGCTGGTGTGACCGAAGCTGGCGTCGGCGCCCGAACCGGTGGCGTCGGTGTTCTGCCAGATGATCTCCCCGGTGTCGAGGTCGAGGGTGTGCACCGTCGGCTGCTGCGGATCGAGAGGGTCGAAACCCGGAGCGGTACCGAAGTGCACCCGACGCTCAACCTCATCCACTGCGGCGGTGGCGATGATGCCACCAGCCCGGCCACCGGGCACCACGTTGGTTTCCCAGTAGGGGAGATCACGCGGCGCCGGATCATCCCAGGCCAGGCCCGTCACTTCGTTCACGCCATCACGATCGACTACGTAGTAGGTGCCGTCCTTGTTACCGATCCCGACCACGTCGATCATGGCCGGCTCCGCCCCGGGCTCGGCCAAACCCTGCGGATCCCGGATGGAGAACAGGTTGAGACCGGCACCAAAGGCCAGGTCATCAGGGTCGACCTCGCGAGGGCGCCAGCGCCACGCCGCGGTGCCGTCGATGTTGAGGGCCACCAGCGCCTCGTCGAAGGGCGGCATGTTCGGGCCCGGCTCCGGCGTGGCGGGATCGTTGTCGGTATCGCAGTTGCTGGTGCCGAAGAAGATCATCTCCCGGTCCACGTCGAGCGCAGCCGTGGTCCAGACGTTGCCGCAGCCGGTCACGCCCCGGTCATGATCGCAGCCAGCACGGGAGGCAAAGAACCCGGCCGGCAGACCCAGCTCAGCTTCGGAGTGGTAGCCGTCGTAGCGCCGAATCTCATCGCCGGGATTGGGCGTACAGGTGGCGCCGGTGGCCACGTCGAAGTACCAGGCCAGGGTTCCGTCGGTGACGTCGACGCCAAAGAAGCCACCCTTGCCGGTCGCCACGTCGTTCACATCCATACCGAAGTAGGCGATGTTGTTGTGCACGATCGGCGTGGTCTCGATCTCGTTGCGCTCGCCATCAAAAGCACAGAGGCCCGGGAATTCCCCGGTCTGGGGGTCGCGGCAACCGGTGCCGGTGGCGAAGCGCCACTGTTCCTCGCCGGTCGCAGCATCGAGGCCGTAGAGATACTGGCCTCCGGGCACGATCAGCATGCGCCGCCCATCAACGTCGGCGATGGTGGGTCCGCCCGCACCAACAAATGTGGCCCCGGGCTGATCTTCCCACTCCACCTGCCACACCACCGAGCCGTCATCAAACCTCACGGCGTGGAACATGCCGTCCCACGACGACACGTAGACCACCCGCGTCGGCCCCTCGCCCGGAAGATCGACGGTGGCGATCACCGGTGATGAGGTAACGACCGCTTCGGTGGGGTGGGTCCACTTCTCCACCAGGTTCGGCGCCGTTTCCGGAGTGAGCCACCGCTCAGCCGGGTTGAAGCTCTGCCGCAACGGACCGCCAGCCTGGGTCGACCATTCGATCGGCAGGGTGAACGGCTCGGTGCGGATGCCAAGGCCGTCGGGGAAACGGAGCGAGTCACGAATCATCTCCGGAGCCAGAGGGTCACCGGAGCGATCGAAGCGGATACGCCACAGCTTGCCGTTGCCCCCGGTACCGACATCGGGCAGCACCCCCTGGAGGTCGAGATCGCTGTAGTAGAGCGTGCCGTCGGAGCCGACGGCAAGAGACTGCGGGTTGCCGGTGGCGATCGGAAGATCTTCCCGCTCCGGGTCGAGAATCAACCTCACCAGGTTGCCCTCTAAGTCGTACTCGGCGATGTGGCCGGTCAACACGCTGGCGGCAAAGATGTTGCCGTTCGGAGCTAGGGCCAGCCCGCTGAAGGTGGCCATGCCATCGCTCGGCACGGCGAAGGTCTCACGATTCACCGAGTCGGCCAACGGAGCACCGGTGTTGTCGGTGTCGCCGCAGCCGCCGGCGGCATCGGCCGAGGTGGGAAACGGGGGAGAGAAGCGCTCGATCGACAACCCCGAAGCCTGCGAAACATACACCCGGCCGCGGTCATCGATGGTCACCGAACCGGCGGTGCCGAGATCGGTGGCCAGCTTGCAGAAGTTGGTCGACGGCTCGTCGGTGTCGGGATAGGCGCCCGCCGGCCCGGGATAGGTCGAGTCGGGATCGAACCACAGGATCAGCTGGCCGCTGGCGTCGCCAAATCCCTGAAAGCCGACATCGGAAGTGAAGAGGTTGCCGTTGGCGGCGAACTCACAGCCAAAGGGTTCGGGAGACTCGATCTGGTAGGTGGCGGTCAGCTTGCCAGCCTGGGTGCCGTCGGCTTCAAAGACGCCCCAACCGGCAGGAGGGTTGGGCTGGCCGGTGTCCTCGCCGGCCACAAACCGGCCGGTGCCGTCTTCGAAGAAACAGATCTCGCCGTTGACGTCTCGACCGATGTCGTAGGCGGTCCCGGTTTCGTTGACGAGTGCCGGGTCGGATGCGGACCGCACCACCACGGCCTCACCCAGATCGGCGCCATCGGCCACCGCAGCATCGATGGTGGAGGTGTCGATGCGGCGCATGCGGTTGCCCTCGGTGGAGTAGAGCACCTCGGTGGCGACCCCGCCCGTAGTGGGCAGGCCGATATCGACGCCTTCGATTTCGGCCTCTTCAACGAGTTCAACGGAGTCCGCTTCGATCTGGTTCTGAGCGTTGGCCGATGGGACGGCCGGGATCAGGGTCAGGATCAACAAGGCGGCAAAGAACGGCGCCGCACCCCGCTTCAAGGCGCGTCGAAACCCGCCAAGTGTTGTCAACCAGCACACCCCAACCACGCAGTGTCCTCCCGTCCTGCCGCCGCCACCCGAGAGTACCCGCCCCGTCGGTCACGAGGGAATTGGACGCTGGTAGCAAGTCAGGCGATCTCCCAGAACCGCAATCGCTCCAAGCTTCCAGGGTTCGGGTGGCGCCGCGGCGCCATATTTCCGCACAGAGTGCTCAACCCGATCAGACTTCACCACTTCGAGTGGCAAAACGGCGCCGCTGCGCCGACCGGGTCTGTCGGCGCAGGGTGGTTGGGGCGTTGCGGGGTGGGTGCCCACGTTCCCGACACCGCTTTGGCTAGGGGCGGGCCGGTCGCCAACCGTTACAGAGGCCGGAAGCTGCCGTGGAACTGGTGGGGGATGTGGTGGCGCAGGGTTATTTTGGCCAGTTGGTCGTCGAGGTTTTCGGCCCGGTGGATGTGGAGTTCGCTGCGATGGGTGGTGCTGTTGTAGACGCTGTGGAGCACATAGCCCCGGTTGCGGCGACGGCTGCTTCGCTCGCTCGCATTCGAACTCGGCGCAAAGAACGGTTCTGAACCGTAGGAGCCCGCGGGCAGGGTGACGCGCTGGTTGCCCCGCTGCGGGTCGACCCGCTCGATGGTGTTGAAGAAGCGGTCGCCGCCGTTATCGACAAAGCCGCTGGTGAAGCTGACGTCGCTGCGACGACCGGCCTGTGAGGTGTCGAAGGTGGGGAAGTCGGACTCCAGATCGCTCAGCACCTCGAAGGTGACCGAACCGCTGGTTAGGTCGATCCGGTAGCGGCGGTATTCGCTGCCCGTGGCGCCGGCATCGCCAAAGTCGGCATCCATGGCCTCAAAAACGTTGGGGTCGCTGATGGCCATGGCGTCGACGACGATGGCCTGGCGATCAACAAAGGCGTTGCCGAAGTGGCTGATCGCCCCCGGCTCGGTTTCGAACAGATGGGTTTGTTGCATCGTGTTGAGGCTGACCACCGCGATCTGCATCGCCAGATCGGGCTGCATCTCCAGACACTCAGCGATGCTCGCCTGTCCCGACATGAAGCGGTGGGTGTCGCGGTAGGTGACCGACCCAAGGAAGAACACGGCATGGCGATCGGTGATGACAAAGTCGTGGCAGAAGGGGAGCCGATCGAGCGGGAGAAAACCCTTGACGTCCATCACGCCGTCGGGGCGGATCCGATACAGGTGGAGCCCGGCACCAGCCCGTTTGGCCGACCGACCGTCGGGCCCCAGACCCACTCGCCGACCCAGACCCATCCCCATGCCGAAGTTGATCAGCTCACCAGTTGCCTGATGACGCTTCGGATGGGCGCTGAAGAAATCGAGCGGGCCGAGGCGCCGCCGGTAGGTGAACTCGCCGAGGGTCTCGAGCGAGTCCGGGTCGAGTTCAAAAGGACGGCCGCCCTCATTCAGCGCGAGCAGGTGGCCACCGTGAAACACCGTGTTGGTGTTGGCCGGGCTCTTTGGCATACGGCCGATGTTGGCCTTCCAGCCGCCGGGAATCTGGGTGCCGAAGCCCCGGCATCGGATGGCGTTGGCCGCCGACTCCATCTCAAACTTCGGCGTGCGGACATAGCGGTTACGGAACCGAACGTTGGTGGTGGTCGACCGCGATCCACCGGTGCGATCGTGGTGGTCGTCGAAGGTGAACGAACACACCATGCCGTCACCGTCGAACCAGTGGCCGAAACGCTGACCACCCACCTCGAGTCGGCCCGGGCCATTTCGATAGAACACGCCGCGAAGGTCGCTCGGGATCTCGCCGACGATCTCGTCGGGATCGAGCCGATAGTCGAACTCATCCTCGAGCGATTCCAATCCACCTCGAAAGCCCGGCGCCACACGTTGCTGGCCCGGCTCTGACTCCGTTTCGGAGTCCGATGCTGCCTGGGATCCCGATTGTTCGTCCGGTTGTGGCCGGGCTGGCGCCGAACGCGGTTCGTCAGCCCCACCGCCAAGACTGCTTACGGCGGCACCCGAGAGAATCGACTTCACCGCGGGAGTCATGGTCGAGGCTGCCTTCTGCTGGTCGATGAGGAAAAGGTTCTGGCTACGTGCCGCAGGGTCAGCATCGCCAACCCTCCCATGATCCAGGACCCGGACGGCATCGTCACGGTCAGCATCGCCACCGGTTACCGGTTCGAGGTAGAGGTCGTCATCGAGACAAATCTCGAAGCCGATCGGCGTTGAGTCGAGATCGGACGCGGTGGGGCCTGACCCTGGTGCGAGCGGAGTTTCAGTGGGGCTCGCCAGCTCGGGAGATGGTGGGTTTGATGGCCGCGACATAGCAGTGGTCGGACCCGACCCGGGCAACAAAGTCGCGGCCACTATCTCGATACGGCGCTACGGCCGCGCTCGGTGGTGAAAGACCGCGTGGTGAGGACGGATGTGGCGAAAGACCGCGTGGTGAGGACGCTGTGGTGGGAACGGTGCGGTGGCGGGCGCCGCCGCTGGCTCAGTCGGCGAAGAGGTCGCTGGCCAGACGCACCATGTTCACATCGCCGGAGATCAACATCGTGGTGATCACCGACTCCTTCCACATGGCGATCTCATCGCGGATCTTGGGAATCGGACCGAGGAGGGCGATGGCCTCACACATCTCTGTAGTGACCGAGGCGATGGCGTCAGGCTTGTTGCCGCCGAGATACAGCTCCTGGATCTTGTCGCACTCCGGTTCGAAACCCATACGGGCAAACACGTCGAAGTGGAAGTTCTGACCCTTGGCCCCCATGCCGCCCACGTAGAGGGCAATGAAGGGACGAACGAAATCGGCACAGGCCTCGACGTCGTCGCCGGGAACCATGATGACCGTGGCCGGAATCTCGAAGTCGTCCCAGCTGCGGCGACCGCCGGCGTCGAAGCCCTCCTGCAGACGATCGCGGTACCAGTCGTTGTCCTTCGGCGCGAAGAACAACGGCAACCAGCCGTCACAAATCTCGGCCGAAAGGGCAACGTTCTTGGGGCCCTCGGCGGCAAGGTAGATCGGTATGTCGTTGCGCAACGGATGCACGGTGGACTTGAGCGGCTTGCCCAGGCCGGTGCCGTCGGGATGGGGCATCGTGTAGTGCTTGCCCGAGAACTCGACCGGCGCCTCGCGAGCCACGATGGCCCGGACGATCTCGACAAACTCTCGGGTGCGCTGGAGCGGACGGGGATAGGGCTGGCCATACCAACCCTCGACCACCTGAGGTCCTGAGGCTCCAAGACCGAGGATGAAGCGACCGCCCGAAAGATGATCCATGGTGATAGCGGCCATGGCGGTAGCCGCAGGGGTTCGAGCCGACATCTGCACAATCGACGTGCCCAGCCGCACGTTGGTGGTGTTGGCTCCCCACCAGGCCAGCGGAGTGAGGGCATCGGAACCGTAGGCCTCGGCGGCCCAAATCGAGTCCCAGCCCAACTTGTCGGCCTCGGCGATGGCCTCGGTCACGCCTGCCGGCGGGCCGGCACTCCAGTAGCCGGTGTTGAATCCCAGTTTCACTACGTTCTTCTCCTCTAGGTCCGTTGTCTTGCTGCCGTATACTCACGTTGGGCGCTGTTGACCTGTGTTGTCACCGGTTCCCAAAGGATCTGGTCCTCGTCTCGACCCGCTTTTTTGATCCTTGTCTCCGAGAAGGTAGTCCCACCTTGGTGTTTGCGCTCATCCCGTCGGTGAACCGATGAAATATCCGCTCCGGGAGCACGGCTATGCCTACGGCATCGGCGAAGGAGCCCGGGTCGGCGCGGGCGCCGGAGCAACACTGTTTATCTGGCTCGTCAGCGCCCAACAGATCGCTCAGGAAGGCGTGGGTTTGTTGGGGCTGTTGAGTACCTGGTGGATCGGGCTGATTGGCGCAGTGGTGGGCGGAGTCTTTGGTCTACCGATCGGCGGCATGGTCGGTACTCAGGTTGGTCGCCGCCGGTGGGAACGGGCGGCTCGACCGATTGCGGCGTTGCTGACCACTTTGGTTGTAGCGCTCACGGCTCGGCTCTTCGTTGATGCCCAGCCGGCGGAAGCCTGGGTTGATGAGGTCTGGCGGGTCGCTCCGCTGCCCCTCGGAGCTTCAGCTCTGTGGGGATGGCATGGCGGAGCCCGATACGAAGCTCGCCTCACCCACGCGGCCCGCCGGTTTGATCGACCCGGTGGCACGTTCCCGGATCCGACGCCGGCTCACCAGCGCGTACCGATCACCCCTTCCGGTGAGGCACACGCCCCGACCGCAGACGAGCGGACCGAATCTCGCAATCCATTGTCACCCGACCTGCCGCTCGAGCTGGTGAAGTCATCGGCGGCGATCGACCCATGGTTCGATGGACTGCGGGGCGCCTTCGGCGATACCGACAACGACTCCGACTCCGGCAATGGGGCTCCGGCGATGCCCTACGCCAAAGCACCAGCCCGACGCCGGGGTACACAAGAGCTCGACTAAACCTGCTCGACCGGGCGGGTGAAGCGCGGCCAGCAACCCGCGTTGCTGGTGCAGATAGGTAGATCGGGTTCGACCCCGGGTGTGCCTCCTTCGGTCGAACTGGGCTGGGGTGAAGCCTGGCCCGTCACCGCGCCGCTGGTTGCAAAGCAAAACATCGGAGCTACGCGCCAGTTACCGACTTCAGGGGCTAGTTCTCCCATTTTCCCCAGTTTTGATCATGGGTTTAACTTCTCATTGCCAATTACTTGAACGTTTGATTAAATGAGTACATGAACACCACTTGTTCCCCCCTCATCAACCACGGCACCCGGTGGGTTGACTGATGTTGCTCTCACCGCAGGTGAAGTTCACGGTTGACCATGGTCAGGTATATGGCCTGGGCAACGGTGCGATCTCCGGGGCAGCTGTTGGTGGGGCCCACGCCGTATGGGTTGCCCTGGCCAGCTCCCTGGCGGACGCGCCCGTGGCCGCCGATGTGTTCGCCCACTTTCTGGCCGCAGTCTTCGCTGGCGCGGTGATCGGTGGCTTCGTAGGCACCCTCGCCGGCGCCGTAACTGGTTGGAGCCGCACGGAGGATCGGGCCCCAGTGCTGGGCGGATTGGCTGGCGCAATGGCGTTGGTCGCGACCACCCGCATGGCAAGCGCCGCCGGTTGGGTTCCGTTCCTGGCCAGCGGGCTTGTGCCCGTGTTGTGGGCGGTGGGCGCCGGTTGGATGGGTGGCACCCGCTTCAAGGCTCAGTTTGAGGCCGCCGTCGGGGCCATCACGCCCACGCGTCGGACATTTCGACACTGGCTGATGGTGGCCGTTTCAGGAGCGGGCTACGGCGCGCTCGTTGGCGGCGGAATCGGTGCCATGGCCACCACCGTGCGGTCGCAGGTGGCCTGGCTCGGTCGATGGTCAAGGCGCCCAGACCTGGAGCTTCTGGGATGGGTCGACCCACGGTCGATTCTTGTCACAACTTTCCTAGGGGCCGCTGGGGGAGTTGTTGTTGGAGCCGTGGCCACGGGCCTTCGCTGGCAGCGACACCTTGCGGTGGTGACAGCGATGCTTCCGCTGCCATGGATGGCCTTCGGACCTGCTGCCGGCGTGGGCGGTGAGGTGGTTCCGATTGCTGTCGCGCTGTTGCTTCCCCTTTGCCTTGCGTCGGCCTGGGCCGGGGTCTGGTTTGATGACGCCGTCGGTCGAGTCGATCTGCGGATCCACCAAAAGCTGATGATCCCGGGCCCCTGGCCCATCACTCCACCAGCGACGGTTCCACTGTTGCCGGCCGCTGCCGCAGCTCGGTCGGTTCCGTTCTTTCCCCGTGCGGTGACGGCTCCACCTGCATCAGCCGCGGCGCCGCCACCTGCTCCGCCGACTCCACCCGCCGTGGCGGCGGTTGCTGAGACGGCAGTGGCCGGGATGTCGGTGGTTGCCGACGCTCAGGCGACAGCTTCTTCGAACGGGGCCCCGGCCGATGCCGCTACCGCCGACCCCTGGGCCGAGCCATGGTCTGAGGCCATGGCCGCCCTCGAGGGTTGTGAAGCAGCAGCGGTGCCCTTCGCCAAGCCACCAGCGCGGCGCCGCCCATCTCGGGTCGCCGGTTAGCGGGGCTGAACGGGCCTGTTGCGGGATGACCCGGGTAGGAAGCTGCGTGGGTGAGGAGGGA
>CALAML010000220.1 GCA_937925845.1 uncultured Acidimicrobiales bacterium | reverse complement strand
TGGTTCGAGGCGACGACCAGGGTGTTGCCATCGGGATCAGCGGCCACAAAGCGATCGTGGGGAGAGCCACGCTTGATCTTGCCGGGGTTGGCCCCATTGGCGGCCATGAGTTGATGGGTCTCGTCGATCTCATCGGTGATGAGATCAAGTGAGCCGTCAACACTTTGGCTGCGGCGAACGATGAGGTGGGTACCTCCCCGGAGTTCCAGGATGGCCGCATCACCCATATCAACGACTAGCCGCATCCCGATCGCCTGATAGAAGGCGACCGACCGGGCAACGTCGGTGACGTCAAGGGTGATGTGGCCGATTCCAAACCGGGGCCGTTCATCCAGCTCCGATGACTGTTGTGATTGGTTTTGAAAGACTGTCTTCAAGATGTCTACCTTTGCAGATGTTGTTAAGGATACCTAACAACCATATGGGGCACTTCGCTATTCCGCTTCACGAAACTTTTTCGACCAGCCCTGGGACAGGCAGGAACGAACCCTTATCCAGGCAGGTTCTCGGCTGCGGCCACAACCTCGGTCCGTGCCTCATCGATGATGTCAAGGAGCGTTTCGGTGGCGCTTCTCCATTCCTCAACGCTCAGCGCTTCATCGCCAAAAGCCTCATGGGCCTCGGCGGTGGCGTCTTCGATCTGGGCGCTCCAGGTGGCCAGCCGCTCCTCCACCGCTTCCGCAGAATAGGGACCACTCGCGAGCTCATCGAGTTTGGCCTGGTAGCGGTCGCTGTGGGTCAGCAGGGCGCCAAAGAGCGGATCACAGGTGGCCGAACGCTGACGGACAAACCCGATCCCGATATCGAAGGACTCGCAGTCGTTGCGAATCTCACCCCAGGCACTGTTGACCTGTACCAGCGGATGCTCGATTGAATCGAGGGTCACGTCGAGGTCCCAGGCAATCAGATGGGCCGTGCGGTTGGTCGGGTCCATGTACCAGTAGAAGTTGTTGAGCATGCAGTTGCCGTCGCCCCCGAAGCAGCGCCAATTGCTCGGGCCGTCGTCGTGGCGGATCAGGCGATCGACCACCTGATTGGCGATGAGCTCATCGATGTCGATCCACCGCTCCACCACCTCAACCGCCTCTTCGGGCGAGGCTGCCGCCAGTTCGGCGGAGAACTCCGACATCAACTCGACCGATGCTTCGTCCTCGTTGGTGCGTAGCGCGGCGACCAGCGCATCCTCCGGCTGAGGTTGCCCACCGGAGCTGACCGGCCAAATCTGCTTAAACAGATTGCCCTTGCCATCATCGAAGCGATCACGGGTAAAGCGACCGTCGAGCTGTTCGACCAACAAAAACAGCCCGGCATATTCGCCGTTGATATTCACCCGGGCATGCACGGCCCGCGGCGCGGGTGCACCGGCTTCGTTGAATAGCCAGTAGCCAAGCCGTTCCCGCAGTTGCGACGGGTCGTTGTTCATCGAGTGCAACTGAATGGTGCGAACCCCGTACATCTCGTCTTTGGAGTCCTCCCAGTTGATCTTTAACTTCATCGACAACTTGGGACAGACCTTGGCGCCGCTCGGGTTAAAGAAAGCAAGCGGGTTGTCGAAGTCGGCGTTCTGCGTGCCTTCCAAACAGTTGAGCCAGGCCCCGATACTGCCTTTGTACCGCAGCCCGATCGGCCCGAACTTGTCGCCCTCAAACTCCAGCGCAGCCTCGACCCACTCCTCAGCCGCCGGGTTGGCATCGATCGTGGCTAGGTTCTCCTCCGACACGGTGATGTCGTAGGTTCGCACCTCGTTCTGGTCGAACAGATAGGAGATGTCGCCACTGTCGGGGCCGGGCGCCTCCGAAGTGGGCTCCTCTGCGGCCGATGCAACAGCCTCGGTGGTAGAAGTCGCAGCGGTTGTAGGTGAGGTGTCCGCCTCTAACGCCGGAGCGTCTTCGGCGTCGGGTGCCGGTTCCGCCGACCCGCCATCACCAGAGGATGAGCACGCGGCACAAATCAACAGCACCACGAGGACAACAATGACACGAGCGTGGTCCGACAACACCCGTCCAGCCTGACCCATCCAGAGCCATTCGCCAAGTCATCCGCGCTAGAGCATCGGCTGCGCCGACGTGGCGACACAAACCCCGACCGGTCCGCTGGAGTAGGGTTTGGAGACTTCTTGTATGCCATTCACACTGGTTTGAGCTGATATCGATGCGCTCCATTTTTTTCTTGATTTTCTCGGCCGGTGCCTCAGACAACTGGATCGTCGGTTTGATCCCGTCAGGGGGCGCACCGATCCATCCGAACAGCGCGGGCATGACCGCGATGGCAAGCGCGGTGAACGATGCCATTGCGATCCACGGGTATTGATCCAAAACGACCCGATCGCCTGCCCTGGCTTCAGCTACCCTTCACCCGCGCTATGGCCTCTGGACGTCTGATTTGATCGACTTCGAGTTCGGCCAATGGGGAGGGTCGGCCGAGCAGAAAGCCCTGTCCGATGGTCACGCCTATGTCAACGCACGCCGATGCCATCTCCTCGGTCTCGATCCCTTCGGCCACCAGGGTGACATTCAGGCCGCGACAGATCGAGGCCAGCCCGGACACGACGGTCTGCGTTCGGGGGGACTCTGGCAACTGAGCCACATACCGCCGATCAAGCTTGAGATAGCTCGTGGGAAACCGCGGCGAATGGCTTCGGGCAGCGACTCCGTCAGCTCCCGTCGACGATTCTCCGCCTGCATCAACTCGTCATCGGCGAGACAAAAGCCATGTCGACCAGTCCGCTTCTGGGCGTACATCGCAATGTCGGCACGGCGGAGGAGCTCGTCGGATCGACTCGCGTGTCCATGGGCTACGCCGATACTCAGCGATGGGACCAAGACCGCGCCACCAACCCTGGCCGGAACGGCCAAGTCGACCTCAAGCCGCTTGGCCATGCGGCACAGGACCTCGATTGTGGCGTCCGAAGAAACCACCAAGAACTCGTCGCCACCTAGACGGGCCACAAGATCGTCGCCCCGCGTGCCCGACCGAAGCCGCTCCCCAAGTTGCCTCAGCAGCTCATCGCCGGCGCCGTGGCCGTGGCGGTCGTTGATCTCCTTGAAGTCATTGACATCAATAAACAGCGCTCCGGCCAACCCTGAGCCGAGCGCCTTCAACTTTTCATCGATTGCCTTGCGATTGGCAAGACCGGTCAACGGGTCGGTCCGGGCCTGCTCGGCCAACTCCGCAGCATGAAGTCTTTCAGTGGTGACGTCCACGACGGCGCCGATCAAACTCTTTGCATCGGAGGTTTGAAGCACAGTGATCCGAACCTGGCGTTCGCCACGCCTCCGGTGGGAGAAGTTGATCAGACGATTCCTCGGGCTCGATCCGTCTCGCCCAGAGACGCCCAGCGAAGTTGGCGACGTCGAACCTTCAAGGTTGTCTTCCAGAATCGCAGAGAGGAAAGCGGCAACCCCGGGTGCTTGCATTTCCTCCGGCGAGAGGGGTGACCAACCGTGCTCCATCGCATCGCAGCCGAGGATCTCGCGGAGGGTAGCGTTGGCCCACGTCTTGTCGGCGGATTGGTTGAAGACGCCCACCGGCATGGACTCGGCCAGAACCCGAAAGCGATGCTCCGAAGCCTCGAGTTGGGCGCGGGCGGCCACGTCGTCATCGATATCGGCCAGCGACACAACAACCTCGTCCTCCTCGCCGTCCGGGTGAGCATGGAGAACCGCCTCGAACCAGCGCCAGGTCCCAGCGCCGGGCCCTGACCCTGCGGTCAGGTCGAGTTGGACCCGGATCGTCCTGGCTGTCCCGGCGGCGGTCAGGACGTGAACGAATGCTTCGATGGCTTCGCCCATGTGGTTGGGATGGATTCGGTCGAGGAGGCTGACGCCCACCGATTCCGACTCAGGGATTCCCAACAGTTCGCTCGCACCACCGCTCGACGCCTTGATGACCCCTTGAGGGTTGATGATTATCGAGCAAGGCGAGGTGTCGACCGCCCCAAGTTCGGCTGAGGCGTCGCGCTGATCGTCCGACACCACGATGCACAGCAGGCCCTCGCTGGGAAAGTTGACCATCGTCAGACGATGCTCGACGCCCACGCGGGTGGTGATGCGAGCCGCCACCGGCGCTTCATCGTCGAGAGCTGCCGACCGCAGTTGCATCAAGGTCGCAAGGGAGGTCGCGTCCACATCCGAGGTCAGGAATGTCGGCCACTCGGCAATGTCACGGAGTTCGGCCGGACATGGAACCCGGACGAGGTTGTCACTTCGGCAAACGACAATGCGAGGCCGGCTCAGCGAGTCGCACAACTCCTTGATGACACCGATAGATTTCGACCCCAGTTCAACATCGGCTCGGGTTTCAGGCACGGGCCGACTGCCGTCTTGAGGTCCACCGCATCATCCACCCGGTATCGACCGGTTTACCGGCATGGTTAGCGATTTGCTAACGAGCTGCTCTACATGGCGTAGTCGCGGAGCATCTTTCGCAACTCAAGCTGGTGTTCTTCTTCGGTGGCGATGAGCCCCCGAGCGAACTCTTCAAGGAACACGGAGCGGTCGGCAACGACCGAAAGCAGGCTGCGGTAAAGGGCAACAGCGTGCAGTTCGTGCTCCAGGCTTTCTTGCAGGATCTGCTGAATGCCGTGGTTGTTGGTCTCTTCAATGTTGGCAATGGCGGTGGACGGGTGGCCGCCGAAGCCGGTCAGGATTTCGCCGACCTGTTGGGCGTGCAACAACGACTCGGTCGCTTGACCCTTCATGAACTCCACCAACGGGATCCGATGAGGGCCACTGATCATCAACGAGTAGTGGGTGTAGCGGACCACACCAGACAGTTCCGCCTCCAGGATGTTGTTCAGAGCGGCGATTACCTCTTCTTCATCAATCTCGTCGTTGTTCATCAGGCTTCGGTCTCCTCGGCGAACGTCGTCATTTGTTGCATTGCTGATGTGTCTTCTGCGCCGTGCTGGAACAGTCACCAGGGCACTGTTAGGCTAGCTATACATGAATAAGTCAGACACCCTACTTCTCTGTGTTGGGAAAGACTGCAAGAAGGCGCACCGCCAAGCATTCGACCGTCTTGAGTCCAGAGCCAACAAGGCAGGCCTCAGCGTAGCGTTCGTGAAGTGCCAGGGCAGCTGCGAGGGGCCAACCGCAGTGGTGCAGACCAAAGACGGTCCACGCTGGTTCGAAAAGCTGCAGTCAGACAAGGCCTGCGAACAGGTCATCGAGTTTGCCGCTAGCCCTCGGCGGGGCCCAGCCAAGAAGCTGACCAAGCTCGAACTCACCGGCAAGAAGCGGGCCAAAGCAGCAAAGAAGCTCGCCAAGTAACCAGCTTCTGCGGCTGACGGCCCCGGCCTGGTGTGCCGCACCGAGCCAGCACGCTAGACGCTCCGTAGTTTTGCCTGCGGGCGCGGCGGTGCCCTCGACTTGGGAATGGTCGAGAGTTTGTGGTTTGGGGTGCGTGTCGGCCGTGCCCGGCAGTGCCTCAAGCCAGATGGCAACCAGAGCAACGCCTAGCTCCGCTTCCTGGGCGCGGCGGGGCCCTCGGCCTGGGTGGGGTCGAGGGTTTTGGGCTTCTGGTGCGTGTTGGCCGCGCCCGGCTAGGGGCTGGTGGTTATCAGTTGCCCGTTCGCGTTTCGGGTGAGAGTCCACCCGAGTTTGTGAATCATGTTGTGGTGCCGGCGGCACACACAAGCCAGGTTTTGTTCATCGGTGTTGCCACCGAGATGCCAGTGAACCAGGTGGTGGATGTCGCAGTAGCGGGCGGGTATGTCGCACCCCGAGAATTGGCAGTGCCGGTCCCGTTTTCGGACCAGTTTCCGCAACAGGTCACTGATGATCGGGGTGGCTCGTCCGTAGTTGATGACCTGGCTTTTGCCTTTGGTCACAACCCGCCGTATCGACGTGTCACAAGCCAACAGTTCCCACACTTCGGTGGGTATCGGGCGACCGTCGGCCAACGTTTGCACGAGGCCATCGATGTTGGGGTGATCGCGACCAAGAAGCGTTTCAAGATCGATGATCACATCGATAGTGGAGCGTGACGGAGCCTCCATCGCAATGTCCTGCAACGTTGGCAGCCCCAGAGCGGCACAGATTTCGGCGGTCGTAGCTTCGGTCGGAGCGACCGGTTCACCCGACAGCAGCCTCATCAGCATTTCCGCCGACTCGGCACTCAACCGAACCGGCTCACGCTCCACCACCGACTCATCGGCACTGGGATCGTCACCGGGGCCCGCACCGTGTCCATGGCCGGTGTCGGGCTCGTGGTGGGTGTCGATGGGGTCAGACGTGTCGAGGGTTTCACCACAGATACCGACGAGGCGGTCGGCTCGGCGTTGGGCCAGGGTGCGGGGCTCGTCGGGGCCGGTGGTGCGATCCGGTTGTGTTTCCAGCGCTGCGGTGACGGTGGCCAGTCCGGTGGCGCCACTGCGACACAAACCGACCCAACTCTTCAGGGTCCCGAGTGTCACATGCAGCCAACAACTGTTCCTCGTCACGGGCGTACTCGTCCTGCAACCGCAGTTCGGCTCGAGCCAGATGATCGGCATAAGCAATGGTGATGCGGCCATCAGCCAACGCCTGGGCCGTAACCGGATGGCGGCCGATAAACGCGGCGATACGAGCCAACATTTCGGCCTCCGCCTTCGACGCCGACGTTTGATGAGCAATCATCCGCGACGGCGACAAATAGCCCCGCACCGCAGCGATCTCATGATTGTCAGCCACAGAAAGGTGAGCCACCGCCTGAGCCCGCAACGCCTCAGCTTCAGCCAGCAATTCGAGCGCCCGATTAGCCGACACCCCAGGCAACACCCGACCGTCCTCAGCCCAAGCAAACTCCGGCACAACCGGCTCAGAAGAGCTCTCAAACCTAGGTTCGTAAGGCGCTGTAACTACCATGAAACCCATCGTAGTAAGGGGGTGTGACAACTCCCGAAAACCCCGCCAAATCAACGAAGTTTGATATGGTCGCTCGATTCGCCGACCAGCGGTGGCCATCAACAACTACTGTCGAGGCCATGACCGAAGAGCGATACGTCGTGATCTCCGCCGACACCCACGCCGGGGCAAACCATCAGACCTACCGGGAGTACCTTGACCCGAAGTATCTCGCCGAGTTCGACGAGTGGCGCGGCGGCTACAAGAACCCGTGGAAAGACCTGCGTGACACCGACCTGCGGGTTCGCAACTGGGACAACGACCGACGAGACCAGGACATGCTGGCCGACGGCTGTGTCGCCGAGGTGGTGTTCCCCAACACCGTGCCGCCGTTCTATCCCGGCTTTGTGCTTTTCGCCGGTCCGCCCTCCGACGAAGAATACCCCCGGCGACGAGCCGGGATTCAGGCCCACAACCGCTGGCTAAAAGACTTCTGCGACGCTAAGCCGGGCCAACGCGCCGGCGTAGGGCAGATCTTCCTCAACGACATCGATGACGCCATCGAAGATGCCACGTGGATTAAGGAGAACGGTCTCCGAGGCGGAGTACTGCTGCCCAATATCGCCCCCGATGTCACCAACGTTCGGCCCCTGTACGACCCGGAGTACGACCGACTTTGGGCGGTGCTGGCAGACCAGGAGATTCCGGTGACGGTGCATGGTGGAACCGGCTCACCCAACTACGGCAAGTACCCGGCGAGCAAGGCGCTGCAGATCGCCGAGGTGGCGTTCTACGGCACCCGCCCATTCGTGCAGCTCCTCCTGGCCGGGGTCTTCGAACGGTTCCCGAACCTCAAGTTCGTCCTCACCGAGAACGCCGCCGGCGGCATGCCCAAACTGGTTGCCGACCTCGACCGCATCGTCAAGGCCATCCAGATGGGCGCCATGGGCGAACTCAAATACCGCGAAGAGGACAAGCTGGCCCGCAGCGCCAGCGAGTACTTCGCCCAGAACTGTTTTATCGGGGCGTCGATGCCGGGGCCGATGGATATGAAGGTGGGTGAGATCCTGCCCGACGACCGGCTGATGTGGGGCAACGACTATCCCCACGACGAAGGAAGCGGCCCGTTCAGCCGGGAATCGTTGCGGCTCGCGCTCGACGGCATGGACACGGCCCGACGCAAGCAGGTGCTGTCAGAGAACGCAGCTAAGTTGTACGACTTCGACCTCGACTACCTGGCCACCCTGGCCGCCGAGCATGGCCCAAGCGTGGCCGAGCTGGCCGAACCTCTCACCGAGCTGCCGGCCAAACCAAACATGGCTCTGATGAACGGAGCCCGCCAAGCAGGACTTCCCATCAGCGTCTGAGCCTCGGACCGGAGGTCGCCGAACTAGTTGTCGGGATCGAAGAGTGAGTTTCGACCCGGTCCGCCATTAAGGCGGTCCTGGCCCGGTCCACCTCCGAGGATGTCCCAGCCGCGGCCACCGAACAAGACGTCGTTGCCGTCGCCACCGAAGAGGCGATCTTGGCCTGGACCGCCCCACAGGCGGTCGTTGCCAACTTTGCCATGAAGCCGATCGTCGCCGATGCCGCCACGAATCGCATCATTGCCCGCACCACCTGAGACCAGGTCGTTGCCGGCATCACCGAACAGCCGATCATCGCCGCCACCGCCCAGGATCAGGTCGTTGCCAGCGCCGCCACGAATGGTGTCGTTGCCTGAGCCAGCGGCAATGCGGTCGTTACCGGCACCGCCATAGATTACCGATGCGCCCTGGTTGTTCGCGTAGGCACAGATCAGGTCGTTGCCGCCTCCGCCGGAAATCTGATCCTCACCGCCAAACCCGACAATCACGTCGGGACCGGAAGTGCCCACCAAGCGGTCGTTACCCCGGGTACCCCGAATCGTGGCCTGGCGACCAAAGCAGTAGCCACCCACTTCGTCGATGATCGGACCGGCCACATAGGTGACCTCGCCGGAGGTGGGATCGGTCAGCCGGAGCGTGACCTGATACCGGGAGCGGGGCTTCAGTGCATCGGCGCCATTGCCGACCGTTGCGACGTGATTGGTTTTGCATTGGCTGCCCGCCGGTGCGTCCGACTTTATGACCAACCGATCAGACCCACGAGGAACGGAATAGTCGATCTCGACAAGGCGATAGTCGGCCACGACACAACGGTCGCTGGTGAACCGCACCTGCGCCGCCGTCGCCGTGCGATTCATCGATCGAGCCTGACTCACCCCGCTGCCAACGTCACCCACAGCATGCACCCTCGGCAGGCTGCGCATGGCCAGCGTCGGACCGCCCGCGGGACCGTTGGTCAACCAGACCGCCCGGAACCGGTAGAAGCCGCCACCGGGAGCACTGTCGATCCATGCACTCGTTGCGTCGGAGGGAAACCGCTCCTGCAACAACGATGGATGGTCGACCCGCCGCAGCAGGTGGTACTCCTCCGCCGCCTGACTGTTGTCATCGATCGATCGACTCCAGGAATACCTCGGAGCCTCCCCCGGTATCACGCCACACGGTCACCTCGTAGGCATCGGGCGTCTCGCCGGACCTGTTGGTGGGCTGCCAGGTAACTCGGGCGTTGCCAAAAGCTCCGGTGCCATCCACCGATGCCCCGCTCAGCCATTCGAGCTGGCCGCCGGTGACCTGACCGTCGGCTTCGCCCGCCGCACGGGCACACTCCGGGCCGAACACATCGGACCCATTCACCTCATGTACCACTCGCCAGTCCGACCCGTCACTGATACCCGACTTGAAGAAGGACCCCGACGGAGACGCTGTGGGGCCGAACTCCTCGCCGCTTGGTCCACGCACCTTGGCGCCATCGGGCACAACAAAATTGACGGCGCTTTGGCCGGTGCCGTCATCGATCGGAAGCCACAAACATGTTGGCGACGCAGTGTTCTGCGCACCAGCGGCAAGGAGCAAAGCGGTGCTGGCCAAACCGATCGTGGCAACAACCGCGGAAACGACCAGAGTCAACAGTTTCGAGAGGTTCGACTGGCCGCTTGGGCCCAAAGACCGAGGTTGTGGCTTGGCCATCGCCATGCACATCTCTCTACCGGCTGTGCCGGAATCCCCCGCCTGAGATCCGCTTCGCAACATCACACCCACTAGTTCACTCCCAGTCGTTCAAGACGGTGACTCTGCGGCCAAGTCTCTAGTCGACGCCTGTGTTCAACAATGGGCAATATGACTCCCGCCGGCTTGTCGGTGCAGCTCGCACCCATGTGCGCTACCCAGGTTGATCGGCCCGCCGCGGCACAACTGCTCTACTTCTCCACCGCCCCTTGGAGAGGAGAGACCCGAGGGGATAGCTCCCCTGAGACGCTCCTCGCAACCAAAGCCGTCATCGTTTGTGGCATCGACGCCCGCAAGGGCTGGGTTTGGTCAGCGACCGCTGAAGCGCATGGCGTGGACATGATCGCTGCGGGACTCCACCATGTCGACCTCAATGCTGGGGGCCGCGATGCCAGCGGCGATGAGCAGCTGGCGTACCACTTCCACCTGCTGCGACTCGAGGTTGTTGTTGCCGGGGACCTTGCCGTTTGCGACGCAATGGATACGGATGCGTGAGGCGCCGATCTCTTCGATGCGGGCGAGCACGACGTCGAGCTCGGACCGACCACCGTCGTCGAGCTCGATGGTGCCGACCGGAAACGACAGGTCGAAACACGGCGTCCACTCGCTGCGCTCCCACAGCCCGCGGTCGGAGAGGGTCGTGAGCTGGCGCTCAACCCACTGAACCAGGCTGTCGTCGGTGGATCGGGGTGGTTCGTCCCACCAGAATTCCCTGACCTCACCGGTGTCCAGTGAGACGACAACCGTCGGCTTGCCCCGACTCAGCGGAAGGGCCCGGTCGAGATTGTGTCCCTCGCCAATCAACACCGCCCGGTACTGGATGGCGTCGGCCAAAGATAAGACGTCGCTGTTGTCGAACAGGCCCTCAACGCTGGCCCCAGCCCGGCGGCCATCACCGAAACCGAACCACGCCACCACATCATCAGTCGCCACAAGATCTGTCTCGGCCAGCAGAGATCGAACGGCGTCGGCGGCGAGGCCCGGCTCGAGCATCTCGTCGACCCGATAGCCCAGCTCATTCACCGCTTGTTCGGTGCGATCCAGTCCATCAACAAGATCCTCCGTGCTCATCGAATCAGCCTAAGGCAAGGCGCCGGTGCGAAGAAGGTCTGCGGCTTTGCTCGCCGAGGGCGCTCAACTCCATGGTCGGGCGTCCACTCCTTCGCGGCGAACAACCCGACCACTATCGCCGAAAACCGCGCCTCTTGAAGCTTCTTGATGGCGATGCCGCTCGGCCAACAAGGTGACTGGCTGGTGATGCAAGTAGTTTGAGGCCATCAACCCACGCCACTACCGGGGGACGAGCCATGTCGAAGATCACCGATGATCCACGTATTGATCCGCGCATCAAAGCGCTGATGGGGGCCTTCCCGTCAGGATCACCGGACGATATTGAGAGTCGCGAGGCACTCCTCGAAGAGACCAATCGGCCGGAGGCGGTGGCCAGCCGCGAAGCGATCAAGACCATGCTTGATGCCCTCGACAGCGAAGAAGTGGCACCAAGTGGTGGTCTCGATATCAGCGACGTCGAGTTCACTTCCCAACCCGACGGCAACACCGTCAAGATTCAGTTCATCCGCCCCAAGACCAACGACGGTGACGACCCGCTGCCGTGCGTTTACTACATCCACGGCGGCGGCATGATGACGATGTCGGCCTACGACGGCATGTACCGAAGCTGGGGTCGCATCATTGCCAACCAAGGCGTGGCGGTAGCGATGGTCGACTTCCGGAACTGCCTCAACGCCTCCTCCGCCCCCGAGGTCGAGCCCTTCCCGGCCGGGCTCAACGACTGTGTCTCCGGGCTCAAACACATCGTGGCCAACGCCGCCGATCTCGGCATCGACCCGGCTCGCATCGTCGTGTCGGGTGAAAGCGGCGGCGGCAACCTCACCCTCGCCACCGGTCTGAAGCTGAAACAGGACGGTGACCTCGGGCTGATCCGCGGCCTCTACGCGCTCTGCCCGTACATCGCTGGCGAGTGGCCCCAGGAGCGGTTCCCGTCCTCGATCGAGAACGAAGGCATCCTGCTCAGCCTGCACAACAACCGGGGCGCCATGGCCTACGGCATCAAAGAACTGGAGAACCAGAACCCCCTGGCCTGGCCATCGTTCGCCACCATCGACGACGTCACCGGACTCCCGCCCACCGTCATCAGCGTGAACGAATGCGACCCGCTTCGCGACGAAGGCATCGAGTTCTACCGCCTGCTCGTGAACGCGGGAGTGTCAGCCCAGTGCCGCCAAGTGATGGGCACCATCCACGGCACCGAAATCTTCAGCCTCGCCTGTCCCGACATCAGCCACGAAACCGCAGCCAGCATCGCCCGCTTCTGCCGCAACAGCTAGCGCCTGTCGTGCGGATCGAAGGCGCGCGGTCGAAGCTCAGCCGAAGTTGTTGGTGACGACCGCCTCTTCAGTACCATCGGGGGCTACCGACACCACGGCGAGGTCGGCGACGGTGACCTCTCCTGCATCGCTCAGCTCATAGGCGCCGCCCACGCCGTCGTAGTCGATGTCTTGCCCGTCGCGGATCAGGTCGACGCAGGTTTGGTAGGTGTCGCACTTCGCCCCCGAGCGGGTGATGTCGGCGATCTCGGCCGCTACGTCCGCCGGGCTATCTGTTTCGGCCGCCTCGCCAGCCAGGGCGAGGATGGTGATGGCGTCATAGACCTCGGCGCTGAGTTCGAAGTTGTCGATCGGTTCCTTCTCGAGGAGTCGGTTGCGCCACTCATCATCAAACGTTGCGGCTCGCCCAAGCGTCCGCAGCGCACTTCGTGCTTCTGGTTCGTCGGCCAAGGTCTCGACAGCCGAGTCGAATCCTCGAAGGTCCGGTATCCAAATCGTGGAATCCGGTCCCGGTCCAACTCCCAGCGACGCCAACTCTTCGACGAAGTCCACCGTATGGTCCTCACCGAAGTACACCAGGTGGGGCACCGATTCCCGGGGAGCCGGGATGACTCCACTGGGCGACGAAATCTCGCCCGGGCTATACGGAAACGTGATGTTCGGAGATGCACCATTCAGCGCCCGAACCAACGCAGCGGCGTTTCTGGCCGCCCGATCGTCGCCCGCCTCGTAGATGGGGGCGATTAGCGGACCTTCCTCGGGAGTGAACTGCGCGGCAAGGAACCGAATCATGAGTTCGTCGCTCACGGTGGTGCTAAAGAAGAGGTCGCTTTCGGAGTACTCGGCGAACGTACTGGTGAAATCGGCGGCGGATATCAACACCATTCCCTGTTGGTCGCCATCACGCAGAACATCCTCGCTGGTCGACACTGTCACCATGGCGTCGACGGAATCGTCAACGAACTGCTCCACCGTGTCCTCAGCTCCAACCCAGGTGAACCTGTCGCGCTGGCGACCATCATCACCTTCGATGGCGGCGATGCTGAGCTCCGTTGCTCCCAACGTCTGGCGGGCGATCGCATTGGCCAAACGGCCCTCCTCTTCATCGACCAGAAATGGTCCGAAGGGCGGATAGTGCACGCCCAGCCGGAACTGTCCGTCTCCAGTCCCGGGGAGATCGCCATCGTTCGTACCCCCGCTCAAGGTTGACGGCTCCGACAGGTCGGCATCGCCGTCTTCCGTACTCTCCACCGGCGGAATGGTCGGCTCGGGCTCTGTGGTTGCATCTGGATTCGCCGCATCCGACACCGCCGATTCCGGATCATCAGACTCCTCCGCTGGAGTCGCTACTTCGGGATCCGAATCACCCTGAAGAATGGCGCGGCCACCAGCGAGCAGAACCACCAGGGCAACGGCGGCAAGAAAGCCCATGACCCCAGCCCGAATCACATCCTGACGAGAGTACGAGCGTTGCCCAGCCGGCGGAAGACTGCTCGATGACCCGTCGGGCTGATCACCATGGGGCGGACGAGTCGGTCTTCTTCGCAATGGGGGCGGCTTCTCGCCGCTCTTTCTGGCGGAAGGCCAGTGTGGATCCACTATCGAGTCTCACCTCACGCAGGAGTGGCTTCCACACAGTACCAACAGGGCCTCGCCGGTAGAGAGATCACCGCCGCGGTTCAACCGAGGCGGAAGGACCTCGCTCGTCGTTCTGTGTAGTCGGGCGTGGCGGTGGCCTATTCTTGGAGTACGTGCCGCTTGCTCGGAGCGGGCAGATACGGGGGACCCACATGATCTCCACCTTCCAACGGGGTGACGACGCTGATCAGATAGCGGCTGCGCTAGAGGCCGACGGCGTAGTGATCGTAGAGGACTTCCTAGACCCGGTGGTTGTCGACAAAGTCAACATCGAACTCGACCCGGTGGTGGCCGCCGATAACCATGCCGACCGCATCTTTGTGAACGAGGTGATCGCCGACTTCTTCGGCGAAAACGTCAGCCACGTGACCGGTATGGCCAACCACTCAAACACCTTCGTTGACGAGGTGCTGCTCCACCCGGTCTACGACGAGTTGTGCCAGCGCATTCTGGGACCCAACTGTGCGGACTGGTCGATGAACGTGGGCCATCTCCTCCAGCGCGGCCCCGGTGCCCAACAGCAGTACATACATCGGGACCAGGATGTTTGGAACTTCATGCCCAAACCCCACCCCGAACTCGAGGTGGCATCGATGGTGGCGCTGGTTGACTTCACTGCGGACAACGGCGCCACCCGTGTGGTCCCGGGCAGCCACCGATGGGAGTCGGGCCGCTACCCCACCGACGACGAACTGGTCGTGGCCGAAATTCCTGCGGGTGCAGCCCTGATCTATCTCGGGTCTACGTTTCACGCCGGCGGCACCAACAGCACCGCCGATGAAGAACGGCGGGGCATCCATCTCAGCTTCGTCGTGGGCTGGTTGCGCACCGAAGAAAACAACACGCTGGCCACCCCTCCAGACGTGGCCCGCCACCTTCCTCGGCGAGCTCAGGAACTCCTCGGCTACGCCGCCCACGATGCCATCAAGAGCGCCGGCGGCTACCTCGGCGTGGTCGATATCGCCCACCCCGCCGACCTCATGGCCGCCGGCCGCCTGTAGCGCCGATCTCAAGTTTTCGGCGGCGCCGCGATCAGCTGCGCCTGGAGGCGACAGTCGCCTCATCTGAGAACACTTGAACCCAAACCTGGGATGGCGCATCGCGCCCGAGCCTGAGCGTTGCAGCTTACGGATCATCTTCCTCGAAGGCCGGGTGCCCAATTAGCGCTCAAGCGGCGCGATCCCAGGTCAAGTTTGGCGGCAATTCGGACGATATCGAGGTATGACTTCCAAGCCCGACAACGGCCACGCCGCAGGCCCAGCGATGGGTCACAATCAGCCAGCTGGCTCGCCTCGTGGGGAACAGGCTGAGCATCGACTGAGCGGTCCCCAACAGGAGCGAGTAGCAGCGGCGCTGCGTTCCGAATCGACTCCGGAAACCCACAACGCGACCGTGGGCGTCAGTGGGCACGCACCCGGTGCCAAGGGCTCTGGCCAGGCGGCCAAGGCGGCGTTGATTGGCGGAGGCTCGCTGGTGGCGTGTGCTCTTGTGGCCGGCGGACTGTGGTTCGCATCGAGCGATTCGTCTGACGACTCCCCCACCCAAACCGAACAGGCTGCACAAACCGAAGAGGCTACGGAGACGACCGAAGAGACTTCTGAACAAACTGAAGCCGAGACGGACGACGGTGGCGAGACGGCAGCGGACGACAACAGCTCCGAACCGGAGGGCGACACCGACTCCGATAACGATGACCCCGCCTCATCGCTAGGGGCTGAAGACGCTCCCAACACCGAGGCGGACCCCGTCGATAGCGACGACACTGACGGCGCTGGCGACGAAACCGACAACTCCGCGCCTGCGACCGATGAGACCGCTGAACCGGCCGATGAGTCCGAACAGGTCGACGAGGGTGGCACCACCCGGCTCGCCAACACCGACGAGCTTCTGGAAGAAAACGAAGCCGTCTACCGCGACGGAAAGCTGTTTCTCTCGGGACCGATCCAGTCGCAAGAGCGAATCGACTACATCGTGGGTCTTGCCACGCCGCTGCTCGGTGAAGAAAACGTCATCAACGAGTACTACGTCGACCCGACACAGACGACTCAATCAAATGGCGCCGTCCGAATCGACGAACCGCTCCTGTTCGCCAGCGGCAGTACCGAACTCAATCCGGACCTGAAGGGGATTTTGGACCTCGGGGTAACCGTGATGGTCGTGTTCCCTGATGTCACCATGCAGGTGATCGGCCACACCGACGACGCCGGACCCGAGGATGGCAACCAGGTCCTGTCCGAAGCACGAGCCCAGGCCGTTGTCGACTACATGGTCGGCAAGGGGATCGCCGCTGACCGCTTCGATGCCTTCGGGTTGGGCGAGACTCAGCCGGTGGCCGACAACTTCACCGAAGAAGGGCGAACAAAGAATCGCCGCATCGACGTCGCCCTACTCGATCTCCTCGCCGACGCCCCCACCAACTAGCCCCACCTCCGCCCCTGTCGAATCGAAGGCCGTCGTGGCGGCGATCGGTGGACTCAACTGGCCCGGAAACAAGCTGTTGCCCGTTTGGAGGCTCGCCGTCTGCGCCGGCCGATCAACTCTCGGCTGCCCGTGGAGCGATCACTAGCTAGGGCAGCCGCTGGGCAAAGTTTCCGGTGGTCGGATACCAGATCGCCGCAAGGCTTAGGCCGGGGCTTTTTCGAAGAACGAGGTGGGGATGGTGAGTCGGCTGAGCTGGGGCAGACGCCGCTTGCTGCCTGACTCGGAGTCCTCGGTGGTGTTTGGCGCGGTGAGCGGCATGGCCATCGGTCGGCCGTTAGCAAGCCACTGCTCAGTCCCCACCCGAGCTCGTTCCCGAAGTTCTTCTGTGTGAGAGAAGTCGACCGGGCTCACCGTGCTGGGACATGGCGGCGGAACCATCCAGACCGGCACCGAATAGTCCTGACGCGGGACTTCGCGAACCAGTCGCTGCTGCACCAGATGCGCAGTCGCCTGCATGGCCATAGCCAATGCCGTCTTCGGTGCGGCGGCCTGGGTGCAGGAGTATCCGGTCGACAGAACCCACACTTCGGTGGCACCAGCTTCAACGGCGGTCGTGATCGGGGTGTTGTTGGCGATTCCGCCATCAGCCAGGAGGCGGCCACCGATATTGACCGGCGGATAAACCCCCGGAAGCGCAGCACTGGCAGCGACGGCATCGATGGCGTCGCCGGAATCCAAGATCACCTCCTTGCCGGACTGAATGTCGGTGGTGGTAACCAATAACTTGATCGGAGCGTCCTCGATCCTCTTGAACCTCAGGTTTCGTTTCAGTAGACGACGCAGACCGGTGTCGGGAACGAAGTGGGTGCTCAACCCCAGGAAGGCGCGCAGCCCAAGAAGCGGCCGGATCGGGAAGAGGTCGGCCCGCTCGGTTCCCCGCCAGATGTCGGCCAGCTCTTCGGCCGAGCCTCCCCCGGCGAACCACGCGGCGTTTACCGCGCCCACCGATGTGCCAACCACCATGTCTGGTCGTATGCCGGCGGCTTCAAGGGCCTGGGCCATGCCAACCTGGATCGCACCCAGACTGGCCCCGCCGGAGAATACAAAAGCGGTGGTCATGGCAGCCTCCTCGGCGCTCGGTGGATCGTGTAGAGAGGTAACCGGCCCCAAGCGACAAACCTGCCGAAAAGCACATTACCGAGTGGACAACTCGCCAAGAGCGGCCGAGGACCGGTATCGAGGTGGCGGGGCAGTGCCTCAGGACCCACAGGTGGAACGCTCGCTAGCGGGTGAACGGCACCGGCTAGGAATCTCCTAGCGGAGAGGGTCGGCGCGCAAGATTCCTCCGTTGGCCACGAGATCGTTTTCCGAACCATTGAGAGTAAGACCGGAGTCGGCGAAGTTGGCCTCGTAGATCTCGCGGTAGTTACCGACCTGGCTGATCACCAGACGGGGGTAGCCAGGTCGCAGACCGAGGCCGGGATCGAAATCCAGCTCACCGGTGATGACTCGAGCCGTGAGGTTCTCGCCCTCGTAGGTGTCGATGTTGGTCGAGTCGATCCCGACTTCCCACGCCTGCACCGTCACCATCACCGCCCACTCCACCGCCGTAGCCCACTGGTCGTCACCGGTGAGGACGACCGGGCCGAGCGGTTCGGTGCTGAACCGGTCGGCAAGGATGATGTGATCCTCCGGCACCGCCAACGCCTCCCGGCGACGTGCCGCCAGGAGGCTCACGTCGGTTGTCATCGCTTCACACTGACCGTTTTCGTAGACGCTGACGATCTCGTCGAAGGTGTCGAAGGCCATCAACTCGGCATCGATGGAACGGTCGGTCAGCGCCGCTTGGATGTTCAACTGTGTCGTCGTGCCGTCGAGAACACAGATCGATGATCCCGCGAGGTCAGCCACAGTCCTGACGCCACTGTCGGCTCTCACCAAGAGCCCCTGTCCGTCGTGGAAGGTGATGAAGGGAAACTCCGCGCCTTCGACCCCCTGCCGTGTGGCCGTGCGGCTGGTGTTGCGCATGAGCACGTCCACCTCGCCGGTTTGCAGGGCAATAAATCTCTCGGCGGCCACGAGCGGCACGTAGGTAACAGCTTCGGCATCTCCGAGAACGGCAGCCGCCACCACCTTGCAGAAGTCGACGTCGAAGCCCTCGTAGCCACCATTGCCGTCGGCAAGACTGAAGTGTGGATAGGTGCCGTTGATGCCACAGATCAGCTCGCCTCGGTCGACCACTTCCTGAAGTCGCCCCTGCAGGGCGACTGGAGCCGACGAGGACGTATCTGTTGGCGCACTCGACGTTGTCGGGGCAGTGGTAGTGGTCGACGCTGTTGTGCTTGTTGAGTTGAAAACGGTAGACGTCGTCGCGTCGGTGGCAGCTTCGGCTTGGGTGGTGCGAGAAACTTCGGGCTGTCAGGATGCACTACGTTCGAAGTGGCCACCGACATAGTTCAGGTAGCAGTCGGGAGCGGGCACACTTGTGTGAGAACCGAGTCGGGAGCCGTCGAATGTACGGGGCGGATAGGCGACGCCAGCGGTGTCAACTACGGCAGCCACCTCACGCCGGTTCCGGGGCTGGCGGGCGACGTTATCGATCTCGATTCCGGCCCGGACCACGTCTGTGCAGTCCTAGACGACGGCCCCGTGGTTTGTTGGGGGCATCGTGTGGACGGCTCCCTTGGGGACGACTCTCAAACCACCGGCGGTTACGTAAGTGAGCCAGTTCAGGTAGCTGGGCTTCCTGAAAACGATCGCGCAGTTGAGGTTTCGACTGGCAAGTGGAACGGTTGCGCGCGGCTCGCTAGTGGCGCCCTCTACTGCTGGGGCCGCAACTCTTTTGGCCAACTAGGAGTGGACTCCACCACCTCAAAATATCAAGCCACTCCGGTGGCCGGTTTCTCACAACCTGGCGATGAAAGAGTCCTTGGCGCCGAGATCGGGTATGTCCACATGTGCCTCTACACGAGCGAACGCGTCTATTGCACCGGCGACAACCTCCTCTATCGACAAGGAGACGGCTTGGATGGAGAGAGTTCACTCGTGCCCACGCCGGTCGACAACATTGAAGGACCCGGAATAACAGACCTGGAAGTCAGTAACCGAAGCGCCTGCGTCAGGGTAGGAGTCGATCTCATGTGCTGGGGCAGCAGCCTCCCGAACCCCTCGGGTGAACTACCACCACACCCATCGCCGGTGCTGGTTGACGACATATTCAGCGACTCGGTAGTCGATATCAGCTTGTCCACTTCCAGCTCGATAACTCAGGGGCCCAAGGACACGATCTGCGCCATTGTCAATGGGCTTTTCGTCGAGTGCATCGGCGACCCATTCCTCGGCAACGGAACCGGAAACCCGAGCAATTTCGCTCAGACGGTAACCGGCACGCTGCAGCGCCCCACAGTCTCCATCGATGTCGGCGTTGACCACAGCTGCAGCGTGACCACCACCGGCGAAGCTTGGTGTTGGGGCCGAGCCTCTCTGGGACAGCTCTCCGACGTGGGCGACGGAAGAAACGGCACCACATATGTTCCGGTGCAGATGGTCCGAGCCAACTCTTAAGCGTCGTGGCGACCGAGCGGGCCCGTGGATCCGGGCTGCTCAGTCACAAGAGCTTTCGCAGCTACTCCCGGCTCGCATGTACGCCGACCACCCAACGACCCTGCCAACAACAAACACCAACAACAAACAAGGGATGAATATGACACTGCAAACACCGCTCCTGGTGGGCCGCCACGAAGGCGACCACTACCACTTTCTTAACCACCTCATGACCACCAAGGTGAGCTCCAGCGATAGCGACGGCGCACTGACGGCCATGGAGTTTGTGGGACCCAAGGGTTTCGGACCACCCCTGCACCGACACGACGTCGAGGACGAACTGTTCTATGTCGTTGAAGGCGAAGTGTGGTTCGGTTGCGGTGAGGCCGAGGCCGCACACCGCGAAGGCTCCACCGTCTGGCTACCCCGGGGACTCGCCCACACCCTCCAGATCCTCTCTGATGAAGCCCGAATCTTTCAGGTCACCCTCCCAGGGCAGTTCGAGCGCTTCGTGGCCGCACTCGGATCGCCAATTCCTAACACCACCCTGCCCGAACCAATCGAAATCGATCCCGAGCAGGTGGCCCAGATCGCCGCCAAACATGACATCCAAATCCTCGGCCCACCCCCGAACCCGATCGCGGACTAGATCGTTGATTTGTGGGCCCGGTGGGGATCGAACCCACGACCGAGCGAACATCAGTCGCCAACCAGTGAGCGCAGTGCTCGAATGTGCGATCGCCGTTGGTGAGCGGGACGTACGGGCACGAAACCTATGATCGCTTGACTGTTCACCATTGCTATCAGCGCACAGAAGCGCCAGAATCAAGCGATGCACAGTGAATCCGCCGACGACGCCCCGACTGGCATCGACGAACTTCGAGAGGTCGCCAACAAGCGGAAGATCGATGTCGCCGCCGTCGTCGCTTTGCTCGGCGAACACCCTGACCTAATCGATGCGCCGATCGATGGTCGGCCGCTGCTGCATCGGTTCGTTTCATCTCGTTCCAACAAGGGCATCGCCGCATTGCTTGAGTTGGGTGCCGATGCGAACGTGGTCGACGAGTACGGATATACCGCGTTGGCGCGATCGCGCAGCACTGCTTCCGCCAAGCTCCTGATCGCAGGTGGTGCTGACCTAAACCGAGTTGACCACGCCGGGCGCACCGCACTCTTTCGCGTTGACCCCGGTGTTCTGCGGCTACTACTCAACGCGGGAGCTGACGTCGACCACCAGGATCACGCGGGACAGACGTTGGCTTTCTTGAGCCGGCGAGACACCATCGACACGCTGGTCAGCGCTGGTGCGTCGTTCGACGTTCGAGACAATCGTGGAGCTACTCCATTCCATACGAACCGTTGGACGCTGCTTTCGAACCGCCTGCTGCGAGAGTTCGACCCCTCCATCACCGATGACTCCGGCGACACGCCACTGCACTACGCCGTTCGCGGCGCGGAGACCTGGTGGATCGAGAAGTTGCGTAGCCTTGGAGCCGAAGAGTTGGCCAACAACGCGGGGAAGAAGCCAATGGACCTCGCCCCCGGCCGCATCACCGTGGACGGTCAAGC